>JAZGAL010000141.1:0-4375 GCA_036475815.1 Gemmatimonadota bacterium
GCTCGCCGCTCGCCTGCACATCGACGGCAGTCATGTCAGCGTGCACCCCGGTCGGGCCGAAGCCCCTCAGCTGTTCCAGCGCCGCTTCGCCGCCCCAGCGGGTTCTGGGTGAGCCGCCGGTCCAGCCACCGCTGAACCGGGCCAGCCTGAAGTCGTCGTTATCGGCGAAGTAGTCGAACCAGCCTGACGGTCCGATGGTGCCCTGGCCGGCCAGCATCGTGTTCACCTGCGCGTCGATCGCGGCCAGCCCCTCGGTCGCGCCGGCGAGGGACGGATCGATCTGCAGCGCGCGGCGATAGGCGTCCCGCGCAGCATCCCGGTCGCCCTTCCAGCGATTCATGTCGCCGAGCAGCACCCGGGCCTCCGCGTTCTCCGGCTGCGCCTCCACGATGGTCAACGCGGCCGCCTCCGCCTCGGCGTAGCGGCCGTCCCAGGCGAGCAGGCGGGCGAGTCGCAGGCGGACATTCTGGTCGTCAGGATGGCGTGCCAGGTAGCCGCGCAGGTAGGCCATGGCGCTGTCGGGCGAATCCGCCCGGAACTCGAAGACGTCCGCGATCTCGAGCAGCAACGAGTCGGCGCCCGGCTCTTCACTCAGTTCAAGGCGGTAGAGCACGAGCGCCGAGTCGACCTCACCGGCCAGCATCAGTCCGCGGGCCTGCTCCAGCAGGCTCAGCGTCACTTCCGTCTCGGGAGGCGGCAAGGCGATGGCGATGGCGGCGCGCAGCGAGTCGACGCCGGCGCGCGCATAGCCCGCCGGCAGGCCAGCGAGCGCTTCCGCTGCCCGCGCGGGCCGGCCCGCCCAGTAGAGGACGCGCGCATGTTGGAGCCGCAGCGCCGGATCATCGGGTGCGGCTTCCACGAGCTCGGCATACAGCTCGATCGCCAGGCCGTAGCGCTCGGCCCAGGTCGCCGTCTCCGCGTACTCGCGCAGCAGAGCGAGATCGTCGGGACGCCCGCGGGCCAGCTCCGCGTAGACCGTCAAGGCGTCACCCCAGCGTCGCGCCGCAACCAGCAGGCGTGCCAGCTCCAGCTTCGCCGCGCCGTCGGCACCCCGCGCGATGGCCCGGCGATAGGCGACGATGGCGGCGTCCAGCTCGCCCAGCCGCCAGAGCGTGCGGCCGTACTCGAGCGTGGCCCCCAGCTCGTTCGGGTAACGGGAGAGGTAGTCCTCGATCAGCCGGGCGGCGGCGCTGTCCTCGCCGGCCCGGGCCAGCGGAACGTACTCCGCCCAGAAGCGTTCGGCCGGGCCGCGCGCGACGGGCCGGCGGGCCGCCGATGGCGGTGGTGGCGGCGGCGGTTCAGGTAACGGCGGGTGAACGACCGGGTAGGCGAAGCCGCTCTCGGCGAAGTCGAGCTCGAGCAGGAACCTCTGTGGGAGGAAGCCGAACATGAACAGGAAGAGCATAGCCAGAGAGGCGGCGGCGAGTGTAGCGAAGCCTCCCCAGTACGGCCAACGAAACTTAGCCATCCTGCTCGTCGATGACCCTTAGCAGTTCTTCCCGATCGGTAGGGGCGGTGTAGACGACCGCGGCTACCTTGCTCCAGCCTCCCGTTCGCACGCGGACGAGGAAGCGTTGGGCGTGAGTGGCGAGCGCGCCATCCAGATAGACCTCCACCCGGTCTCCCCCCACGCTCAACCGGTCGGCCGAACCCTGGCGCATCTGCTCGGCCACGTGGAGGGCCAGCTCGTCCGCCTTCTCGCCGTTGGTCGGCCGCAGCAGAACGAGTGAGAAGATCGAAGCGTCCGGGTCATCGAGCTGGGCGCGGACGACATCGGTGACCCTGTCGACCTTCACACCCGCCGCCGGCTTAGCCGTTTGCGGAGGCTGGTCGGCATCCTCCTTTTCGACGAAGGCGGTGCGCCCGCGGCGAAGCAGCGCATCGATGCGGGACGCGAGCTCCTCCGGAACGATACCGCCGGAGATGAAGTCGTCGGCGCCGAAGCGCAACGCCCGGGCCCGGTCGCTGGCGCGCAGGTCGTAACCACACATGATGAGGATGGGCGGGCGACTGGCGGCGCGGCGAAGCTGGTGCATCACGTGCAGGCCGCGGTCCACCGAGCGCCGATCCACGTGGATGGTCACCACGCCGAACTCGCGCCTGGCGAGCTCCGGGAAGGCGTCGACGGGGTCACGAGTGTAGAAGAGGTCGAACGCCTTCTCGAACCAGAGCTTCAGCTCCTCAGGAAACTCGCCGGTGACATCGAGCAGCATGACCCGGCGACGCACCTCCGGCCTCATGTCGCTGGAGCGCTCGCGCCGCACGGGCTCGAACGGCACGATGCCCTTACCATCGCGGATGTCGAAGCTGATGGGACCCGCCACGTCGTGGCGGCCGAGCGTCTTGCGCACCACGAACTGGCGACGCCCCGAGCTGCTCATGGTGACGAGCAGGATGAGCGAGGCGCGCTGCGAGACGAAGTCGAAGGCGCTGTCCAGGGCCGCCGGGTACTCCGCGGAGAAGGTCAGAAGAGTAGTGCTGTTCATTCGGCCCAGGGTGTCGACCAGAAGCTCCGCGCCGTTGCTCGCCTCGCGCAGCTCCACGAGTGGTCCACAGGTATCGATGACCAACCTGTCGGGCTCGCCTTCTTCCGCCAGGAAGGTCTCGAGCTCCTCGAAGACCTCGCTCGGCTCGATGGTCCGGCGATAACGCTCCCGGAATCCCGGCTGATAGCCCAGGATCACCCAGCGGCCCGAGCGCAGGTGATCGGCCAGGTCGATACCGATGGAGCCGGCCAGCTCCACCACGTCCTCGGGGCGGGCCTGCGTGAGATGGACCACCCGTCCACCCTGGCGGACCCCCTCCTCCAGGAACTGGAGCGCAGCCACGGTCTTGCCGGTGCCCGGGCCACCGATGAGCACGCTCATGCCGCCCGGCGCGGGGCCGTTCAGACGATCGTCGAGAACCTTGATACCGAAAGAACCGGTTTTCTCAGTCAATGCAGATCAACCTTCAATGTAGGCACGAGCGAGCGCCGTCAGGTCCGACGGCTCTGGGCAGGGGGAGATCACGAGCTAGTCAGCGGCCTTACAAAAAACCCGCCACACGCGAGCGCAAGCCCGGCGGGCGGCGGGAACCGTTTAGCCGACACTAAGATAAGCGACTTGCATGCCAGGCCGCAAGTGTTGCCGTTCCGAGCTTTAGGAGCGTTTCCAGATTCGGCTGTTGGAAGAGCGCCACACGTGGGGGAACGAGGGACGAGTGATGAGTGATGAGTGATGAGTAATCTGGACTGCAAGTCAGCGAGCGGCGCAGCGGAAGCCGATGAGGATGTGGCGCGAGGAGGCGGGCCGGCCGTGGCGGAAGGCGCAGCGACAGGTCCCCGGGGCGTCGTCCCAGGAGCAGCCCTTGAGCACCGGGCGGCCGTCGGGCATGACGGAGCGGGTCCACTCGAAGACGTTGCCGGCGAGGTCGCGAACCCCATCGGGGGTGGCGCCTTCGGGGTGGGCATGGACGGAAGCGGTGCTCTGTGACTGGATCTGCGCCGCGCCCTCCCGCCAGCCATCGCCCCACGGGAAGGTACGGCCTTCGGTGCCGCGACAGGTGGCTTCCCACTCGTCCTCGCTCGGGAGGCGCAGCTCGAGACCGTCGCGCTCGCCGCGCCACTCGCAGTAGGCGCGGGCGTCGTCACGGTCGACGAGCACGACGGGATGATCGAGGAGCGCGGAATCCGGGGCGCCGTCTTCCCAGAGGAAGCGTTCGACCTCGTCATACGAGTGAGCCAGGAACCCCTGCTCTATATAAGAGGCCTCATCGATCCCAGGCGGCTCGCGGCCCGCGGCGGCGATGAACTCCGCGTACTCTCGTTGGGTGACCGGCGCTCGATCGATGGCGAACGGCCCGATCCGGACCCGGTGCGGCGCCGTCTCCCAAGCATCGTACCAGCCGAAGCCGCGCACCCGCGGCGGAGATAGCTCGTAGCCCAGCTCGCGCTCCGCCGAATCACTCCCCAGCGTGTACACGCCGGCCGCGATCCTGGTCATGTGGCCAGGAAGCGTCCGCGGGCCGCGGCCTTCGCAGCCACACAGAAGCGACAACGGCAAGACGACTGACAGGAACCGGCGACCCGGGGTACGCGAGCGCTGTCGAAACAACGAAGAGACAGTGGTCGTGGCGATCCTCACAGGAGTTGAACTTGCCAAACCCGCAGCGAGTTGATTGCCGACTCACAACGAAGGTACCAGACGTTCAAGTCGGCTCACCAATGTCGCAACTACGTTTGTCGCGCCAACCTTCTCCGCAACCGCCGCGACGACGAACTGGTTCAGACTAGTAGAATCCTGGTAAGCCAATTCAGCAGCCCGTTTATGTAGACTCTTCGGCAGGCGCAGAAGTACACGTCCGCTGTATGTCTGCTCTTCCGTTGGCGCAGGGA
>JAZGAL010000142.1:0-8930 GCA_036475815.1 Gemmatimonadota bacterium
CCCACGTGGGATAAAGACGAAGAAATAGATCACCAGCCAGCCCAGTACGAAGAGCAGACCGTATACCCCGACGATGGCAAGAGTCCCCTTGGGATGACTCCCGACGTCGGAAGGCTGCTCAGACGACGGTTGCAGATGCTCGTCGCTCACGCGTCCCCTCCAGGTGCTATGGGTGGATGACTGAGAATGCTCCCCTGTAGGTGATGAATGGAGATCCGCCATGATAGCTCATACCAGCGGCTTGTCAAGAACTGTAACGTCTAGCGATTCGCATCCTCCTCCGCGCCACGGCACGCAGAAACGCTTCATATCTGCCGATCCGCCAGGAAGCGCCCGGAATGGGGCTCGCTGCCTCTCGGCGAGCCCGGCTTTGGTGGCATCGGGAACTGCGCCTCCGCCGCCTGTCGAGACCCCAATGGAACCAATAGATTTCGAGTTTCCAGGGATCAGCCTGTCTCCAGTTCTCGCAGCAGCCGGTGCACGGTTCCTGCAACAGAAGCACAGGAACCCAGGAGGGAGATGCCATGAAGGACGCCGTGGAGAAGCTCTGGCCGGAGCTCGAGTGGATTGCGAACCCGGAGCTCCGGGAACAGGTCACCCGCACCTGGGTCCGGGCCTTCGAGCTGAGCCCGCTCGAGCCCCACGATCTCGAGGAGATCCCCTTCACCCTACTGGTGCCCAACTGCCCGGCCACCTTCATGGAGCACAAGCGCTGCGTCGTGCACGTCGCGCGCAAGGCGGCGGAGTCGATGCAGGAGCACCTGGGGAAGGCGCTGAAGATCGACTTGGACACCGTGATCGCCGGCGCCATACTCGCCGACGTGGGCAAGCTGCTCGAATACGAGAAGGTGGACGGTAAGGCACAGCAGAGTGACCGGGGGAAGGCGCT
The DNA here is from genome assembly GCA_036475815.1 of Gemmatimonadota bacterium. Classification (GTDB taxonomy): domain Bacteria; phylum Gemmatimonadota; class Gemmatimonadetes; order Palauibacterales; family KS3-K002; genus JBDHGH01. Next base: position 890 of record JAZGAL010000142.1, read on the forward strand.
GCGGCACCCGTTCACGGGCGTGGCGCTGGCGATAGAGTGCGGCGTCCCGGACGAGGTTTGCCATATCATCGCTGCGCATGCCGCTGAGGGGGACCTGGTGAAGAGGAGTACCGAAGCGTACATCGTGCATCATGCGGATTTCATGACCTATTTGCCGTTTAAGACCCTCTAGGCCGCGGAGAGAGTGATGCCAGATACGATCACCGCCCACATGTCTCGTTGGGCCGCCGAGCTGGAGTATGACCACATTGGAGAAAGGGCCGTCCACGAGGCGAAGCGCTATCTGCTCGACTCGTTGGGCTGCGCCTTCGGCGGCTACCGCCAGGAAGACGCTCTGCACGCGCTGGATGTGCTGGATGAGATCGCCGGCACAGGCCCCGCCACCATTATAGGGAGCGGGAAGAAGACGGACGTCGTCTCTGCTTCGCTGGCCAACGCTCTCATGGTCCGCGTGATGGACTATAACGACATCTACTGGCAGCAGGACCCATCACACCCCTCCGACATCCTCCCGGCGGCCATCGCCTGCGCCGAGCGCCAGGGTAGCGGAGGGGACGAGCTCATCGTCGGGATCATCATGGGCCACGAGTTCGAGATGCGGTTTTGCGAGGCGGCGTTCCCCGGCATCCGCGAGCGGGGCTGGCACCACGCCACTCTCACCGCCTTCGTCGCGCCCATCGTCGCCGGCCGCATGCTGCGGCTCCCCTGGGAGAAGATCCAGCACGCCATCGGCATCTCCGCATCCCACCACTGCACACTGGGTGCGGTTACTGCCGGCAAGCTCACCATGATGAAGAACACCGTTGATCCCATGGCGACGCAAAGCGGCGTCATGGCGGCGCTCCTGGCCGAAAAGGGCTATACCGGTCCCGAGCACGTCATCGACGGCAAGGAAGGGCTCGTCCACTGCATGGGTCCGGAGTGGAAGCTGGAGGTCCTCACCGACGGTCTTGGCGAATCCTGGCGTATCGAGCGGTGCGGAATGAAGGCGTTCCCCACCGAGGCCCTCACCCACGCGCCGATATCGGCGGTGCTCGAGCTGGTGCAGGCGAACGAGCTCCAGCCCGAGCAGATCGAGAAGGTCCACATCCGCTCGCTGGCCCGCGCGGCCGATATCCTGGCTGATCCGACCAAGTACGATCCGCGCAGCAAAGAGACCGCCGATCACAGCCTGCCCTACGTGATCGCGGCGGCGCTGGTATACCGGCAGGTCACGCCGGCCCAGTTCGAGACGGACGTGATCATGGACCCGCGGGTTCGCGAGCAGCTGAACAAGGTCGAGGTCGTCGCCGATCCAGACATCGAGGCGCTGTTTCCCGAGCTACAGCGGGTCATCGTCAAGATCACGACGACGGATGGCGAGGAGTTCAGCGAGCAGCTCGACTATCCGAAGGGCGACCCTCGCAATCCGGTCAGCGATCAGGAGATCGAGGAGAAGTTCGATGCTCTGGCGGCACCCGTCCTCTCCGATGATGCCCGGAAGCGCTTGAAGGACGCGGTGTGGAACCTGGAGCAGCTCGATTCTGTGACGACGCTGATGGACATGTGCAAGGCGGACAGATGAGTACTTCCGGTCAAGGCGAGGAGGTCAGAAGAACGATGGGCCAGACGATCGTAGAGATGATCGCCCAAGGGCACCTGACACAGGGTCCGGACCGCCCGCTGCGCACGGGTGACGTGGTGTCCCTGCGCCCCCGGCATGTGATGACCCACGACAACACGGCGCCCGTGATGAAGAAGTTCCGGGCGATCGGCGCGACTCACATCCATGACCCAAAGCAGCCCGTCTTCGCCCTCGACCACGACATACAGAACAAGTCGGAGGCCAACCTGGCCAAGTACGCCGAGATCGAGGCGTTCGCTGCGGAGCAAGGCGTCGACTTCTACCCGGCGGGCACCGGAATCAGCCACCAGATCATGGTCTCACACGGTTACGTCGTGCCCGGCTCACTGGTGGTAGGGTCCGACTCCCACTCTAACATGTACGGCGCGCTGGGCGCCCTGGGGACCCCGGTAGTGCGCACCGACGCGGCAGCCATCTGGGCCACCGGCGAATTCTGGTGGCAGATCCCCCGCACCATTCAGGTGGTGCTGAACGGCGAGCTTCGTGATGGCGCCACGGGCAAAGACGTTATCGTCACGCTCTGCGGCCTCTACAACCAGGGTGAGATTCTCAATGCGGCCGTGGAGTTCATCGGGCCTGGTGTGGCCACGCTCAGCATGGACGAGCGCATGGCCATCTCCAACATGACGACCGAGTGGGGCGCCCTGGTGGGCTGGTTCCCGGCAGATGAAGTGACGATCGAGTACCTGGCGGCGAGAAAAGCGCTGCTCGACTCCCGGGGGTTCGATCGTTTCACAGACGACGACCTCGGGGGGTGGGCGAAGCAGCCGCTGCGACCGGACCCGGACGCCGTTTACGCAGGGCGGATCGAGTTCGATCTGGGCGATGTGAGCCCCCACGTCTCCGGACCCGACACCGTCCAGGTCATGCGCTCGGTCGCCGACATCGAGAAGGACAGGATCGCTATACAGAAGGCGTACCTCGTATCGTGCGTCAACAGCCGCCTGGAGGACCTGGAGGCGGCGGCCGAGGTGATCCGCGACAAGAAGGTCGCTGATGGCGTCGAGTTCTATGTGGCCGCGGCCAGCGCCGAAGTCCAGCAAGCCGCGGAGGAGAGCGGTGCCTGGGACGTTCTGCTCGAGGCTGGAGCCCGTCCCCTACCCGCAGGCTGCGGCCCGTGCATCGGCCTGGGTGTGGGTCTGTTGGAACCCGGCGAGGTGGGCATTTCCGCCACCAACCGGAACTTCAAGGGGCGTATGGGCTCGCGTGATGCGCAGGCCTACCTGGCCAGTCCCCGGGTCGTGGCGGCCTCCGCGGTCGCGGGCTACATCACCGGCCCGCGGCCGTCGGACGGGCGACGTCCCGAGTACGCCTTTCGCGCGCTCGCCGCCGGCACAGTCGCTGAGCGTGAGACGGTGGACATCCTGGAGGGTTTCCCAGAGCGGATTAGCGGCCGCCTGGCCTTCCTACCCCAGGACAATCTGAACACCGATGGCATCTACGGTAAGGATTACCTGTATCGAGATGCGATGACGCGCGACGAGATGGCGCAGGTCGTCATGGAGAACTATGACCCGGCCTTCAGAGAGAAGGTCGGCCCGGGCGATGTTCTTGTCTGCGGTTATAACTTCGGCACCGGATCCAGCCGCGAGCAGGCGGCGACCTCGCTTCAGGCGGCGGGCATACCACTGGTGATCGCCGGTAGCTTCTCACAGACATATCTGCGTAACGCGTTCAACAACGGCTTCGTCTGCATCGAGTGTCCGCAGCTTGTCGATCGCCTGAAAGCAGACTATGCAGATGCCATCGCCGCCGGCGAGCTCACGATCGTACCCGGCGTGGATATCGCGATCGATTTTTCGGCTGGCACCGCAACGCTTGGCGATGACGACTATCACTTCCCGCCACTCGGTTCGGTACCGCAGTCGTTAGTGGTCGCCGGGGGGATCGAGAGTTTGGTCAGAAAGAGACTGGGGTTGGAGTAGAAGTGAGGGTCACCCACTAATCGAAGAACCGAGCGGGAGAATGGCAAAATACACGATAGTAAGAATGCCGGGTGACGGGATCGGAAAGACGGTGCTCCCCGAAGCGATCCGAGTTCTGGACGCAGTGGGCTTCGACGCCGAGTACGTACACGCGGAGATAGGGTGGGATTGCTGGGTCAACGATGGAAACCCTCTTCCCCAGGCGACGCTCGATCTGCTGAAAGAGTATAAGCTGGGACTGTTCGGGGCCATCACCTCCAAACCGAAAACGCAGGCCGCAAAGGAGCTGAGGCCTGAGCTACGGGACAAGGGTTACGTCTACTACAGCCCCATTGTGGGGCTGCGGCAGACCTTCAACCTCGACATCTGTATCCGGCCCTGCCGTTCCTTCCCCGGGAATCCCCTCAATTTCATCCGCAAGACAGCCGACGGTGGCTTCGAGGAGCCAAGGGTCGATGCAGTGATCTTCCGCCAGAACACGGAGGGGTTGTACGCCGGAATCGAATGGACGAACCCGCCTGACGAGGTGCTCAGCGCTATCGCGACGCATCCAAAGTTCAAGAGCTTCGCTGGCGTCCCAAAGGCCGAACTGGCCATATCGACGCGAGTGTTCACACGCGGTGCCTGCCGCAGAATCGTGGAGGCGGCCTTCAGGTACGCGAAGAAGCACGGTTATCCGTCGGTGACCGTTTGCGAAAAACCGAACGTGCTGCGCGAGACCTCGGGGATGATGGAAGAGGTCGCGAAGGAAGTACACGCCGACTTCCCCGACATTCAGCTCTGGTCCACCAACATCGACGCGCAAATGATGTGGATGACCAAGAACCCCGAGGACTACTCGATCATCGTCGCCGGCAACATGTTCGGCGACATCGTGTCTGACGGCTTCGCCGGCCTCGTCGGCGGCCTCGGCTTCGCCTGCTCCGCCAACATCGGCGACGAGGTCGCGGTATTCGAGCCCACTCACGGCTCAGCGCCCAAGTACGAGCGGCTCGAGCCGCCCATCGTCAACCCGATCGCCATGATCCTGAGCGCCGCCATGATGCTCGACCATATCGGGGAAACCGGCAAGGCGGAGGCGATCCGCAGCGCCATCGCCGCCGTGGTCGAGGAAGGCGTGGTCCGCGCCTACGACATGATGCGCATCCCCGGCGGCCCGGACGTGATCTCGAAGGGCGCGGCGAGCACAACGGACATGACCGATGCGATCATCGGCCATCTGAGCTGAGGAAAGTTCCCATGCCCCGCAACGCTCAGGAACCAACCTCAGGCCGCGGTGAAGCGGGCCCGCAAGGCGACGACGTTCGCTCGGACCTGCACGTTAAGGTAGAATTCGCGAGCTCCGGCGGACTTCAGCTCCAGCTCGACTCGAAGGTCGGCTCGATGTACGGGGATGCCATACTTGACACAGCCGGCCGCGTGCTGCGAGAGCTTGGCGTCGCGAACGCCCACGTCGCGATCGACGACAAGGGTGGGCTTCCCTTCACCATCGCCGCCCGGGTGGAGGCCGCCGCTCGCCGGGCTGGCGCCAGCGGTAAGGGCGATCCCCGGCCCGAGCGAACGATAGCCCGCGAGGGCCCCAGCCCCCGCGATCGACTGCGGCGCTCGCGCCTCTATCTGCCGGGCAATCAGCCCACGCTGATGATCAACGCCGGTCTGCATCATCCCGACGGCGTGATCCTCGACCTCGAGGACTCGGTCCACCCGGATGAGAAGGACGCGGCGCGGCTGGTCGTGCGAAACGCGCTCCGTTGCATCGACTTCATGGGCGCCGAACGCATGGTCCGCATCAATCAGCTTCCCCTCGGCTTCGAGGACCTCAAAGCCGTGGTGCCCGAGGGGCCCGACCTGATCCTGATCCCCAAGGTCGAGCGCGCCGAGCAGGTGGTGCAGGTGGACGAGCGGATGCGCGGAATCCGTTCTCGAGGCGGCGACGGCCACGCCATCTGGCTCATGCCTATTATCGAGTCGGCGCTCGGGGTGGAGAACGCGTTCGCCATCGCCAGCGCAGCGGACACGCTGGTGGCACTGACTATCGGGCTCGAGGACTACACCGCCGACCTCGGCGTACGAAAGACGCAGGAAGGTGCCGAATCACACTACGCTCGCGCGCGGCTGGTCAACGCGGCGCGCGCCGCGGGCCTCCAGGCCATCGATTCGGTCTACGGCGACGTCGGTGATGTGGAGGGCTTGAAGAGCTGGGCCCGTCGCTCCCGAGGCCTGGGCTTCGAGGGGATGGGGTGCATCCATCCGCGCCAGATCCAGCCGATCCACGACGCCTTCGCGCCCGCGCCTGAGGAAATCGAGAAGGCTCAGAAGATCGTCGCCGCCTTCGATCAAGCGCAGGCGAAAGGACTGGGCGTGGTGAGGTTGGGGACAAAGATGATCGATCCGCCAGTAGTGCTCCGGGCGCAGCGTCTCGTGCAGAACGCCCGCCGAATGGGACTGATAGCCGAAGACACGGATCACTGATTACCGGTCACTGATCGCTTTATGAGCAAGCACACGGAACTGATCGAGAACTCGGTAGGCCGAAGCGTACCCAACATCGTCAACGGTAAAGACCAGATACCGTTCCAGGGTGTTGGGACCTACAAGCCACATGCCTCCAAGCACGCTCCCCCTCTCCGCTCGGCCAGCGACTACCCACCGGATGGCGACAAGCGGGTTCCCGACCTCAGGACCGCTCTCGAGAAGTGCGGCCTGAAGGACGGGATGACGATCTCCACGCACCATCACCTGCGGAACGGCGACGTTGTGGCGCTGATGGCGCTCGACGCGGCGGCCGAGCTTGGGGTAAAGGATCTCATCTGGTTCCCCAGCGCCTCCTTCCCCTGCCACGAGCCGGTGATCGGGCTGATGGACAGGGGTGTGGTACACCACATCGAGGGAAGCATGAACGGGCCGCTGGGCGAATATTGCTCGCACGGCAAGATGCGCGGCATGGGCGTGCTCCGCTCGCACGGCGGCCGCTGGCAGGCGATCCAGGACGGCGAGGTTCATATCGACATCGCGGTGATCGCAGCGCCCACCGCCGACGCGTTCGGCAACGCTGACGGCTCCCACGGCCCCTCCGCCTGTGGCTCCCTCGGCTTCGCCCTCGCCGACTCGGTCTACGCCGACTACGTCATCGTTGTGACCGACAATCTGGTCCCCTTCCCCTGCGTCCCTTGGCAGATCCAGGGGAACAACGTGGACTATGTTGTGGAGATAGACTCCATCGGCGACCCGCGGAAGATCGTCTCCGGCACCACGCAGATCACCAGGAGCCCCGAACGCCTGCTCATCGCTGAGTACGTCGCGCGTTTCCTCGAGGATTCCGGCATCATGCGCGACGGCTTCTCCTTTCAGGCGGGCGCCGGCGGCATCGCGCTGGCCTTCGTACAATTCCTCAAAGAGCAGATGAAGGAGGCGGGCGTGAAGGCGCGCTTCGTCCGGGGCGGGTCGACCCAGTACCTGGTGGACCTGCTGAAGGAAGGCCTGACCGACTATATCCTCGACGGCCAGACCTTCGACCTCGCGGGGGTCGAATCCATCGCCACCGACCCCCGTCATGTGGCTACTTCGCCTTTCACCTCCTACAACTACCACGGCAAGGGCAACTTCGCCTCGATGGTCGATGCGGCGGTCCTCGGCGCCACCGAAGTGGACGTGAGCTTCAACGCCAACGTGAACACCCACTCCGACGGCGTACTGCTGCACGGGATCGGCGGCTGGCAGAACTGTCTCTTCGCCGGCTGCACCATCCTGGCTGTGCCTTCCTTCCGCGACCGTATCCCGGTCCTCGTTGACGAGGTCACTACGATGACCGGTCCGGGCGAGCTGATCGACGTCATCATCTGCGAGCGCGGCGTTTCCATCAATCCGCGCCGCACCGATCTGATCGATAGGCTCGAGGGATCCGACCTGCCCATCCGGCCTATCGAGGAGATCAAGGACGAGGTTGAGAGGATCGTCGGTGGGCCGCCGGCGAAGGCTCGCCTGACTGATAATCCCGTGGCGGTTATCAAGTGGGTGGATGGGACGGTGTTGGACGCCGTCTGGCAGTTGGAGGAGAGTAGCCAGTGATCAGTGTTCGGTGATCGGTGGAGAACAAAGCTGCACCCCCTGACACTATCCGCTCTGGCCTGCAAGAAAGCGCGGACCTGAAGAGGATTTTCTCAATCATCCAGTCCGCCCGAGCTGACGGGCGCGAGATCCTGGTCGAGACCGAAGGGCTGGAGATCTTGGAGGCGATGGGCGTCGCCACGCCTCACCGCCAGTTCGTTCGTGACGCGGACGAAGTCTCGACCGTTGACCTCTGCGCTTTCCCCGGCGAGCGGGTTGTCGTGAAGGTCGTCTCGCCGGAAATCATCCATAAGAGCGAGGCAGGCGGGATCGTTTTCGTCCCAAAGCAGCCTGGGGCGATCAGTGAAGCGATCGAGAAGATGATGCGGACCCTCGCGCCGCACGACGTCAGGGGGTTCCTCATCGGCGAGTTCGTTCCTTACGA
>JAZGAL010000143.1:0-17134 GCA_036475815.1 Gemmatimonadota bacterium
GGTGAGGAGCGGTCTGGGCCGTTAAACGCTACTCGCGCAGCTTCAAGACCAGGCTCTGGTAGAACCAGGCCCACTCATCTTCGCTGATCGCCCGGCCCGTGCGCTCCGCGAAGCGCCGGGCGGAGCGGCGGAGGCGCGAGAACATCTGCCGGCGCCGCAGCTTGGAAGCGTGCGGCACGATGCGGCACTTCTCCAGGTCGAGGATGTGCGCCTTCGGGGCTCCATCGGCCCAGCTCACGAGGATGTTCTTGAGGTTCAGGTCGGGATGGATCACCCCCGCGCGGTAAAGCGAGCCGAGCAACCGTCCGGCTTGGGCCAGCGTGTCGTGGCGTTGGGACTCGCTGAGCCCGGACTCGCCGAAGAGACAGGCGGCCAGGTCCATGGCGTCTGGAATCTCCTCACGCGCCACTTCGCCGCTATACCATAAGCCTGAGGGATAAACGGCCGCCGCGACCACCGCCGGCGTCGGAATGCCGCGCTGCTTGAGCTCCAGGGCGACGCGCAGCTCGTTGAAGGGGCGAGGTGTGCCGAGCCTCAGGAAGCGGTCGCCCGTGACCGGCGCCAGTAGGCCACCGTGGGCCAGATGCCGGACCACCCAGCGGTGTGAGCCGGGACCGGGGACGACATAGACGGTTCCGCGGCCCTGTATCGTTTCAGCGTCCCTGTGCCGGGCCGCGTAGTCGTATAACGCTCCCGCACTGGCGATCGCATCGAGGACAAAAGGCAGCGCGGCGTCCTGGGCGATGACGCGAGCGCCACCCGTGCTGACGTCGCTGTAGCCGGGGATGGCGAGTTGCACGGCCGCTCATGATGGCTTGTCCCCGATGCCGATTATCTGCACCATGCAGATACCGGTTTCCCGGCTGGTCGGGTGTCGTTCATCGGCTTGTGAACCTAGGCGTGTGCACGCGGCAGAGCAACGGAGGTTGCGTTAACGAAATTGGGGCTGCGGAGCGTGGTGTGCTGGCTCTTCTTCGGCCTTCTGGCGTCGGCTGTCGCCTGCCCCATCGCGCGGCCGCCCGTGCCGCCGGAGTACTACGGCTTCCGGGCCCAACTGCAGGGCGCCGTCACCGACACGGCGATCGTGGAGATGGAAGGGCTCCCGAAGATGCAGGACAGCCTGGAGAGCAAGCTCCCCGACCTCGCCGCCATCCTCACCGTCGACTCGTTGCTGGCGGCGCTCGATGCGAGCCCGACGTTGTCGCCGCTGGCCGGGGCGACCGCCACAGCGCTCAGGATGACCCTGGACTCGAAAGAGGTCGGGGGAGGTGTGCGGGCCGCGTTTCGTAATCCGGATGGTCAACGCCAGGCGGTGGACGCCATCGTCATCGGCTTGGGCCGGGCCGTGCATGTACTGCGCGGCCGCGGCTACCCGCCTTAGGCGACGGGATCTGCGAGGATTTCCTCCAGCACCACACCGCGGGCGGCGAATAACCTCTCCACCGCATCTCCGATCTTGTTGTTCGGTGTCGACGCGCCGGCGGTGAGGCCGATCTCGATGTCTCCTGCCGGAAGCCAATCCCGCTCGGTCGCCAGTTCGTCCGTGCCGACCCGCTTGTGGCTGATCGTGCCCTTCTCCGGATCGATGCAGGTGGAGTCCTCGAGATGGTAGGTCCTGGTGTGCCGGGCGCAGATCTGGGCCAGGTGGTTCGTGTTGCTCGAGTTGTAGCCGCCGATCACGATCATGAGATCGGGGGGTGATTCCATCATCTTGATCACGGCGTCCTGTCGGTCCTGCGTGGCACTGCACAGTGTATCGAAGTGTCGGTAGTGAGCGTCGAGGTTCTCGGCGCCGTAACGCTCGACCATCGCCCGCCGGAATTGCTCCGCGATCTTCACCGTCTCCGATGCCAGCATCGTCGTCTGGTTCGCGACGCCGACCTTCACCAGATCTGTGGCCGGGTCGAAACCATCGGAGCAGGCGTGCCCGAAACGCTCGAGAAAATCGTCGCGGTCACCGCCGTTCACGATGTAGCTGCAGACGATTTGCGCATCCTCTGTGTCCTTGATGATCAGGTAGGCGCCGCCTCCGAACTGGGTGGCCTGTGACGCCGTCGCCTTGCTCTCCTCGTGGAAGGCCTTGCCGTGAATGATGGCGGCGTAGCCGTCGCGCGCATAGCCCTCGACTCGCTTCCAGACGTTGAGCACCGAACCGCAAGTCGTGTCAACGAGCAGACAGCCTTTGTCGCGGAGCGCCTGGAAATCCATCGTGGTCACTCCGAAAGCGGGTATGATCACCACATCTTCCGGCTCGATGCCGCCGAAATCGAAACGGCCATTTTCACCGGGCATCAGGCACTCGATCTCCATCTCCCTCAGCCGGTTGTTCACGTGCGGGTTGTGAATGATCTCGCCCACCAGGAAGAGCCGGCGGTCGGGAAACTTGTGCCGCGCTTCGTAGGCGTACTGTACGGCTCGGTCCACGCCGTAGCAGTAGCCGAACTCCTCCGCCAGCCGAATCGTCAGGCCACCCGCGGAAAGGCGGTAATCATGCTCCTGCAGCCAGTCGACCACACGGGAGTGGTACTCACTCTCGAGGACGGGAAGGACAGCCCTCTTCAGCCCCAGACCGGTGCGAAAATAAGTCTTTGAACTTTCCATCGCAGAAAAAGGGTACCAGCGGGGGGCGGGGAAATCAAGCTAAGCGGGAATTGCGATGGTGTGCGGAGGAGTGCGGGCACGGGACGTGCCGTGCTTGCGAGGTGCTCAAGCGTTACAATTACGAGATGCCCCAGCCGGAAAACAGCTCGGAGGTCAAGATGCTGCGGAAGAAGAAGGAGTATACCCGGCGGGAGATAGGGGATCACAAACTCCGGCCGGAAAGTCTCATGATGAGCTACGGTTACCGGCCCGAGTGGTCGGAAGGCGCCATCAAGTGCCCCATATTCCAGACGTCTACGTTTGCCTTCAGGGACGCTGAGGAGGGGAAGGCGTTCTTCGAGCTGGCGTATGGGCTGCGGGAGAAGCGGCCCGGTGAGAGCCTGGGGCTCATTTACAGCCGGCTCAACAACCCCGATCTGGAGATCCTGGAGGACCGGTTGACGCTGTGGGACGATGCGGAGGCGGCCACCGTTCACACCAGCGGGATGGCGGCCATCGCCACGGCCGTCCTCACGTTCCTGCGCCCCGGCGACGTGCTGCTGCATAGCGATCCCCTGTACGGTGGCACGGAGCACCTTTTCACGCACGTGCTGCCCCAGTTCGGCATCGATGTCGTGGGCTTTCCGGCCGGCCCTGAAGGGCCCGAAGTAGTCGAGAAGGTGTTGAGCGACAAGTCGCTGGCGGACCGCCTACGGATGATCTTCATCGAGACGCCGGCGAATCCGACGAACGACCTCGTCGACATCGCCTACTGCGCCGAACTCGCGCGCAAGCACTCGCGCGATGGCCGCCAGGTCGTGCTGACCGTGGACAACACGTTCCTCGGGCCGCTCTTCCAGCACCCGCTCAAGTTCGGCGCCGACCTGGTCATCTATTCTGCCACCAAGTTCATCGGCGGTCACAGCGACCTGATCGCCGGTGCCGTGCTGGGCTCCGAGGAGCTGGTGGGCAAGGTGCTGCAGATGCGGACGTTTCTCGGCACGGCGTCCGGGCCGTGGACCGGTTGGCTGCTGCTCCGCAGTCTCGAGACGCTGAAGATGCGGATGACCGCGCAGATGAAGAACGCGCACTACGTAGCGGACTTCCTCGCCGATTCCCCGAAAGTGGGTAGCGTCTTATACCTGGGACACATATCGGAGGACAATCCGCAGTACGAGGTCTATCGGCGCCAGTGCATCGCGCCGGGCGCTATGGTTGCTTTCGAGATGCGGGGCGGAGAGGCGGAGGCTTTTCGGTTCCTGAACGCGCTCAAGCTCATCCACCTGGCTGTAAGCTTGGGAGGCACTGAATCGCTGGCACAGCACCCGGCGACGATGACCCATTCCGACGTTCCTGTGGAAGAGCAGCCCGGCATGGGGATCACCCCCGGCCTGGTGCGCCTGTCCATAGGCGTGGAGCACCCGGATGATCTGATCGCGGATCTGGAACAGGCGCTGGCCGCCGTCTAGTTGTAGCGGGAAGTGTGAGCGAGAGTGCGCAGCCACCTCACGGTGCGACGCACGCCGTCAGCGTAGTTGACTTCCGGCATCCAGCCCAGGTCGCGGCGGATGAGCGAGCCGTCGAGAAGGGTAGAGCACTCGTAGAGATAGGAGAGGTCGCGCATCGCTCGCCGGTCCGGTTGCAGGAGGGCGATGCTTCGCCACAGGCCGATCGGGATCGAGCGCAGCCGCTGCGGTCGCCCGGCGTTCTTGAAGACTAGCGCGGCCAGGTCCCGGGGCGTGATCGGTGCGGAGCCGGCCGTGTAGTCAGCGCCCCGCGCCTTCGGTCGACCCAGGGGAGCGATCAGGGCCCGGGCCGCATCCTCGATGTAGAGCGACTCCTGCGGGCGGTCGAGGTCACCTGGAATGAACACGGTCTTGCCCGCCAGAGCGCGGTCGAACATAGCGTGCAGCCGGCCTTTGACGACACCAGGGCCGTACACGTCGGGCAGGTGCACGACCGTACCCCACTCGGCGGTGATGGCCTTCTCCAGATCCGCTTTCACCTGGCCGAGTCGGGCCGGACTCGCCTTGGGGTGATCGGGGCCCACTCGCTCGCTCTCGGGCGGCCCGTAGACCCAGACGTTCCCAGGATAGATGAGCTGCCTGCCGGTTCCCAGCGCGCCCAGCACGTGCTGTAATGCGTCAAAGTTCAGGGAGAACCGGCTCGGCGGGAAATCGACGCAATGTATCACCGCGTCGGTCGCTTCCAGGGCGGTAGCCACGGCGGCCCGGTCGAGGATGTCTCCTTCAACCACTTCTACCCGGTCCTCGCGGCAGACGCGCCGGAACTCCTCGGTTCTGCGCACGAAGGCGCGGGCCCGATGGCCGGCTCTGACCAGCATATGGACGCAGGCCAGCCCTATCGTGCCTGCTGCCCCGGTTACCGTAACGTTCATCGCTCGCAACATACAATGCGATTGCTGGGTTCGCGATGAACAGCTGCCGTGTTGGCAGTGTGAGGGTTCTCCGGTGCCCCCAGGCCCCAGGATCATGCCAGGCTGGCGCGGATCGGCTGGCACAGACGGTGCGTAATGGCGTTGAAGCGCCTAGCTTAAAACTATGGGATGGGGCCGCGGCCCCTGGTGATTGGAACGAGAGGGGAGATACTCGCGTTGAGTGATAGGGAAACGGATAGAGAAGAGGTCATGACTGAGAGATTGGAGCTTCCTGTACTACCGCTGCGAGAGACGGTTGTCTTTCCCGGCGTGACGGCGCCGATCGTCGCAGGCCGGGACAAGACGCTGCGTGCCATCGAGCGAGCGCTGGAGACGGGAGATGAGAGCCGCCGCATCTTCGCGGTGGCGCAGCGGGAGAACGCCGACGAGCCGACCGCCGACGTGCTCTACAACATCGGAGTCATCTGCCGGATCGCGCAGGTCCAGCGCTTCCCCGGCGGGCTGCAGCTGTTGCTCGAGGGCGAGCAGCGGGCCACAGCGCTGCACTACAGCGAGCACACCGACGGATACCTCGAGGCGGTCGTGACGCCACTCATCGACCAGGGACCGCTCAACAGCGAGGACGCCGCCTTCCAGGGCCTGTTCCGCGAGGTCAGCGAGAAGGCCTCCGAGCTCGGCCGTCACCGCGGCGTGCCGGAGGAGATCATCGAGCGCTTCATCCGCGCGGTGGAAGAGCCGGGCGCCCTGTCGGATCATGTAGCCTACTACATGGAGCTCGGCTCCACCGACAAGCAGGAGCTCCTGGAGACGACGTCCGTAGAGCTGCGGCTGCGGCGTATCCTGGTGCATCTGTATCGGCAGATCGCGATGCTGGAAGCCCAGGAGCACATCCGCTCGCGGGTTCAGGAGGAGCTGGGCGAGCGGCAGCGCGAGATCTACCTGCGGGAACAGCTCAAAGCGATTCGCAAGGAGCTTGGCGAAGAGGATGTCGACGCCGAGATCGACGAGCTGCGCGAGCGACTCGAGGCGCTGGAGTTGCCCGAGGAGGCGCAGGAAGAGGTCAAGCGGGAGCTGGGACGGCTCGAGCGTGTGAGTCGCGAGTCGGCGGAGGCTCAGGTGATCCGCACTTATCTCGAATGGATCGCGGACCTGCCGTGGAACAAGCGTTCCGAGGACCGGTTGGACATCGAGGAAGCGCGGGTGATCCTTGACGAGGATCACTACGGCCTGGGTGATGTGAAGGAGCGGATCCTCGAGTTCCTGGCAGTCGGAAAGATGCGCCGTGAGCGGGCCACGGACGAGGAAGAGAAGGCCAAGGCGATGGCCAGCGGCCCGATTTTGCTGTTCCTGGGGCCGCCGGGCACCGGTAAGACATCGGTGGCGAAATCGATCGCGCGGGCGTTGGGCCGAGAATATGTGCGGGTGTCGCTGGGCGGTGCGCGCGACGAGGCGGACATCCGTGGGCACCGGCGAACGTATGTCGGTGCGATGCCCGGTCGCATCATCCAGGGGATGAAGCGGGCTGGTACCAAGAACCCGGTTTTCCTGCTCGACGAAGTGGACAAGCTAGGCGTCTCGTTCCAGGGCGATCCATCGGCGGGGTTGCTGGAGGTTTTGGATCCGGCGCAGAACAACAGCTTTACCGATCATTACATCAGCGTCGGCTTCGATCTGTCGGAGGTGCTCTTTGTCTGTACGGCCAACTTCGGGCACCAGATCCCCGCGCCGCTCTACGACCGTATGGAAGAGACGGAGTTCAGCGGCTATACGGAGATGGAAAAGCTCGAGATCGCGAAGCGCTATCTGCTGCCGCGGCAGCGTGAGGCGTCGGGCCTGACCCCGGAACAGCTCGAGGTCGGCGATGATGCACTCCTGGGCGTCGTCCAGGAGTGGACTCGCGAGGCCGGCGTCCGCCAGCTTGAGCGTGAACTGGGCAGCCTGGCCCGCAAGGCGACACGGCAGATTGCCGAGGGCAAGGTCGACAAGATAACGGTGACCCGTGAGAACCTGCGCGATCTGCTCGGCAAGACCAAGGCACATCCCGAGAAGATGCTGCCTGAGCCCCAGGTGGGCGTGGCCACCGGGATGACGTACACGCAGGTGGGCGGTGACATCGTCTTCGTCGAGGCGAGCATCATGCCGGGAAGCGGGCAGCTGCTGCTCACCGGCCAGCTCGGTGACGTGATGAAGGAGAGCGCCCGGGCAGGCCTCACGTATGCCACGACGCACTACGACGAGCTGGGGATTCTGGAAGAGCGGTTCAAGGACGTCGACGTGCACGTCCATGTCCCCGCGGGCGCGGTTCCGAAGGAAGGCCCGTCGGCGGGCATCACGATGGCAACCGCACTGGTGAGTGCGCTCTCCGATCGCCCCGTGCGTAACGATCTTGCCATGACCGGCGAGTTCACGCTCAGGGGCCGGGTGCTCCCCATCGGGGGTGTGAAGGAGAAGGTGCTTGGAGCCTGCCGTGCCGGGATCCAGGAGATCATCCTGCCGAAGGAGAACGAGCCCGATATCGAGGATATCCCGGAAGAAGTCCTGTGCAAGCTACGCTTCCACTTTGTCGAAACGCTGCACGAGGTTCTCGCCGTGGCGCTGGCCGGTGTGCGGCTGGAGGACGGGAAGCTGGTATTCGAGGAGCCGTTGGGATCAGGCTCCGCTGAGCCGGAGGCGGGCGCGCTGGTGAGCCATGACGAACCCGAGTCCTTCGGCGGGCCTGATGTAGTGAACTAGCGGAGCCGTCGGCTTAAAATACAGACAGCTTCAGGTAGCGGCCCGGGTTCTGCATGATGTCCTGCGTCAGCGAGTTGAGCGATTGGGTCGCTGACCGCAGGTCCTCGTAGAGGCCCGGGTCGTTTACCAGCAGGCCGAGCGTCCCCTCACCCGTGTCGATCTTCTCCACCACCGAGGATACCGATTCCGCGGTCGCCTGCAGTACGTCGGCGGTCTCGGAGAGTTTCGCCGCTATCGCCTCGAGATCGGCTACCGCCTTCTCGACTTCCGCGCCGGCTAGCGTTTCCTGCAGCGTCTCCGCCGTCTGCCGCAGGCTCCGGCTCATGGCGGCGAACTCGTCGCTGTTATCCCTGATCAGGCGTTCCAACCCCCGCATCGTTCCGGGAAGCGCGGCCACGCTGCTGTGAACCTGGTCGATGGTCGAGTCGGCCAGGAGCCGATGAAGCTGCTCGAGCAGCATTTGTGCCTGGTCACCAATTTCGCCGGCGAGATCCAACAATCCGGTGGTCGTGGCCAGCACGAGTGTATCGCCGTCGCTGGCCAGCGTTCGCGATGTGCCCGGCTCGAGCTGGATGATCACGTCACCGAAGACTCCCACGCCCTGCAGCATGACCCGAGAGTCGATGGGCAGCCGAAGGTCACGGCGCAGCCTCAGGCGCACGATGATACGGTTCACTGAAACGAGATCTACCGACCGCACGACGCCGACCTCCACTCCGGCGAGTCGCACTCGGTCGCCGCCCTGGAGACCCTGGGCATCAGCGACTACCACCACCACCGTATAGCCGCGCTCGCCTATCGGTTGGCCCGTCAGCCAATAGAAGCCCCACGTGAGTACGACGGCGCTCACGATCACGAACAGCCCGATCCAGAGCTCCAGTTTCTGTGTTCTACGTCGTGCCACGGTCCCCCCTAGGCAACGCCAATGGTCTCTTCGGACGGGCTCACGAATCGCTGCACCAGAGGATTATCGCTCACGCGGAACTCGTCCACCGTTCCTTCGAACTGGATCTTCCCCGCGTACAGCAACGCTACGCGATCGGCGACACGGAAGGCGTTGTCGAGGTCGTGCGTGACCATGATGCTGGTGACACCGATCTCCTCCTGTAGGTGCTCGATCAGGTTGGTGATAACGAAAGCGTTCTCCGGGTCGAGGCCGGTGGTGGGCTCGTCATAGAGCAGATAGCGCTGGTGGCCCGAGAAGGCCCGGGCGATGGCCACCCGCTTCTGCATGCCACCCGAGAGCTCTATGGGATAGAGCTCCGCCACTTCGGGCTCGAGATTCACCAGCCGCAGGCACTCGGCAATCCGCATCTCGCACTCGGTCTTGGCGTGGCGGCACCCGTCGATGTCCATCCCGAGCTGAACGTTCTCGCCGACGGTGAGCGAGTCGAAGAGCGCCGCCCCCTGAAACACGTAGCCGACGCGTTGCCGTACCTGATTCAATTCGCGCCTGCTGGCGTTGGTGATCGAGACACCATCAACGACCACATCGCCTTCGTCCGGGTCGATAAGCCCGATGATGTGCTTGATCAGCACGCTCTTGCCCGTGCCCGAGGGGCCGAAGAGGGCGGTGGTACCGCCCTCGCGCACGCACAGCGAGATCTTGTCCAGGATGACCTTGTCTCCGAAGCTCTTGCTGATTCCGATGATGTCAATCATGTCTGCAACTCACCCGAAAGCCTTTAGCAGCCGCGCCAGGACCGCGTCCCAGAACATGATGGCTACAGTCCCTGTAACCACAACAGCCGTCGTGGTGCGTCCCACGCCCTCCGCACCTCCCGACGCTCGTAGGCCGATGTAACAACCTACGAAAGTGATGGTGCCGCCGAACACCGCCGCCTTGATCAAGCCGAACCAGAGGGCGAAGTCGTGGAAATAGGTTCGCGACCCGTAGACGAACTCGGCGCTCGTGATGGGCAGGGTGAGCACGGCTCCGAGCCAACCTGCTCCGATGCCAACGAAATCGGCCAGCGCTACCAGCGGTGGGAGCATCAGGATGCCGGCAAGCACGCGCGGCACGACCAGCTGCTCCACCGGGTCGCGGCCGACGGCGCGCAGCGCATCGACCTGCTCGGTCACGACCATGGTACCCAGTTCGGCGCCGATGCGGGCGCCGATGCGCCCCACGAGCACCAGCGCGGTGAGCAGTGGACCGAGCTCGGTAAGCACGCTGGCCACGACCACGCTGCCGATCACCCAGATCGGCACGGCCCCCGTGAATTGGTAGCCGCTCTGCTGCGAGGTGACGGCGCCGGCCAGGGCTGCCACCAGCACCACGACCGGTATGCTCCCGATGCCCATGTCATACATTTGGATGAACAGGGTCCGGTAGTAGCGCTGGGGTCGGGTCATGGAAACCAGCATGTGACCCGCTAGGCTGGCTGTCCCGGCCGCGTGGCGAAGCGTCTTGACGATTCCTCCCCCGATGGCGGCGAGGGGACGAGTCAGAATCGCGCCGATCCGTTCCGGTTCTTGTGCTTCTGTCCCTGGCATTCGTAGTCTGGAAGAAAGTGCGCGCCGCGTCTGCGACAAAGCGCCTCAGTATAAGCAATCAGGGCTTTCGTGCCTAGTGGTCTGCGTCAACGATGATGACGCGGCGGGTCGAGCGCTGGTCCTCGAAGCAGGCGTTTGGGATCTAGGCGGCGACGAATTCGCGGACGAAGGGCTCAGGCGAGAGTCGGGATCCGGTGGCACTTTTCAGAAGATCGTGCCACTTCAGGGCGGCGCCGTGCGCGAAGACGCCATCCCGGAAAAACGCGCCCACCGCACCGCGTCCGACGTAGCCCCTGGGCGCGGCTCCCTTCAGAACATCTTTGTCTATCGCGGCGGCGAACTGCGAGGCGATGAGCTCACCGAGCAAGTAGTTGTGGTAGTAGACGGGTGCGACGGTGAAGTGAATCTTCGCCGCCCAATCCGGGGCGTCACGACTCTCCGGACGCCGCAGCAACTGAAGCTTTTCGACAAAATCCCACCAAAGATGATTCAGGTCGGCGCGGCCCGGGTTCGCGTAGAGCTCGCGCTCGAAATACGTCATCACGAGCACCCAGCGTGACGTGAGCAGCATCTCGAAGCGCAGCGCCTGTTTCGCCCGCTGTTCCAGCCCGCTGCGGTCCTGCCTGATGGGCCCCAGCGCTGACTCGAGCCAGTCGATGTCGTATACGAGGCGGTCCATGAACATGGCGATCGCTTCGGTCGTGGCGATGTGCGCGGGCTGCCGCAGGCTCCACGGCAGCGTGGGAGGAGTGAACTTGTTATACGCTGCGTGCCCCAGCTCGTGGAGCAGGACACCCATCCAGCGGTCGTCCTCCTTCACGTTGCAGAGCGTCCGCACATCACCTTCCCGGTCTATGTCGCTGCAGTAGGCGTGCTGATCCTTGCCCGGTCGCTCGTACAGGTCGCTGCGGGCCAGGACGTCGCGCACGGGCAGTCCGATACCGTCGTAGAACCGGCCCGCGATCTCGACCAGATCACGGCCGCGGAAAAGAGTGCTGAGCCCCAGCTCCTCGGCCAAAGGTGGTTCCTGAAAGAACGGGTCCTCGTAGTGCCAGGGACGCAGCGCGTCGGGCCTGGTCCCGTATCGCTCCGCCAGCCGCTGGTCGATCTCCGCTTTTGCGGCCTTGAACGGCTCATCGGTTTGCCCCTCCAGCTCGCCGAAGACCCGCAGTAGCTCGTCCTCGTCGATTTCCTGCAGCTCCAGCTGCATGGCGTAGAAGTCCCGGAAGCCGAGCGACCTCGCTGCCTCGTTACGACGGTCGACGAGCTCGAGGAGCGGGCCGGCGACTCGCGGCGCAATCTGCTTGGATGCCTCCCAGGCAGCTTTGCGCCGATCTTCGTCGCGCTCGCTGCGCAGTATGTCCAGGATCTGGTTGTTCGTGACCTCGCGGCCGTCGAGCTGCGAGCGGAAGGTGTAGAACTCGGATTGGATTCGGTTGCTGCGGCGAACCAGATCGTCGATCACGTCGTGTGGGAGCAGGTTAGGACGGTGGTCCAGGGCCAGCAGCTCGAGCTGCCGACGGATCATGGGGTCGCGAAGCTCCCCGGATTCGAGGAACTCCACGATGCTATCGTAACGAGCTTGGGAACTCAGGAACCTATGGAGTACGGTTTCCGCCTCGGTAGCCTTCTCCAGCGCTTCGGCCGTTCCGGTCGTGCTGGCCTCCCAGTGGGCCAGGTTGACCGCAACGCTGAGCGGCTTGAGCTCGCTCTCGACTTCAGCCAGGAAGTGCTTCGCTTCGTCCTCAGTCATCGGTGTGAGCGGCTTCCTCTACTTCGCGTACTCCTGGGCGATCTCGTCGTAGAGGTGCGCCATGGTGTCTATTCCCTTGTGATAGAGATCGAGCGATATCCACTCGTTCGGCGAGTGGAGGTTGCAGCCCGGGAGCGCGAAGCCCAGGAGCAGCATGGGCGTGTCGAGTATCTGCTCGATCATCGGTACGATCGGAATCGAGCCGCCCTCGCGGATGAAGAGCGGGTCTCGCCCGAATACGCCTTGGATGGCCGAGCTCGCCGCCCGGAAGAGCGGTCCCTCGGGGTCCGCGGCCCAGGGCAGACCGTCGGAGTGGAACTCGATCTCCATCTCGACGCCATCGGGCTTGAGCGACTTCACGTAGATCTCGAACGCCTCGCGGATCTTCTTGGGGTCCTGGTCGGGAACCAGGCGCATCGAGATCTTCGCCATCGACCTGGCCGGGATGATCGTCTTGGCGCCCTCGCCGGTGTAGCCGGAGAGCATACCGTTCACGTCCACGGTCGGCCGTGCCCAGATCCGCTCCAGCCAATAGATGCCGGCTTCCCCGTCGCCGGTCGCCGGGACACCGGCCTCTTCCTCGAACTCGCTTTCGGTGATCGGAATGTCCGTCAGCGCTTTGCGCTCGGCCGGGCTCAGGTCCTTCACGTCATCGTAGAACCCGGGGATCGTGACGCGGCCATTCTCGTCTTTGAGCTGTGTGATGATCCTGGCGAGCGCGTTCGCCGGATTGACCACGCCGCCACCGTACTGGCCGGAGTGCAGGTCCTGGCTCGGTCCCCTGAGGACCACTTCTTGGTAGACGATGCCACGCAGGCCCACGGTGATGCTCGGGTGTTCCGGCGAGAGCATCGGTGTGTCGGATACGACCGCCGCGTCGCAGGCGAGCTTGTCAACGTTGTTCTTGACGAAGTCCTCGAGATTGACGCTGCCCACCTCCTCTTCACCCTCGAAGAGGAACTTCATGTTCACCGGGAGGCTACCCTTCGCCTGCTTGTACGCCTCGACCGCCTTCATGTGGACGTGCACCTGGCCCTTGTCATCGGCCGTGCCGCGGGCGTACATGTTGCCGTCACGCACCGAAGCCTCGAACGGCGGCGTCTCCCACTCATCGAGGGGTTCGACCGGCTGCACGTCGTAGTGGCCGTAGACCAGGACGGTGGGGGCGCCGGGACCCGCCTCCATGAGCTCGCCGTAAACGATTGGGTGGCCCGGTGTGGAGATGATCTCGACCTTCATGCCGAGGTGGGTGAGTTTTCCCTCCAGCCACTCGGCGCACCTCATCATGTCGTCTTTGTGCTCCGAGCGCGCGCTGACGCTGGGGATCTCGAGGAACTCGGCCAGCTCGTCCTCGAAGCGCTGTCGACTTTCTTTGAGCGATGCTTCCAGAGACATGACTGATGCCTTCCCGTGTCTTGGGTATTTGGGGGGCCTAAGATAAGCCGAAGGCGACGACCGGGCTACATGAGGCCGGGCCTCGGTGACGGCCGCCCGGCGGAGCCTCCCTTGCCCCCACCGCCCGAGGGCCCGAGTTTGCCACGACCCCGGCCAGTCGCAGCTACCTGTAGCAGATATTGGAGGTACAGGATGAGACGGTCAGCGCGCGGTTGGATACTTCTCACGCTCTTCGCGGCCCTCGTTTCGGCGGCGGGTTGTTCCTCGAGCAAAGCGCCGGATTCGACGGCACAGGCGACCCCGCAGGCGGCCCCACAGGAGACGGCACAGGTTGTCGTGGTGCCCGTCCTCACAGGGGTCGAGGCCGTTGAGGCCGCCGGATTAGGCAAGATGTGGACCTTCGACAAGGTGCCACTCGGCTACCTGAAGGAGCGCTACGATTTCGGCCCCGAAGCGAAGTGGTTCGAGCACGTGCGCCTCGCGTCGCTGCGCTACGGCCGCGGTTGCTCGGCGTCCTTCGTTTCGGCGGACGGTCTGGTGATGACCAATCACCACTGCGCCCGCGGGTGCATCGCGGCCGTCTCGACCGAGGAGCACGACTACGATACGGAAGGGTTCTATGCGCCGTCCAACCAGGACGAGCCGACGTGCCCCGGGCTGTTTCTCGACCAGCTGGTGGGCATCGAGGACGTGACGCAGCGCGTGGACGGGGCAGCGCCGGCAAGCGCCGCGGACGAAGAAGCGATGCGCCTCAAGCAGGAAGCGATGGAAAGCATCGATGAGGAGTGCGAGGCGGGCAGCGACTTGAGATGTCAGGTGGTCTCGCTGTACCACGGTGGCATCTACTCGCTCTACAAGTACAAGCGCTACACGGACGTGCGGCTCGTGTTCGCGCCGGAGGGGCAGGCGGCGTTCTTTGGCGGGGACCCCGATAACTTCACGTACCCGCGGCACGACCTGGACGTCACTTTTGTTCGCGCTTACGAGGGCGGCGAGCCGGTTCAGCCCCCGCACTACTTCAAGTGGAGCGAATCGGGAGCCGGTGAGGGCGAGCTGGTTTTCGTCACGGGCAATCCTGGCTCGACGGGTCGTCTCCTGACCATTGCGCAGCTCGATTATCTGAAGGACGCCGCGTATCCGACGATCCTGCTGCAATATGACGAGCGCGTTGTGACCGCCCGGGCTTTGGCGGCAGAGAGCGAGGCTGCGGAAATTCGCTACCGCAATACGATCTTCGGGCTCGAGAATTCGATAAAGGCCATCACGGGCTACCTCGGCGGGCTCGAGAATCCGGAGCTCATGGCGAAGAAAAGGGCATGGGAGACGAGCTTCCGGGCCGCGGTGGCGGCCGATCCGCAGTTGCAGAAGGAGTACGGTGATGCTTGGGATCAGATCGCCAAGGTCAATCGCCAGCTCACCGAGCTCGATGACGAGCGGCGCTACACCTCGTTCTCGAACTTCCGTCTCCTGACCATCGCCAGGGACATCGTTCGAATGACCGCCGAGATGGCGAGGCCCGCCGACGAGAGAACATACAGCGAGCAGCAGCTCGCGGCGCTGCAGCGAACGATAGACTCCACCAACCCCATAGACGTCGCCTACGAGCAGCGCTTGCTGGCCCTGCGTCTGGCGTCGGCGCTCGATGCGCTGGGGCCCGATGACCCCTTCGTCCAGGCGGCGCTACAGGGGCGGAGCCCGGAGGCGGCCGCGCGTGCCATTTACCAGGGCACGAAGCTGACGGACGTGCAGGCCCGATCGTCGCTGGTGAACGGCGGTGTAGCCGCGGTGGATGCGTCGAATGATCCGGCCATCGTGCTGGCTCGCACGGTGGACGCGTGGGCTCATCAGCTGCAGGACAAGGTCGCAGAGTTACAGGCGATCGAGTCGGTGAACGAAGAGAAGGTGGCGGAGGCGCTGTTCCAGGTCTACGGCACCGCCTTGCCGCCGGACGCGACCTTCACGCTCAGGCTCTCCGACGGGGTGGTTGCCCGTTATCCGCTGAACGCGACGTACGCACCGTACAAGACCACGTTCTACGGGCTTTTCGGTCGGGCGGCCGCGTTCGACCACCAGGACCCGTGGCGGGTCGCGCCGAAGTGGATCGAGGCGGAAGACGAACTGGATATGTCCACCCCGCTCAACTTCGTCTGCACGGCGGACATCATCGGTGGCAACTCGGGCAGCCCGGTCATCAATCGGAACGCCGAAGTGGTCGGCCTGGTGTTCGACGGCAATATCGAGATGTTGCCGAACAGGTTCCGCTACAGCGACGAAGTAGCGCGCACGGTGTCGGTGCACTCGGAGGCGATCGTCGAGGCGCTGCGGAAGATCTATGACGCCGGGGCGCTGGCCGACGAGCTCGAGGGCAAACAGTAACCCGAGGCCACGCTATGGCTGAAGCGACTGAACGACGCACGCTCTCGCCCAAGGCTTACGAGGATGTGCCGGGCGATCAGTACGATCCCTTTGTCCCGGCGGACGTCCGGCTGAAGGAGTTCAGCTGGCGGGCTGTCGGGATGGGCGTGCTGTTCGGGATCATGTTTGGCGCGGCGAACGCGTATTTGGGCCTGCGGGTCGGGCTAACCGTATCGACTTCGATCCCTATCGCCGTGATGAGGGTGGCGGTCTTCAGGGCCTTGAAGGGGTTCTGGGGCGAATCGACGATCCTCGAGCACAACATCTCCCAGACGGTGGGATCCGCGTCGTCCAGTCAGGCTTCGGGACTCATCTTCACCATTCCCGCGCTCTTCCTCTGGGGGTTCAGCCCCGGTGTGACGAAGTTGGTGGTCATCGCTCTGGCGGGCGGGCTCCTCGGCGTGCTCTTCATGATTCCGCTGCGGCGCTTTCTAATCAAGAAGGAGCATGGGAAGCTTCCGTACCCTGAGGGAGTGGCGTGTGCTGAGGTGCTGGTGGCGGCGGATGCCGGTGGCACGCAGGCGCGCAACGTTTTCATGGGTTTGGGAGTGGGCGCGTTGTACAAGTGGCTGATGAGCGGGCTGAACCTGTGGCCCCGGGACGCTTGGGCGAAGGTGCCGTTTCTACCCAAGGGGCAGGTCGGTGTGGATGTGGCGCCGGCGCTCATCGGCGTGGGCTACATATTGGGCGTCCGTATCGGCCTGGTGATGGTGGGCGGCAGCGCCATCGCCTGGCTCATCCTCATACCGATCATCGAGCTCATCGGTCGTGGGATGAGCGAGCCTTTGTATCCGGAGACAGTGCAGCTGATTGTCAACATGAATTCGGAGATGATCTGGACCCGGTACATCCGCTACGTGGGCGCGGGGGCGGTGGCGACGGCGGGGATCGCCACGCTGATACGTTCCATTCCCATGATCATCGCATCGTTCAAGGAAGGCATCCGCGGGTTGCGCAGCCGGATGGAAGGGGTGTCGATTAGCGCGGTTGTGAAGCGGACCGATGATGACTTGCCTCTCAGCGTAGTGATGATCGGTGTGGGCGTCATCGTTCTGTCACTGGCGTTGCTGCCTCACGTGTTCGGGATCGTCGAATCATACGTGGTCCGTGTTCTCGGCGCGCTCCTGGTTGCGATCTTCGCCTTCTTCTTCGTCACCGTCTCCAGTCGAATCGTCGGGCTCGTGGGGGTAACCTCCAACCCGACTTCGGGTATGACGATCGCCACGCTGCTGGGTACAAGCCTCATCTTCGCCGCACTCGGCTGGACCGACGATATGGGCAAGATAGCAGCGCTCTCCATCGGAGCGGTCGTCGCCGTCGCGGCGTCCATAGCGGGTGATACCTCGCAGGACTTGAAGACGGGC
>JAZGAL010000144.1:0-2115 GCA_036475815.1 Gemmatimonadota bacterium
ATCGATGGCCAAACGGAACTTCTGAGGTACGTAATAAGGGTCGAGGGTCTGTGCCCGTGTCACACTTCGCAACGCGTCGTCGTAATCCCCCAGCGCCGAGAGCACAAAACTCAAGTTATAGTGAGCCTCGGCAAATTCCGGTCCGTTTTCTACCGCGCGCGCAAACGCGTTTCGCGCGTCTTCCGCACGACCCAACTCTAGCAGCACTAATCCCAATCCATTCCACGTGAGTGCGGATTTCTGATCCGTTGTCAATATCTGTTGATATACCTGCAGCGCGAAGTGCAACCGTCGCGACTTCAAAAAGAGCAATCCTAGGTTAAGCCGCGGGATGATCAGAGACCCATCCGCACTGATGGCACTCCTGAATCGGGAGACAGCCTCCTCGATGTCTCCAGCCTGCGCCAATGTGACGGCCAAGTTGTTGAGAGCCAATGCGTAATCCGGCTGGAGTTCCATGGCGGTGCGATAAGAAGCGATAGCCTCATCGGCCTGCCCGAGCTGATGCAGAACTACACCGCGCTCATTCCAGAGCTTCGCCACGCCGGGTTCCTCGCCGACCAGTGTTTCGTATGAGTCAATGGCGGCCCCGTGTTCTCCCTTGAGCAGGTGAATCTCCGCCATGGCGTGGAGCACACCACACCGATCCTCTCCGTGGTCAAGTGCCAGGCGGTACTCGCGCAGCGCATCGCTGTAATAGCCTTGTTCGCGAAAAGCTTGCCCTAACTTCATGTGAGCGACCGCTCCTCGCTCGTCTAGCTCCGAATGTTGGTTTCCGGGAAGTTTAAACGGCCCGCTCTTACGATCGCCCAGGTACCGCTCGAGCGACAGGTTGGTCTGTGCACGACCGAAGCTGGGATTGAGTTGAATCGCACGCTTCGTCGCTGCACGGGCTTCCTCGTGACGCCCCTTCTCACCCAACAGGAACGCTATGAGGTAGTGGACTTCTGCATTGTCGGGGTTCAACCCGGTCGCACGGGTGAGCACCTTGAGCGCTTCCGCTTGCTGCCCGCGATTGTACAGCACCTCGCCTAGGTAGAAATGTCCTACCGTGCTTTCCGGCTCCAGCTCCACCGTCTTCTCGAACCATTCCGTGGCGGCGTCGAGGTTACCGCGCCGCTTCTCTGCCAGGCCGAGCTGCGTGACCGTCGCTACGTCGTTCGGCCGGTGGGCCAACAGCTCCGTGAACTCCGAGATGGCCGCGTCGTGTTCTCCCAGCGTTGCATAGGCGCGACCCAGCTCCCACCTCGCATCCCGCTCATCTGGATCTTGCCGCAACCGTTCCCGCAGTTCCGCGACCTTGCGGTCGTAGTATCCCGTCTCGGTATACGCAATCTCGAGATTGCGCTGGGCCACCGTCATCTTCGGATCCAGTTCGAGCGCGACGCGAAATCGCTCGATAGCGTCCTCGATCAATCTTTTCTTGAAATAGAATACGCCAAGGTTGTTGTGAGCCCCGGCATCGGAGGGATCGATACGACGGGCGAAGGAGCGAAGGACCTCAGCCTGTCGTTCCACGGCCTTTGGGTTCATATTCAGCCGTCAGTCGACGCGAATGGCGTCAAAGATGGCCTTCAGTGACGCCAAATCCGGAAGCAGTAGGAATTGACCGGTCAAGGTTCGTCCCACGTCCTGGAATTCAAAGTCTGTCTGGACGCACAAGACGAAATCCCGGTCGTGCCCGAAGTTGAGATACGCGGTGGTCAAGACGGCTCCGGCCAAGTCGATGACCAAGCTGGGAACCGATGGCAGGAGCATCATCCCCATGAAATCCGCCAGAGCGTTCATGTAGGCTCCGCCCAGGATGTTGGCGGCCTCTTTGACACTGGATTGCTCCAGTTCTGCGAAATGCGTCGTGGTACCGATCTCCCGCTTGTTGAGCAAGTCACAGAGCAGCCTCGCATCGGGCTCCGGGAACATCAGCAGCGTTCGTCCGGTCAGATCACCCAGCATGTGCATGAGCACAGCCGCCACGGGCGCGTCGGCATCACCCATTAGTTCGGGGACGTCCTCGATCGGTGCCACGGTGATCTGCGGCACGGAAATCATGACCTTGCGCTTGGTCAGCTGCGACAAGGCGGTGGCCGCATGACCGGCACCGATATTGGCCACTTC
>JAZGAL010000145.1:0-2311 GCA_036475815.1 Gemmatimonadota bacterium
TCCCGCGAGCTCCGCGCGATCGGCCTGTATCCGTACTTCCAGCCTATCGAGGAATCGTGTGACACCACCGTCGTCATCCGGGGCGAGCGCAAGATCATGGTGGGGTCGAACAACTACATGGGCCTCACCCACGATCCGCGCATCATCGAGGCCGCGAAGGCCTCTCTGGACCGCTACGGAAGCGGCAATACCGGAAGCCGCTTCCTGAACGGGAACCTGGATATACATGACCGGCTGGAGGACGAGCTCGCTCGGTTCGTCGGCAAAGAGGCCGCGCTCGTCTTCAGCACTGGCTACCTGACGAACCTCGGCACGCTGAGCGCCCTGTGCGGCCGAAACGACACGATCTACGTTGACAAGTTCGACCACGCGTGCATACAGGACGGCGCACGACTCGGCTTCGGCCGCGTGCAGCGTTTCGCCCACGGCGACTACGATAAGCTGCGGCGAATGCTTGCCTCCGAGAAGGAGGAGCGGGGCAAGCTGATAGCTGTGGACGGGGTGTACAGCATGGAGGGCGATCTCGCGGAACTTCCCACCCTCGTCGAGCTTCGGAAGGAGTTCGCCGCCGGCCTCCTGGTGGACGACGCGCATTCGCTCGGCGTCGTCGGACCGCTCGGCGACGGTACCGCGGCCCACTTCGGCCTCACCGATGAGGTGGACCTGATCACGGGGACCTTCTCGAAATCCTTCGCCTCTATCGGCGGATTCGTGGCGGGCACCGAAACGATCATCGAGTACCTCCGGAACAACGCTCGGGCGCTGATCTTCAGTGCGAGCATGCCGCCGTCGGCCGTGGCCACGGTGCTGAAGGCCCTCGAGATTATCCGTGAGGAGCCCGAGCGACGCGAGCAGTTGTGGTCGAACACGCGGAAGATGATGGACGGTTTCCGCTCGATCGGTTTCGACATCGGGCCGACCCAGACGCCGATCGTACCGATACTCGTAGGACCGATGGAGAAGACCTTCCGCTTCTGGAGAGAGCTCTTCGACGCCGGAGTCTTCACGAATCCCGTCGTACCGCCCGCCGTGCCTGAGGGCAGCTGCCGGCTGCGCACCAGCTACATGGCCACCCACACCGAGGAGCAGCTCGACTTCGTTCTCGAGTGCGTCGAGAGGATCGGAAAGAAGCTGCAGGTAGTGTGAGGGCTCGGGCCGCCGAGCGAATCGCCGAGCTCGGGCCGCTGCGTGAGCGCTGAGCTCGGGCGGGCTCGGGCCGCCGGGTGAGTCGCCGAAGATCTTGAACCGATCCTCGGAGCCCGGGCCGAACTCCAGCCTGGCCACCCGCTCCCGCCTGGACCCCATCGAGGTCCTTCCCGTAGCGCCGCGAAGCGATGGGATGGAGGCGTTCATCCGCCTGCCGTGGTCGATCTATCACGGCTACCGAACCTGGGTGCCGCCCCTGATCCGCGACATGCGCGTCATGATGGATCCGGAGCGCTACCCGTTTCATCGCCATTCGGAGGTTCAGGCGTTCCTCGCGCTGCGGGACGGCCGACCGGTCGGGCGGATTGCCGCGATCCACAACCGGCGCCACGTCGAGTTTCACGAAGAGAAGGTCGGTTTCTTCGGGTTCTACGAGTGCGAGCAGGACGAGGCTGCATCGGCCGGCCTCTTGGACGCGGCGGCCGAATGGCTGAGCGAGCGGGGTCTCGAGGTGATGCGCGGCCCCACGAGCTTCTCCACGAACGAGGAGGCGGGCCTGCTGGTCGAAGGCTTCGACGATCCGCCCGCCGTCATGATGGCGTACAACCCGCCGTACTACGAGCGGCAGTTCGAGGCCTACGGCCTGAGTCCCTCCAAGACGCTCCTGGCCTACCACGTGTACGCGAGCGAGCCGCCGGAGTATCTGGTCCGGGTCGCGGCCATCGTGGAGCGGCGCACCGGCGTGAAGGTTCGTCATCTGCGGATGCGCGATTTCGATAGCGAGCTCGAGATCGTTCGGGACATCTACAACGCGGCGTGGCGGCGCAACTGGGGGTTCGTGCCGATGACTGATGAGGAGATCCGGCACATGGCCCGGGAGCTCAAGCCGGTCGTCGATCCTCGTCTGACGCTGATCGGAGAGAACCCGGACGGAAGACCCGTGGGCTTCGCCCTCGCCCTGCCGGACTTCAACCAGGTGCTGTGTCGTTTGAACGGGAGGCTCTTTCCCTTCGGGTTGCTCAAGGCGCTCTGGCTGCGCCGACGGATCGACAGCCTCCGCGTCCTCACCCTGGGGGTGCTGGACGAGTACCGCGGCAAGGGCCTCGATGCGCTGTTCTACCTAGGCATCTTCCGCGGCGGCAATGCGCAGGGAATCAACCAGGGC
>JAZGAL010000146.1:0-15844 GCA_036475815.1 Gemmatimonadota bacterium
TTCGGTTGCAGACCCCGGAACAGCAAGAGATTGAGCTCAGCCTTATACCGGCATGCCCTCCGGCTGCCAGGCAACGATATGGCCGGCCAGCGCGCTCGCCGCCACCGTGTACGGGCTCGCCAGGTAGACCTTCCCAGGCCCGCTACGGCCCGGGAAGTTCCGGTTGATCGATGAGATCGTCACCTGATCGGGAGCGGAGCTCACGCCGGGGCCCGCGTTGATGCAAGCGCCACAGCCGGGCGCCAGTGGATTCGCGCCCACCGCCTCGAAAACCTCCAGGTACCCCTGCTCGCGGCAGTACTCCTCCACGTCCAGCGAGCTCATCTGGATGTAGCAGGTGACGTTTTCCGGGATGGTTCGCCCCTTGTCCGCCGCGGCCTTGAAGACCCGGGCGTACATGTCCATGTCGTCGCGCTTGGCGCCGGTGCACGATCCTATGTACACGATGTCGAGGTCGACGCGGTCCTCAAGCTCGTCGACGAAGATGCCGTTCCCCGGATCCCCCGGCGTCGCCACGATGGGTCGAAGCTTCGACGCATCGATCTCGATCACGTGAGCGTATTCGGCGCCTGGATCGCTCTTCAGGCCCTCGCAGAGACGCTCCGCCTCCCTCGCGTCCATGCCCCGCCGCTCCACCAGGTAAGCGACGGTCTTGGCGTCCGCCTCGCAGATCCCTGTGAACGCGCCGATCTCCGCCGACATGTTGGTGACCGTCGCCCGCTCGTCGACGCTTAACTGCGCCACCGCCGGCCCCGTCCACTCCAAGATCTTGGCCAGAGCCCCCCCGTCCCTCACGAAGGGCTGACGCAGCACCTCGAGGACCATGTCCTTTGCCGTCACGTTCTCGGCCTTCGTACCCGTGATCGTGATCTGCACGCTCTCCGGCACCGACAGTCGCACATCCTGAGTCAGCCAGGCGTTGGCGATCGCCGTCGAGCCGACACCGAACGCCACCGTCGCCAGGGCGCCCGAGTGCGGCGTATGCGAGTCGCTCCCGACGATCACTTGCCCCGGCATGGCGTAGTGGCCGAGGACAATGTTGTGGCAGATCCCTTCCGACCCCTGGCGGTCCTTCAAGTCCCCGTGCAACCGCAGGCCGCGCTCTGCAGCAAACTCCTCCTGCCGGCTTCCCAAGCCGCCGGCGAGGTCGAGCAGGCCGAGTGTCTTCTTCTCATCCGAGATCACCAGGTCGAGCATCCCCAGGTGATCACGGAAGAGCAGTACGGAATCCTTCTCCAAGATCTCCTCGTCGGGGGAGTACTGCTCGAAGAGACCCGCTGCCATCGGCGTCACATATTCGTGAGAGAAACGCAGGTCCGTCTTTACGTAACCTGTGTCTCCCGGCTTCACCGCCGGCACACCCAGCTCGCCCTTCGCCAGGTCCTTCACCCAGTGCCGGGCCAGGATCTTCTCCGCCAGAGTCATCGGGCGGCCGGCAGAAGTCTCCGGCAGTGGCGGCGTCGCCTCACCCGCACGCCGAGCCCGGTTGTACGCGAACAGACCGCCCTTCTCGATGATCTCTCGCGTTATCGGGTCGGCGCCTTCGGTGAACTCCGAAAGCGGGATGGCCTCACCGTTTCGGAGTCGCTCGATCAGCCCGAAATCGGTCGACGCGAGAAGGCCAAGGTTCTGGCAGTTCTCGAGATAGATCCGCTCGATGTTCTCGGCGATCACCAGGTTGATACCGGCCATCAACTCGGCGAACGGTGCCGCTTCCCGGCTCGAGCCTTTCCCACGTCGCTTGCCCGACACACAGGCGATGAAGCCGCCGCTCTTCACATCGTCCTTGCCGACGGGATGTTCCCCCCCGCACTCCAGTCCCACATACGGGTACTCGCCGAGCTTCTCGTCGTAGTGGTAGCAGACCCAGCCCGGTGTAATCTCATCGGTCGAAATATCGTTGCGCAGCTTGATCGACGGATTCCATTCCAGATCCGCGCCTGCCAGCTGCTCCCGAATAAGCTCGGGATCTTCGGTCAGGAACAGGATCCGGCCCACGAAGCGTACGGCCGGGCCGTTCGCAGCGTTCTCTATTTCTATCATGCACTACCTCCAACGCTCAGCAGATGCTCAGGCAGTCGCTGTCGGCCCGAGTAGCCGCTGTCAAGCTCATGCCACCACTCGATACTCTCCTCGCCGAGCTTCCAGCACAAGAACACGGGGCTTCCGTCCAGCATCCCATAGAAGTCGACCAGCCCTTCCTCGAAGCCCTTGAACAGCGCCCCGATCTCCTCCAGCTCGGCGATGAATCCGTTCACACGGTCGGTAAGATCCTGCATCTCCTGCTCGATTTCCCGGCGCCTCGCTTTCGGCGCTTCCGACTCCGGGTCGAGCGCCCGGTACTCATCTATCCGCTCCAACAGCTCCCGGTGCGTCGTCACAACGTCGCCGACAATCCGCCGCACCAGGGGAAGCGTCCGGTTTGCGTCATCAACTGTGAAGTACTTCGGCATTCGAGCAACTCCAACTATGGGCGAGCGGCGATCATATTGCCCGCCCTGCGGGCCTGTCAATCTTGCCCGCCAGGACACCCATCGCTTTCTCGTTGTCGTCGGTCGTGTTGTAGAAGTGGGGAGAGAGCCGAACCGCACCCGGCCGGCAGTCGCAGATCACCCCGGCGGCCATCAACCGGCGAACCGCCTGCGCAGGATCCGGGTGCTCGATCATCACGATGCCCGACCGAGCCTCCGGCTCCGCGGCTCCACGCACCGTAAATCCGGCGGCCTGTGCTCGGGCTATCAGATCCTCCGTCAAAGAGGAGATCCGCCGCCTGATCCGCTCCACTCCGACCTCCTCCACCAGCTCAAGCCCGGCCCGGGCCGCGTAGATCGTTGGGACGGCGGGCGTACCCAGCTCGAAGCGGCGGGCGTCCGGCCGTAGCCGCAGCTCGCCGGTCGCGAACGCGAACTGGTCCTCCACGCCAAACCAGCCCACCGCCGTGGGCGTGAGTGTCCGGACCAGCTCCTGGCGGACGTAAGCGAAAGCCAGTCCTTGCCCGCCCAGCAACCACTTCAGCGCCCCGCTGAGCAGGATGTCTACGTCCAACGCCCTAGCATTAACGGGAAGCTGGCCCGTAGATTGGTACGCGTCGATCAAACAGAGCGCGCCTTGCTCGTGAGCGATCCGGGCGAGCGCGCCGATGTCCTGGATGGCACCGCTGGTGTAGTAGACATGGGAAGTGGCAACGAGGGCGGTGCGCTCGTCGACGGCCTCGGCAAACGCTTCCAGGGGGACGCTGACGCCATCAGGCGACTCCAGTACCACGGGCTCGACGCCGATTCCGCGCCTGGCGAGGAACTGATAGACAACGGTAGGGAAGTCGAGCTCGGTGGTCACCACCTTGGGGCGCCTGCGGAAATCGATGCCGCTGGCAACGGTCGAGAGCGCGGCCGATACACTGGGCGCAAGGGCCGTCTCGGTATCATCGGCCCCGATCAGCCGAGCGAACGCTGACCGGACATCCTGCGCGGCCGGCACCCAGTGCTCATGCCAGGCGGAGGCGCCCCAGCGGCCCCAGAGGTCCAGGAAGTCCGACAACGCCGAGCGCGCGCGCTCCGATAGCGCGCCCAGCGAGCAGGAGTTCAAATAGGTCGCCGATCGAAAGACCGGGAATTCCGGCCTATACTCCTCGGCGATTTCGTAAAGGTCTGCAGCCGGCATCAGAGAGCTCGATTGGGAAAACTCGACATAGACTCATGGCTGACTCGAACAACGAAACTGAGAACGGGCAAAACGACGTCGGCGTACTCTACGAATCCGCCCACACCGCGGAGCTGGAGCGAGCCGACCGCGAGAACCCTATCCCGGGCGCCGAGCCGCCCTGCCCCGTGTGTGGCGCCAAGACGACCCGCCTGGTGCTGGAGCATCAATCACATCACACCGGCACCTCGCCATTCCGGGTGCGCCTGGTCTGCAGCAATCAGGAATGCCGACGCTGGACCATCTACAATTGGTAGCAGCACACGATCGGCGGCCACTCGCCAACCCCCCAACCCCCCAACCCCCATGCCAGTGACGGACCCGGCTGACCACTGGTCACTGATCCTTCCCAAACACCACTTCCCGATACAGCACCTCGTCCCCTTCCCGCCTAACGCAAGCGCGGCGCAGCTCGGCATCCCGGAACGCCGACTCGAGGACGCCCTCCATCCCCTCGGCAGCCGTATGCTCGGTGAGCTCTATGAACCGGCCCGGAAGCACCTGGTCCTCGAACAACCAGACCTGCGCGCTGGCAGTTTTCGCCGCCCTAGAGTACTCCTTCCAGCGCTCCAGGTACTCGTCCCGCAGATCGGGTCGCACAGTAGCTCGAACCGCCTTCAGCTTACGTATCTCTGACATGCCATCTCCACGTTTGCCCCGTCAACCTGCCCAACTTACATTGCGCGGCATACGATAGCACGTTGCAGCCTCCACCCTGCTCCTTCGGAACCGTCTATGCCCGAAGACAATTCCGGCCGTCTCGCGGCCAA
Source organism: Gemmatimonadota bacterium (assembly GCA_036475815.1). Lineage (GTDB taxonomy): Bacteria > Gemmatimonadota > Gemmatimonadetes > Palauibacterales > KS3-K002 > JBDHGH01. The sequence continues at coordinate 4,470 of JAZGAL010000146.1, forward strand.
GGCCAATCAGTTGTACTGGCAGACCAGCCGGCCAGCCGGCCACCTGGCCGACGAGCTCGGCATCTCTCGCTCCAAGTTCTATGCGCTGATCGAGCCCCTTCGCGTCAAGGTGAAGTGCCCGGCCTGCGGCGCAGCCTTGGCTTTCAGCAGCCGCTCCGACCGTGAGGCCGGCCGTGGCCGCTGCCCCGAATGCGGCGCGACCGCCGATATCCCCGCCGCTGAAATGCCCGCCGTCCCGGCGCTGACAGCGGAACCGCCCAGCGTGAAACCGGCTTCGGACACGGGGATCGGCGCCTGGATGGAGCTTCCGGGCAGTCGCAAGCTCTGGCTCACCGCCATCACCGGCGTGGCGGTCGGCATATTGATGACCGGCCTGTTCCGCCGACGTTGACCGCCGAGCTGAACTGGCCCGCGTTGAACTCAACTCAACTCAACTGAACTGAACCGAACTGTGACATGGAGATCATTCGCGAGCCGAAAGTGACCCTGTTGGCCCGGCAGCAGTACCTGGGTGACCCTGATATCGACTGGCAGAGCGACAGCGACAACGACGCGCAGCAGATCGCCGAGTTCGCCGGACGCCTCTGCTACCTGAGCTTCGGCAAGGAAGTCCAGCTGATCGGCGGCCACAAGACGATCCAGGGCCGAACGACCAACAGGGAGTACATCGCGAACCTCCTCGAGGTCAAACACGGCAGCGTGCTCGAGCACATCGTCTTCACCTTCCTCTTCGAGGGGATCTCCCGCGCGCTCACCCATGAACTGGTCAGACACCGGGCCGGCTTCGGCTACTCCCAGCTTTCCCAGCGCTTCGTGGACGAATCGAACATCGGGTTCGTGCTGCCCCCCGAGATCGCCGAGGGGACACCGGCCTTCGATCTCTGGAAGGAGGCCTGCCAGAACGCGCTCGAGTCCTACCGCAAGTTGCTCGAACAGGTGGCCGAACAGGTGGCCGACGAACCCAAGGCGACTCTGCGCCGGAAACGCGCCCGCCAGGCCGCCCGCGCGGTCTTGCCCAACTCGGCCGAGACCAAGATCGTCGTCACCGCCAACGCCCGGGCCTGGCGCCACTTCATCGAACTGCGCGCCTCGCCAGCCGCCGACGCGGAGATCCGCGCTCTCGCTATCTCCGTTCTGCGGGTCCTCGAGCGGGAGGCTCCGGATATCTTCGGCGACTTCGATGTCAAGCCGCTCGGCGACGGAACTGAGACGGTATCCGTACGCCACAGCAAGGTCTAGCGGCCAAGCAGCATCCCCAAGGCATGAGCAAACTGCCTCTAGGCGACCTTCCGCCCAGCATCGCCGTAACGCCCCCAGGGCCCCGGTCCAGGAAGCTCGCGGCGCGACTGCAACGATACGAATCCCCTAACGTCACATATGTGTCCGATGATTTCCCTATCTTCTGGACGGAAGCCGTTGGGGCCAACGTCCTCGATGTCGACGGGAACGTCTACCTTGACCTCACCGCCGGGTTCGGCGTGGCTGCCAGCGGCCACCGCAACCCGCGCGTCGTTGAGGCGATCAGGATGCAACTCGAGACTCTCGTCCACGGCCTCGGCGATGTCCATCCGCCAGACATAAAGGTCCAACTGCTCGAGCGCCTCGCCACAGTCGCACCGGCGGGTCTGGACTGTTCGATCCTGACATCCTCCGGGGCCGAGGCCGTGGAGGCCGCACTCAAGACAGCCAGGATAGCCAGCGGCCGCCCCGGCGTTCTCAGTTTCAGCGGCGCCTACCACGGGCTCACTTATGGGGCCCTGGCCGTCACCGATGGTGAGTTTTTCCGCGGGCCCTTCGAAGACCAACTCGGTATACCGGTGGCCCGCGCAGCCTTTCCCGACCCGTACCGGCCAGCGCTGGAACTCGAAGGTGAGAGCGACTTGTGCCGGGCCGCACTCGCACTTGTAGCCGCGCGGCTGGACGCCGAAGCTGACCTCATCGGCGCCGTGATCGTCGAGCCCATCCAGGGGCGCGCCGGAATCGTCGTACCGCCGGACGGCTTCCTTACCGGTCTGCGAGAGATCTGCGACCGCCGCGGGCTGGTGCTCATATTCGATGAAATCCTCACAGGCTTCGGTCGAACCGGCCGCTGGTTCGCCTGCCAGCACGAAGGTGTTCTGCCCGATCTCCTTTGCGTCGGCAAAGCCCTGAGCGGCGCGCTCCCCTTCTCCGCCTGCATTGGGCGTCCCGGGGTCATGGCCGCCTGGCCGTCGAGCGCAGGGGCCGCGATACACACCAGCACGTTCCTCGGTCACCCTCTCGCCTGCGCCGCCGCCCTGGCGCAGATAGAGGAGATCGAGAAGCTGGACCTGGTGGCCCGCTCAGCCCGACTCGGCGCCTACGTCCTGGAGCGCCTGGAGTCGCTCCGCCCCCGCTTCCGCGCCATTGGCAACGTCCGGGGACGAGGCCTCCTGGCGGCGCTCGACCTCGTCAGCGACCCCGCCACGCGAGAGCCTAGCCCGCAGCGGGCGCAGAGGCTGGTCATGGAAGCCCTGCGGCGAGGCCTGATCTTGCTGGCCGAGGGCGGCGCCGTCACGCTGAGCCCGCCCCTCACCATCAGCGAGGAACAGCTCGACTTCGCCCTCACGACTCTCGAGGACTGTCTGGGCAACGCTTGATCGATTAGTTTCTCGTTCCCAAGACGCTCGGGAGTGAAAGGAGACGTCATGCCGGACCCGAACATCACCGTTCAGGGAACACCCAACCCGAACGCGGCCAAGTTCACCGTCGACCGCACATTGGTAGAGGGTGGATCGAGTATGTCCTATTTCGACCCTGAGACGGCCAGCGACGATGCGCTGGCCAGCAGGCTCTTCGTCATTGACGGAGTTGAGTCCCTTCTCATCGCGGAGGACTTTGTCACCGTGACCAAAGCCGACTCCGCGAACTGGGATGATCTAGTTCCTCAGATCGGGAACGCAATCAAAGAGGCGCTATCCTGAGCAGCTACTCGCGGTTCACCATCGCTGTCGCAGCCGGTCTCTGCCTCGCGTGCGGTCCCGAAGCCGACTCCACCCCTGAGACGGGCGCTCAGTCTGACCTCCTTTTGCCGGAAGAGGTGCATCTTCGCAACGCCAGGCAGCTGACCTTCGGTGGTGAGAACGCCGAGGCGTACTTCTCGGCCGACGATCACTTCCTGATCCTGCAGTCTACGCACGGCGAGTACGAGTGCGACCAGATCTTCACGATGCCGGTAGCCGGCGGAGAGATGGAACTCGTGAGTACCGGAGACGGCCGCACGACCTGCTCCTACTTTTTCCCGGCCGGCGACAAGATCCTCTTCTCGTCCACGCACCTCGACGATCCGAAGTGCCCGCCGCCGCCCGACTATTCGCAGGGCTACGTCTGGTCGCTGTACCTGTCCTACGACATATTCGTCGCCGACCGCGACGGCGGCAACATCGAACAGATCACGGACACCTGGCGTTACGACGCCGAGGCGACGATCTCACGCGACGGCGAAAAGATCGTCTTCACCTCGCTAAGGGACGGTGACCTCGATATCTACACCATGGATGCCGATGGCTCCAACGTGAAGAAGCTGACGGACGAGCTCGGCTACGACGGCGGGCCGTTCTATTCCTACGACGGGTCTAAGATCGTGTACAGGGCCTACCATCCACAGACCGAAGAGGAAAAGGCGGACTACCTGCGGCTGCTGGACCAGGACATGATCCGGCCCAGCGTGCTCGAGATCTTTGTGATGGATGCCGACGGGTCGAACAAGCGGCAGTTGACCAACAACGGCGCCGCCAACTTCGCTCCCTATTTCTTCCCCAACGGCGACGGGATCATCTTCGTTTCAAACATGCACGACCCCGGCAGCCGCAATTTCGACCTCTATGCCATCAACGTCGATGGCACCGGCCTCGAGCAGATAACCTACCACGAAGAGTTCGATGGCTTCCCGATGTTCAACTCGGACGGCAGTGCGCTCGTCTGGGGCTCGAATCGCTTCAACGCCAAGCCGGGCGACACGAACATCTTCATCGCCGACTGGGTCGACTAGGGATCTGCGTCCGACTCCGCATAACCGATCCGCCGCAGCACCATCTCGAACTGACCGAGGATCTGAAACGTCAAGCCCCAGATGACGTGGCCCTCGTATTCGATCGTCGGGTACTCACGATCGGGAATGGTCTTCAGCGTCATGCTCCCCCGGTGCTTCTGCTCGACTACGACGTCCAGCGGCACCCACACCGCGCGCTCGACTTCGGAGCTCGTCTGGGCAACGACATCGGCTTGTACGGCAACCACGAAGGGCGCGATGGCTATCGCCGGGATCCGGCGAGTGCGCGGCGCCACATCATCCAGCCGACCGAGCAGTCGCCCCACCTGCGACAGATCCACTCCGACTTCTTCCCATGTCTCCCGCGCCGCCGTCACCCACAGGTCGGCGTCGCCCGGGTCCCTTCGGCCGCCGGGCAAGGCCATGTGCCCCGACCACGGGTCCCCTTCGCTCTCCGCCCTCTTGATCGCCAGGAACTCGAGGCCGGCCCCCGTCGGCCTCAACAGCAGGCTCACGGCCGCCTCTGTATCGTACGTGCCAGGTGCCGCCCGGACCGGCGACCGCCGCCCCAGCTCCTCTGAGATGCGTTCGATTAGCGCTTGCTCCAGCAACCGTAGCGTCCAGTGTTCAGCGTTCGGTTTGCGCCGTTCGATACTCGACGCTCAACAAGCCCGCCCTTCCTCACCCTCCTCGAGGATCTTCAGGTAGCTCTCGTAACGTCGCGGCGATACATCGCCACTTTCCACCGCCTCCACAACTGCACAGCTCGGCTCGTGCACGTGTGCGCAGTCGTCGAACTTGCACTCACCGAGGTACGGGCCGAACTCCGGGAAGCAACGATCCAAATCTCGCTCCCCCATCTCCCAAAAACGTATCCGGCCAAGGCCCGGTGTGTCGACCACATAGCCGCCCGCGTCGAGAGGGTGCAGCCTTGCGGCGACTGTTGTGTGCCGGCCTCGCTCGAGCGCCCGGCTGAGCTCACCCACCCGGAGCCCCAGTCCCGGCTGCAACGCGTTCAAGAGGCTGGATTTCCCGACTCCCGAAGGACCCACAAACACCGTGATGCGGCTCACCAGGTGATCACGCAGTTCTTCGATGTTTTTCCCGCGCTTGGCACTCGTATAAAGCACATCGTAGCCGATTCTCTCGTAGATCCCGAACAACTCCAGCTCGTTCGCCGCACCCTCCAGGTCGACCTTGTTGACCACCAGAAACGCGGTTATGCCGCTCGACTCCGCCAGGACCAAGAAGCGATCGATTTGGGAGCCTACCGGTTCAGGCTGCGCGACCGAGAACACGGCACCAAGCTGCTCCACGTTCGCGGCGATGATCTGCTCGCGCCTACCATCGGCCGAGCGACGCGACAGGCGCGCGCTGCGCGGCAGGACACCTGTGATCACGCAACTGCCGTCCAGCATCTTCTCCAGCTCGACCTCATCTCCAACGGCTACCCTGCCGATCCCCTTCTCCCGCTTCAGGCGGCCGCGAAGCGGGCACTCGATCGTCTCGCCGTTCACCTCCACCTCGTAGATCCCACCCACACTCCACAGGACGCGGCCGCGTACGGTCTCGCCGCTCCCCGTCATCGGGACACCAATCTGTCCAGGAGGCGCTTCACATCGTGGAGCGTGAGCTTCTCCAGCGCGGCCCGTGCCTCTTCCTCGGTCTCCGCCTCCGACAGGAACCCGCTCTCCAGATGGCCCACCGGCTCGCTTCCCCGCCACTTGAGGAAGAAGAGATAGCCGGACCACAGACCCTCACTCCGGCTCCCGGCGCGATCGGTCATGATCTCGACGGTGTACGAGTCACCGCCCGGCCCCTCGAAGGCCGGCGGGCGCTCGTGCTCGTGGAGGTATCCACCCAAGGTTGCATCTTTCATAGTAACGTCTAGAAGGTTAGATCAGCACGAGGAGTCGGTCAACGCGGAGAGATCAGTGAGCCGCACCATCCTGCACGCCGACATGGACGCGTTCTATGCGGCCGTCGAGGCGCGCGAGAACCCCGAGATCGCCGATCAGCCAATCGTTGTGGGCGCAGATCCCCGCGGCGGCCGCGGGCGTGGCGTCGCCGCTGCCTGCAACTACGAGGCCCGCAAGTACGGCATCCACTCCGCCATGCCCATCTCGGAGGCCTACAGGCGTTGTCCTCGCGCCGTCTACCTGCAGCCCCGCATGCGCCTCTACGCCGAGGTGTCGGAGCGGATAATGCAGATCTTCGAGACTTATACGGAACTCGTCGAGAAGCTCAGCATCGATGAGGCCTTTCTCGACGTCACAGCCTCGACACGACTCTTTGGCGACGGCGTGACCATCGCGCGCAATATCAAGACCCAGGTAGCAGAGCAGGAGAAGCTCACCGTCTCCATCGGCATCGCGCCCAACAAGTTCCTCGCCAAGCTAGCCTCCGACCTCGAGAAGCCTGATGGTCTCGTCGTGGTCGAGCCAGGCAAAGAGAAGGAGTTTCTTCAGCCGCTCCCCGTCGAGCGGCTCTGGGGCGTCGGCGAGAAGACGGCGCGACGGCTCCACTCACTGGGGATGCAGACGATCGGTGACATCGCGGCCGCCACCCTATCACTCCTCGATCGTCACCTCGGCCATGCCCACGCCGCCCACCTTCAGCGACTCGCGAACGGCGAAGACGACAGGCCGGTGGAGCCCGGTCGCGAACGCAAGCACATCGGCCGGGAAACGACCTTCATGACCGATACCGACGACCGCGAGTTCGTCCGCCGAACCTTGCTGGGGTTGACGGAAGAAGTCACAGCAAGGCTGCGGCGGCGTCACATGGCCGCGCGCACCGTCACGGTCAAGCTGCGTCTGGTCCCCTTCGAGACCCACACCAGGCAAAAGACTCTCGATGCGCCCGTGTCCACTACTGACGCAATCTATCCTGTGGCACGCGAACTTCTCGAAGCCGCCGACCCCGAAGACCGCCCGATCCGGCTCATCGGCATCAGTGTCTCGGGACTCCACGATCAGTCGCCCGAACGGCAACTCGCACTATTCCAGGATCCGACACGCGATGATAACGCCGGCCGCGTCGCCGATGTGATCGATGAGATTTCCGAGAGGTTCGGGCGGGATGCAATCAAGCGCGCCAGGCTGACTAAACCTCCTGGTTGAAAAACTCTTCCGCTACCTCGAGGCCATCACACAGAGCATCCACGTCGTCTCGATCGTTGTAAAGGTAGAAAGAGGCACGCGTGGTCGCTCCCAGACCTAAACGCCGCATCAATGGCTGGTTGCAGTGATGGCCCGCCCGCACCGCGATACCCCGGTCGTTCAGTAGCTGCGCCAGGTCATGCGGATGGATCTCGCCGAACTGGAATGATAGGACACCGGCGCGCTCGTCGCGCGTCGGCCCGAACTGCCGTAACCCGCGGAGGCTACCGACCCGGTGCAGCGCATACGAGATCAAGTCGGCCTCGTGCTCGTGAATCCGCTCCAATCCGATCTCCGTCAGGAAATCCATGGCGGTGGCCAGGCCAACGGCATCGGCGATGCTCGGCGTCCCCGCCTCGAACTTGTGGGGCGCCGGCTTATAGGTGGACCTCTCCAGCTCGACGATCTCAATCATCTCGCCGCCGCCCTGGTACGGCGCCATCTCCTCCAGCAAACCGCGACGACCCCATAGTACGCCGATCCCGGTCGGACCACACATCTTGTGGCCGCTGAACGCGTAGAAGTCGCAACCCAGCGCCTGCACATCCAGCGGTAAATGAGGCGCCGCCTGCGCCCCATCGACGAGGACCAGCGCGCCTACGTTGTGCGCGGCCTCTACGATCTCCTCCACCGGGTTGATCGTGCCCAAGGCGTTCGAGACGTGCGTCACGCATACCAGGCGCGTTCGCTCTGTGAGCAGGTCGCCCAGCTGATCCAGCCGCAGCCGGCCTTCATCGTCTATGTCTACCCACTTGAGTCGCGCTCCCGTGCGCTGTGCCAGCATCTGCCACGGCACGATGTTCGAGTGGTGCTCCAGAACAGTCAGGAGGATCTCGTCTCCTTCGCCCAGGTTCTGCGGCCCCCACGCCGAGGCTACCAGGTTGATTCCCTCCGTCGTACCCCGCACGAAGACGACCTCGCTGGGGTCGCCGGCACCGATGAACCGCGCAGCCGTGGCCCGCGCGTCCTCGTACGCCTCCGTCGCCCGCACCGACAGCTCATGGATCCCACGATGAACGTTGGCGTGATCGTGTTCGTAGTAACGGGCCAATGCCTCGACAACAACACGAGGTTTCTGGGACGACGCCGCATTATCCAGATAGACCAGCCGGTGACCGTTCACCTCCTGGTCCAGAATCGGGAACTGCTCCCGAATCGCTTCGATGTCCAGCAGCGTGTGCATCTTCATCTCGGCAACTCGACCAGTCATCGCTCCACGGCCACCAGGATGTCCTCGCCATCGAGCTCGATATCGTACGTCGTCACCGGACCATAGGCAGGCAGCGCGAGAACTTCACCCGTTCTCACATCGAAGCGCGCACCGTGCAGTATACAGACGAGAGTGTGATCTTCCAGCGTGCCTTCAGAAAGCGGGAAACATTCATGCGTGCACTCATCGTGCACGGCGTAGAATTCACCGCCAACGTTGCACAACGCGATCTGCACACCGTCGACGTCCACCGCCTTCATGCCACCTGGCGGCACTTCACTCCTCGTCGCTACTCTTACAAACCGCGTGCCGGATTCCATGTCCCTAACCGCAAGCACCATCCCACTGATCGCTCTCCCGCCTTACTACTCCTCCGTCGAGACGGGCTGACCCTCACCCTCGAGCGCCGCATGCAAAGTATGCCATGCCAGAGTCGCGCACTTCACCCGCACTGGGAACTCTCGCACGCCCGAGAACACCGCAAGCTTGCCCACCGCCTCCTCGTCGATCTCAGCGTCGCGAGCACTTGTGACCATCTCCCGGAACCGGCCGAAAAGCTCCTCGGCCTCCGCCAACGTTTTCCCCTTCACCTCCGCCGTCATCAGCGACGCCGACGCCTTGGAGATGGCGCAGCCCGACCCCTTGAAGGCGATGTCGGCTACTCGATCACCATCCAGTACTACATATACGGTGATCTGGTCACCGCAAAGCGGATTGTACCCCTCGGCACTGCGATCCGCCCCCTCCAACTCCTTGAAGTTGCGGGGGTGGCGACAGTGTTCGAGTATCACCTGCTGGTAGAGCTCGCGAAGATCTGACATCGGGGCGCCTGGTTCAGAAACTAGGTTAGAATCCCGGCGAGCATAGGGCGCGCCGCGATCCTAACCTAGCTTCTTCAGCATATCTCCCTGCGGCATCTTGTCCATGATGAGGCCTTCCACGTACCTCCGTATGTACGGCAGCCGCATCCGCTGCAGGTTCTCAGCAGCGAAGCCGAAAAGCAATAGAGTCCGAGCCATTTCCTCCGAGACACCCCGTGCACGCAAGTAGAAGAGCGCATCCGTGTCAAGCTGGCCGATCGTCGCCCCATGCGTACACTTCACATCGTCCGCGTAGATCTCGAGCTGCGGCTTGCTGTCGACAGTCGCTTCATCGCTGAGCAGCAGGTTGCGGTTCGTCTGCTTGGCATCCGTCTTCTGGGCGTCCTTGTGCACGATTATGCGGCCGGCGAATACACCGCTCGAGCTGTCGTCCAGGATGCCGTTGTAGAACTGACGGCTGTCGCAGTGCGGGCTCACGTGCTCGACCAACATGAAATTGTCCACATGCTGCCGGCCGGCCGTCATGAACAACCCGTTGATCAAGCACTCGGCGCCCTCACCCGCCAGGACCGGATGGACGTTGTTCCGCACCAGCCGGCCACCCAGGAATACCCCGTGACAGGCCACGTTGCTGCTGCGTGCCTGCTGAACCCGAACCGTGCCGATGCTGTACGCTTTCGTGCTCTCGCGCTCGACCCGGTAGTGCTCCACCACCGCGTTCTCGCCCGCCACCACCTCGCTGACCACGTTCGACAGGTACTCCTCGCCGCCCAGTGAGACGTACTCTTCGACCACGCCGACCTCGGCGTTGTCGCCGACGATGATAAGGTTGCGTGGATGCGTAACGCTAGGCGTTTCCGTCCGCGTGGCTATGTAGATGAGATGAATCGGCTTATCCAACAGCGTGCCACTCGGCACGTACACGAAACCGCCGTCCTCGATGAACGCCGTGTTCAACGCCGAGAAGAAGTCGTTCTCGTAGTCCAGGTGTTTCGCCAGGTGCAGCTCGACCAGTTCCCGGTTGAACTGCAGCGAGTCCGCCAGGCTGCAGGCGATCACACCACCAGGCTGTGCGCAGGAGTCCGAGAGCTCCGACACATAACGTCCGTTGACGAAGACCAGTCGCGCCGATTCCTTGTCGCGGAACACGAATGGCGCCAGATCGTTCGCCGTAATCTCCGCGCCCTCCGGCCTCAGACTGAATGACTGCTTCGCTATGGGAGAGACGTTCGTAGACTTCCAATCCTCATCACGAACCGTCGGGAACCCTAGCTCCGCGGTGCGCTCGATCGCCGCCCGGCGAACGGGCCGAAGCCATTCCGGCCCGCCTGCGCCGTTCTCGAACATCCTGAAGCTCTCCAGGTAACCCTGCAAGCCTTCGCTAGTTCTCGCTGTCACTGTCAAGTGTCCACTCGCTTGTTCTGTTCCTGTTACTCCCTAACCTATGCCGATGCCCCCGCCGGCTGCCGCTCGCTGGCCCACGCGTACCCGTACTCCTCGAGGTGCAGTGCCAGCTCCTTGTCGCCCGACCTGACTATCCGGCCATCCACCAGCACATGCACGTAGTCCGGCACGATGTAGTCGAGCAGACGCTGATAGTGGGTGATCACCAGAAAGGCCCGCTCCGGGCTGCGAAGACTGTTCACTCCGTCTGCCACAATCCTCAGAGCATCGATGTCCAGTCCAGAATCGGTCTCGTCCAGGATGGCCAGGCTCGGCTCCAGCGCCGCCATCTGGAAGATCTCGTTCTTCTTCTTCTCGCCGCCCGAAAAGCCCTGATTCACAGAGCGCTCGAGTAGGCTGCCTTCCATCTGCAGCAGCTTGACCTTCTGCTTCAGAAGCTTCAGCGCTTCCAGAGCATCGATCTCCTCCTCGCCACGGTGCCTGCGGATCGCGTTCAGAGCCGCAGTCATGAACTGGATGCTGCCTACGCCAGGGATTTCCACCGGATACTGAAAGGCCAGGAACACACCCTCGCACGCACGCTCTTCCGGCGGCATCTCCAGCAAGTCCATCCCTTTGTACAGTACCTGCCCCTCCGTCACCTCGTAGCCGTCACGGCCTGCCAACACCAATGCCAGCGTGCTCTTTCCCGATCCGTTCGGCCCCATGAGCGAGTGCACTTCTCCCGCGTGGATCGTCAGATCGACACCTTTCAGGATCTCCTTGCCGTC
>JAZGAL010000147.1:0-2473 GCA_036475815.1 Gemmatimonadota bacterium
CAGATTCGTCGACTCGGCGAGAGCCCCGAACTCCAGGCCGAGACCCTCCAGCAAGTGTTCGCGCAGGTCGCGGCCAAGCGCCGTGGTCTGAAGGCCGAGGCCAAGCGGCTCGCGAAGCAGATCACAATCGCTGAGAAGACCGTCGCGAAGCTGGTCCACACCCTCACCGACGTGGATGGAGATGCCCGCAGTGCAGTCAGCAACGAACTCGAGAAGGCGCAAGAACAGCTTCGATCCTTGGAAACCCGGCTGGCTGAGGTCCGCGCTCAGGAGGCAGATCTCGCTGCTCAGGACGTCGACGAGGCCGACGTGGCTCGGGCGCTGGAGGAGTTCGACGCGATCTGGGAAGTGCTGCTCACGCCGGAACGGGAACGGGTGCTGCAACTCCTGATCGGGCGGGTCAGCTACGACCGCGAGACCGAGGAACTTCGCATTGACCTGAGTCCAGCCGGGATCGCGGCGCTGCGGCGGGAACTCGACGCAGGGGCACCGTGAACGGCGCGACGATCGTCGTGCGGGCCAATTTCGATCGCAAACCTGCGGGCCAGGGCGAAAAGAATCCCAACACCGGGAGGCGGTGTTCGGGGGTGACCCACGTTCTCGCCCTGGCCCACCACATCGACCGGAAGATCCGCGATGGCGACTTGCGCGACTACGCCCACGCCGCCGAAGTGCTCGGCGTGACCCGGGCGCGAGTCTCGCAGATCAGCGCTCTGACCCTGCTCGCTCCTGCGATCCAGGAAGCGATTCTGAGTCTGACGGGAACCCGACTCGACGCGATCACCGAACGCCAGCTGCGCGAGATCGTCGCCGAGCCGCTGTGGGACAAGCAGATGCGGCTGTGGCGGCTGATAAGGAGACACCGATGAGCGAGACTCCGTTGTTCAAGACGCGGATGGGCCAGTCTACGAGCGCACCATGCCGGAGTTGGTGAAGCGGTTGGAGCGGTTGAATGAGCTGCTGGAACGGCTCGCCGTACAGCAGGAGCACGCTGGCGGCACCGGCGAGGAGGAATCGTGTCATACCTGAGCCCCCAAACCCTCACCCAGGACGAACAGAAGCTCATCCTCCGCGTCACCGCCAAGCACCCACGCGACCATGCCATCATCTCGATGGCCCTCGGCACCGGCCTTCGAATCTCAGAGTTGCTTGGCCTCAACGTCGGCGATGTCTTCGCCCCGGATGGCACGCCGAAGACCCGCGTTTGTGTCCGCCGCGAAATCGCCAAGCGTGGCCGCACCGGGGACGTGTTCCTCCCCGACAAGCTGCTGCCGAAGCTGCGGCGGTTCTGGCGCTTCAAGAACAAGCGCGGCGAGAGCCTCGGGCCGGACGCGCCGCTGTTCTGCGCTCAGTCCAGGAATCGGCTATCGAGGCGGCCAACTCTGCCGGGGCAGAAGAATCAAGCGGGCCCATTGCATGGGGGTTTCTACGAAGACCGCTACGTCTATTTCATGTACGCAGACGCGAGCCTATGACTGACCGCCTGGACCTCCGCGGCTGCCCGAGCTGCAAGAAGTCCGTGAGGGCGAGCCGCCTGAACTGCCCGAATTGCGGCGCCATGCTGAATGCCGATCCGTTGGCTGGATACGATCCGCTCGAAGAGGAGCTGCCCCAGGGTCTCTCCTTCGAGCTAACAGCACGCGGGGTCAGAATCACCTGCACTGTAAAGGACAGGTTCTGCGAAATCTCAATCCCGCGCCACCGACGGAAGGCGCGCTTCAAACTGACGTCGTTGCCGAGAAAGATCCTCGCCGCCGCGTTGGAGCGCCCCGCCGATGCGGTCAGATGCACCAAGCTCCCCGGCGGCAGGTGGGAAGTCACCACGGGCGGCCAGACCTTCACCGGCTCGGACGACGTACGGAAGGCAATCGCTGATCTGGCAACGCTCCGTTGCCTCAGCCGTGGCGAGCACGGCTACCGCGTCACCCGCAGGGCGGCGACCATCGCTGCAAGGCTGCATCTACGGAAGGGGCGATGATGCCCGTCCTGACCGAGCCGGCGGAGGACGACGAATGATCCTCACCGACTTGCAGTGCGACATGTTGCTGGCCGCTGCGGCCAAGACCGACGAGGTCATCCACTGCGATGAGACGCTTGGCGAGCGATGGAGCGCTCAACTCGGCGGGAAGTACTTCAACGGCAGTCGAGAGGTGGTGGAGGCGTTCGAATGGCCTGATCCGACTCGACCGGGGCGCAGAGCTATCGGTACGTGCGGACGGGCACGGACCACTACTCGCTGGCGTTCACCTACGACTGCGTGGCGTGGTCGCGGGACACGGGAGTACCGCGCATCGTGGTCGGCATCGGCCGGCGCGAATCCAACGTCCGGACCATGCGATTCTAGGCCCCGGAGAGGGATCAAAATCGCTCCCTTTCGGGGGTCCGAGGGAGCAGAATCGTTCCCTGAAGGCCATTCAGGGATCAAAATCGTTCCCTAGGCGCGATTTTGGGGGCAGATTTGATCCCTGAATGG
>JAZGAL010000148.1:0-3285 GCA_036475815.1 Gemmatimonadota bacterium
GTTCAACATTCCCGACAGCAATCAGGCCGAGGGGCTTGGCACCAACACCACCAACATCGGCATGAGCCTTCTGGGCAGCTACGGTCGCGGGCCGTTCCTAATCACGGGCGATGTCGGGATCGGCATACTCGAGGCCCCGCTCGAGAACTTCGAGCAGAACGATGTGATCATCTACAGCGCTGAGGTCCTGTACAGTATCGCCGGCGCGCAAACTCTGCGGGCCTACGCCTCGATCGGCGGACGCGCCAGCACGCGTGGCGAAGTGCCCGTGGGCACCGAGGATCTCGGCGAAGTCCGGCTTGGCGCCGACTACACGTTCAGCCGCTGGCGACTGGACGCGGCCGGCCTGGTCGGCTATGCCGGCAACTCACCCAGCTGGGGCGTAACCGGTGGCGTAGCGCTCCTGTTCGGAAGTTGATCGCCGAGCCAGGGGACAGGCTTCGTCGATTCACCTCCCGGCCAGAACAGCGTCAGCCTCTTCCTCTGTCTGCACCAGCTTCCCGACAGTCAGCTCCAGGACAATGCGATCGGCGTCGTAGACCTTGTCCAGCGCCTCGAGTATTCCTCTCGCGTCCACGGCCACGGAGCGGTTGAGCGCGGGGTCGTAGATATAATCGCCGGGCAAGCTCTCGATGTTGCCATCGAAGATCAGACCGACGACCTCGAGGTCCTTGTTGATGACCGGCGAGCCCGAGTTACCGCCGATGACATCGGCCGTCATCACGAAGTCCAGCTGCGTCGCCAGGTCGAAGTCGGCCGGCAGGTTCAGCCAGCGCTCCGGCAGGGCCCAGAAGCTGTCCTGCCCGAAGGAGTAGTGGCGGTCGAACAGCCCGTAGAAGGTGGTGTAGGGCGGCGCCATTGTGCCGTTGTACGGGTAACCCATGACCACTCCGTCGGCGATGCGTAACGAGAACGTGGCGTCGGGAGGGATCTTGGTGCCGTAGACATGGAACCGTGCCTGTCCCAGAGCGGCGGTTAGGGCTGTCTCCTCCTGGCCGAGCTGCTGGAGCGCGGTCTGGTACTGGCGGATCGGCTCGATGATTGCGGCTACGACTTTCACCGCCGCATCCTCCGTCGTCAGCGTGCCCGACTCCAGCGCATCGGCGGCGCTGGTGGAGTCGGCCAGGACCGAGTGTGAGAGGATGGCGTCGGCAGCCTGCTCGGGCGTGCGCCCCCGGAAGACCTCCCGTCGGATCTCGCTGTCGGGATCCAGGTAGCGCTCGAAGTCCCTCAGCCGGGCGGCCAGGAGCTTCTCCTGCAGCGAGGCGGGCTGATCGGCGACGGAGAGCACCTGGTCCTTGATCTGAGTCAGTACGGTCTCCGGCGCGCCTCCCTGTTTCATGGAGAGGTACTGGTAGGCGGCGAACCCGCGCTGCATGACGGCCGAGGTGAGGGCAGGGCTTCCGATGGCGATGAAGGCGCCGAACTCGTCTGCGTACTGCATCCGCTGTTGCTGGATGACGGCCATCGAGTCGATCAGGCCGCCATACTCCGCCGCGAGCTTAGGGTCGGCCTCGATGGCGGCGATGAACTGCCGCTCGGCGTCCCGGCGCCGCGCCATGTACTCGGGGTTTTGAAGCCCGTTCCACTGGCCGCGGTACGCCTTCTCCGAGTTCGATAGGCTAAAGATCTCGTTGCGTAGGTTCATTTCCTCGGCTTCCTCCGGGTTCTCATCATAGAATGCCCGGAGAGCGGCCACCCGGCTTTTGAGCAGCTGGTAAACAACCTTGTCGCGGACGGCCCCGCGCCACTCGAGCTGGGCGACGGTCTGCAGGCGGCTGCTGCCGCCGGGATTGCCGATCACGAAGACCGCGTCCCCTTCCTCGACACCGTCCTCAGCGAACTTGAAGTAGTCGTCGCTCTTCAGCGGCTCGCCATCGTCGCCGTAGATACGGTAGAACGACATGTCCAGGTTGTAGCGGGGGTAGGTGAAATTGTCATCGTCGCCACCGAAGAATGCGATATCAAGCTCCGGTGCCATCACCAGCCGGAGGTCCGTGTAGCGCTGGAAGATGTAAGCCGAGTACTTGCCCCCATCCCACAGCTCGATCACCTCCACAACGATGCTGGAATCCACACCGCCGTACTCGCCGGCGATCCGAGCCCTCGCTTCTTCTTCAGCCTGTTCGAGCAACCGCGCGCGTTCGGCGCCGCTGGCTGCGCCCGCCACGGCGTTCTGGATCTCGTCGGTCACGTCGACGATGGCGATGAGCTGATCAGCCCTCTGGTGCTCGATAGGCCGCTCGTCGTCCAGGTTCTCGGCGTAGAAACCGTTGTCGAGCAGGTCCTCGCCCGGCTTGCTGACCTCGACGACGCTTTCACGGGCGCAGTGGTGGTTGGTCATCACCAGCCCGTTCGGGGACACGAAGGAAGCGGAGCAACCCTGGATCCGCAGCGCGCTCAGCCTGGCCTTCGCGAACCAGGCCGAGTCCGGGTCGAAGCCGTACTCCTCGTGGAAGTACTGGAGGGGCGCGTACTCGAACGTCCACATCTTGCCGTAGTCGAACTTGCCGGCGCGGACGGTGTCGACATCGGCTGTGAGCGTCGGCGCCGGAGTCGCTTCCGATTCCGGGGTACTCGTGGGGGTCGGCTCCGCGACTGGGCCAACCGAGGAACTGCAGCCCACGAACAGCGCCAGGGCGAAGACGGGTACCAGCCGGCCCCAGCTATCGCGACGTCTCTTATCGGTCATGGTCATCGGCTCACTCGGTAAGTAAGTGTTAGAATGCAACGACAGAACATGTGACGACCCGAATATGCCGGGTGAGGATTCGTGGAGCAACATCGGGGGGGACGAAGCCGCAGCCGTGCCCGCCCGCCCCGGCGGTGAAGGCGGGGCCTGCTCGCCGGGCGCCGGCTAGCGCGCCTCCTTCGGCCCGGGTAATATTCGGGTTCGGTCTGGAAACACCCAACGCCTTACGGAGGGTATTGCTACTAGCCGATGCCGAAGCGGGAAGACATACGTAGCGTCCTGCTGCTGGGCAGCGGGCCGATCGTGATCGGACAGGCCTGCGAGTTCGACTATTCGGGCACGCAGGCCGTTCGCGCACTGAAAGAGGAGGGGTACCGGGTCATCCTGGTGAACTCGAACCCCGCCACGATCATGACCGACCCGGATCTGGCGGACGCCACCTACATCGAGCCACTCACGCCGGAGTGGGTCGAGCGGGTGATCGAGCTCGAGCGTCCCGACGCGATCCTCCCCACGATGGGTGGGCAGGTCGGCCTCAACATATCGCTCGAACTTCATGATTCGGGCGTCCTGGAGAAGTACGGCGTGGAGCT
>JAZGAL010000149.1:0-9213 GCA_036475815.1 Gemmatimonadota bacterium
AACCCCAACACCGGTTCTAGGCTTGCAGTGATTGGCCCGGCATGGGGACAGGCATCGCAGGCGTACCAGTGTCGGAAAGCATAGGCGGCGATTGTCCCGGCTGACGATAATCTTCCTCACCATCTTCATCGACCTCATCGGGTTCGGCATCGTCCTGCCCCTGTTGCCGTTCTATGCCCAGGACTTCGGCGCCACGCCGGCCCTGATCGGGCTGATCGTCGCCGTCCACCCGGCCATGCAGTTCATCTTCGGGCCGATCTGGGGCCGGCTGTCCGACCGGGTCGGCCGCCGTCCCATCCTGCTGCTGGGGCTCGTGGGGTCCGGTCTCTCCTACCTGCTCTTCGGGCTCGCCGGCAACCTCTGGTGGCTGCTCGCCTCCCGGATCATGCAGGGCGTGGCCGGAGCGAACATCCCGGTGGCCCAGGCCTACATCGCCGATTCCACCGATCCGGGGGACCGGACCCGCGGCATGGGTCTGGTAGGCGCCGCCTTCGGTCTGGGCTTCATCGCGGGACCGGCGCTCGGCGGGGCACTCGTGAACTTCGGCTATGCCGCGCCCGGGTTCTTCGCCGCCGCGCTCTCGCTGGTGAACGCGGGCGCCGCGTACTTCTATCTGCCGGAGTCGCTGAGCCCGGGACTCCGGACTCGGGCCTCGGCGAAGAGCGGCGCCGGTCCCCTGGAGCGTCTGAAGCTGGCCGTCGAGTTCGCCCGCTTACCGGCGATCGGTACCCTTATGGCGATCTTCGCGCTGGCCACGTTCGTCTTCGCCGCGTTCACCACCGTCTTTCCGCTCTGGCTCGGTGTCAAACTCGACTACGACGCTCAGCACGCCGGGTATCTGATGGCCTATCTGGGGCTGCTGATGGCCGTCGTGCAGGGCAGGATGATAGGGCCGATGGCGCGGCAGTTCGGCGAGCGAAGGCTCTTGGTCACCGGCACGGCGACGCTGATCGCGGCTTATGCGCTCTTGCCGCTCGCCGGCAACGTCTGGATCCTGTGTGCCATACTGGTCCTGGTGGCGTTCGGGACGGGGATCAACTGGCCGACGTTGACCAGCCTGGCCTCGCAGTACGCGCCGGCCGATAGGCAGGGCGCCATACTCGGCGTCATGCAGTCGCTCTCCGCCCTGGGGCGGACGGTCGGCGCGGTTTGGGCCGGCTGGGTGTTCGGAGCCTGGACGGCGGCGGCCCCGTTCTCCCTGAACGCGGTCGTGATGAGCCTTGCGGCGGCCTTCGCCATCTTGCTTATGATTAGGGCGCCGGCCCCACCCGCACCTACAGTGGAACCGGTGATGCCCGCCTCGGTATAGCAGAACTCGAGTGCGAACCCACAAACCCTGAGGAAGGCGCCGGAAGGCAGGAGACAGATGCCCCAACCGCTACCCAAGACGCTCGGCGAGCTCAAGAGATCGGGCTACTGCCCCCGCTCCGTCAAAGACGAGATGCGGGCCAACCTCATCCGCAAGCTGGAGGCCGGCGAGAGGCTCTTCCCCGGCGTTCTGGGCTACGAAGACTCGGTAGTCCCTCAGCTGGTCAACGCGATCCTCGCGCGGCACAACTTCATCCTGCTGGGCCTGCGCGGTCAGGCGAAGAGCCGGATCATGCGCGAGCTCGTCGACTTCCTCGACGAGCAGATTCCGATCATCGCCGGCTCCGAGGTGAACGACGATCCCTTCCACCCGATCAGCAAACACGGCCGCCTCGAGATCGAGTCGATGGGCGACGAGACACCCATCGACTGGGTGCCACGCGATCAGCGCTACGTGGAGAAGCTGGCAACGCCGGATGTCACCATCGCCGACATCATCGGCGACCTGGATCCGATCAGAGCGGCCCGCGGTGGCCACGTGCTGTCCGACGAGCTCACCATCCACTACGGGCTCCTGCCCCGGGCGAACCGCGGCATCTTCGCCCTGAACGAGCTGCCCGACCTCTCCGGCAAGATCCAGGTCGGTCTCTTCAACATCATGCAGGAGGGCGACGTCCAGATCAAAGGCTACCCCATCCGCCTCGCGCTCGACGTTCAGCTCGTCTTCACTGCGAACCCGGAGGACTACACCGCCCGCGGCAAGATCATCACGCCGCTCAAGGACCGGATCGGCGCCGAGATCATGACGCACTATCCGCGCGACCTCGATCACGGCGTCGCCATCACCGAGCAGGAAGCGTGGACGGATCGCGGCGGCCGGCCGGTGCAGATCCCACAAATGATCAAGGAGATCGTCGAGCGCATCGCCTTCGAGGCGCGGGATGACCAGCGGGTCGACCGGCGTTCCGGCGTGTCGCAGCGCCTGCCCATCAGCGTGCTGGAGAGCGTGGTCTCAAACGCCGAGCGGCGCGCTATCGCCAACGGCGAAGATCTCGTAGCGCCGTGGGTGGCCGACGTCTACGCCGCGCTGCCCGCCATCACCGGCAAGCTGGAGCTGGAGTACGAGGGCGAGCTGGAGGGCGGCGAAAAGATCGCGCGCGATCTCATCTCGCGGGCGGCCGCAGCGACCTTCGATCAGTACTTCGTCGAGGAGGACGCCGCACCCGTCATCGAGTACTTCGAGACCGGCGGCGCTCTTCAGGTCGCCGAGCTGTCCAGCGCCGCGGCGTGCCTCAAGGGCTTCACCACCGTGTCGGGTCTGGTGGAGCTGGCCAGGACTGCAGCCTCCAGCGAAGTCGACGTGGACGAGACCGCTAGCCTGCTGGTGGCCAGCGAGGTCGTGCTCGAGGGCCTGGTCGCCAGGCGCAAGATCAGTCGCAACGAAGCGGGAAGCTATGAGCGCAGGAAAGACCGACCCCGACGGTCGCACGGGCAGGGCCCCGGAGGCTCCGGGTGGACCCCCGAGATCTAGCGGCTCACCCCCACCGGCTGTCGGCGGGCCGCCATCTCTACCCGGGGCTCGTCGCCGCCCAGTTCCTCCACGGCTTCGAGGACTTCGTCTCCGGCTTCCACGACATCTTCCCCCTCTACTCGCTGGCGCCCGAATTCTTCGTGCTGCTCCACCTCGGGATCACGCTGCTGCTGGCCGCCTTGATCCCCTCCGTGGCCCACGGCCGCCCCTGGGCCCTGAAGCTGGCCAAGTTCTGGGCGATCGTTGAGATCCTGAACGGCGCCGGCCACATCATGATCGCCGCGGTCGAGTGGAGCTACTATCCAGGCCTGTGGACCGCCCCCCTGCTGCTGATCTTCGGCGCCGCCGTCGGGCGCAGTCTGCGCACCTCGCAGCGGGCGGTGTAAAAGGCAAGCTCGCGCCGCAACCGGGCTGCTCGTCCGCCGGGTGCCTCAACAGCGGCGGAGCAGGGAGACACAGGAGCGGATCCTGGCAGCCGCCCTCGCCCTGTTCGCGGAGCAGGGCTTCGAGGGTGCCAGCACGCACGAGATCGCGAGGCGGGCCGGGGTCAACCAGCCGCTAGTCCTCTATCACTTCGGGTCGAAGCAGCAACTCTGGCTCGCGGCGGCCGAGCGCATCCTCGACGAACTGCTGGATCGTTTCGGCCCGCGAATCGAGTGGCTGGCGGGGCTGGACACGGCGACGCGGCTCAAGCTCATCCTGGCGGACTTTGTGATCTTCTCCGCTGAGTATCCCGAACTGCACCAGTTCATGATCGAAGCCAACAAACGCCGCGGCTCGCCGCTCGGCCTTCTGGTCGAGAGCCGGCTGCGGCCGATGTTCGAACTGGTGTGCCGGGAGATCGAGGAAGCACAGGCGCTCGGGGCGATGCCGCCCGGAGACCCCGCAATTCTCTACTACGCGATGATCGGCGCGGCGTCCTCGCTGTTCGCCCTGGGCACCGAATTCAAGCTCCTGACAGGAAGGGACGCCGACGATCCGGAGACCGTCGAGGCGCAGGCGGGGGCGATCGTCCAGCTTTTCTTCCCAGCGCGCTAGATCGCGAAGGCGATGATGAGACGTAGGGTCCTGTACTCGAGCTCGGCGGTTGGGCTTCCTGGCGCGACCGATCCGATCCCATCGAGCGGATCGCCCAACTGCTCGCCGTCAACCCCGCCCCAGCCGTACGCCAGGCCGAAAGTCAGATCCGCCGTCCCGAGCCTGAACGCCGCACCCAACGTGACGAAGTAGAGGCCCCAGCTCGACAGCGAGATGTCGGAAGTCGCGCCGGGTACCTTCGCGGAGAAATCCGTTCTGAAGCTGGCGTAACCGGCCAAGTGCGGCTTGAACTGGTGCTGGACGCCCAGCCCGAAGTTCAGCACGTCGTCGAGCTGTTGTGTAATCTCCAGCGAGATCGTGTCCCCTGTGCTCTGCGCCACGAAAGCATGCGGATCGAGCACGACGAACTGGTTCACCCGGGCGAAATACTCGCTCGTTACGTTGATGGTCGTCGCCGCGCGCTTGTAAGCTGCCCCCAGAGCGATCGACCAGGGCGAGTGGTACGTAGAGGGCAAGCCGTCCTGAAAATCGGCCACAAAGATGGTGTCGGGATTGAACTCGGTCCGATTGATGAGCACCTTGCCGTCGCCGAGAACATCGAGCCGCGGTGTGGTGACCGTCATACCGAGACTCCAGCCCAGCCAGTCGAAGGTAACGCCGCCCTTGAGGAGCACACCGGCGTTCCAGTAGCTGTAGCTCTGTTCTCCCAGGGTGATGGCGGTCTCGCCGGTGTCGCTGAGCGCCTGGAACGATAAAAGGTTGGACCCTTTCTGGCTCCGATAGGTGACGAACATGCTGAGCCCGACGCCCACTGTCTGACGGAACGGAGTGGAATACGACAGGCCGACCCACGTTTCATTTAGATCCCGGGTAAAGCGGGCCTGCGAGAAGAAATCGCCCTGCACCGCCTGGTCGATCTCTTCCAGATTGCCCTGGCGCACTGCATCGATGTCCGCCTTGAACAGGTAACGGGTGAATAGCGAGTAGGCGAGCACATCGTTGCCGAGGAAGTGGAACGGAAGGAGACCCGCGAAGAAACTGGGGGCCACGTCTAGGCGCAGGTTGTTCAGGCTGGCATCGACGCCGTTGCTGGGTCGGAACGACAGGTCACTGAGCTCGAAGACTTTTGAGGTGGAGATGAGGTTCGGGTCATCAATCAGCGAGAGCGCCCCTGGATTGTAGTAGGCGGCGCTGATATCGACCACGCTGCCGACGACCGCCCCGGCCAGCAGGTTGGCCCGCGTACCGTACTGGTATGTCCAGTAGTGGGCGTCTTGGGCCGCGGCGTCAGCGGCCAAAGCAAGAGCGAGGATCGCAGGGAGCGCTAGTCGTCTAACCAATGCGCCTCTGACGATGTGCGTCTGCTGGTGGTGAGAGCAGCCAGTCGAATGATCCTCTAAGTTTGGCCCGTTTCGAGTTGCCAGGCAACCATCGAGATGGAAGCGAAGCTCTCACGCGGAGCCGGTGCCGCCCAACTGCTCCAGTACGCGCCGATTGGCGGCCGGGAACGCGTAACGATCCAACTCGTCCGGTCGTACCCAGGCGAAGTCCTGGCAGCCGAGCGGCTTGGGGGTGCCGGCGCGGAAGTGGCAGTGGTAGGCGTGCATCGTGATCTCGAAGTGGCTATAGGCGTGATCGACGGCGGCGATCTTTTCGCCCGGCTCGACCTCGATCCCCAGTTCCTCACCCACTTCGCGAACCAGCGCGGCTTCCGGCGACTCGCCCGGCTGCGTCTTGCCGCCCGGAAACTCCCACAGCCCGCCGAGCAGTCCGTCCGGCCGGCGCTTGGCGATGAGGATCTCTTCGTCACGCCAGATGACGCCGACGGCGATATCGTAGTGGGGGCGCTTTCGTGTCGCTCGTCGACCGGGACGCTCCGCGATCGTACCTCGAGCACGCGACAGACAGCTATTCACCAGGGGACACTCGGAGCAGAGCGGCGAGCGCGGGATGCAGATCGTGGAGCCGAGGTCCATCAGCGCTTGGTTCACATCGCCGGGTCGCTCGGATACCAGCGGTGCGCCGGCCTGGTGCAACGCGGCTCGAGTCGCCTGGCTCAGGTCGTACAACCGGCACAACACGCGCCGGACGTTGCCGTCCACCGCCGGGCTTGGCTGATCGAAGGCGATGCTCAGCAGGGCGCCGGCCACGTAGGGGCCGATGCCCGGCAAGGCTCGCAAGCCTGGCTCATCCGCGGGCAATCTCCCTCCATGCTGCTCAACGACGATGCGGGCGGCTTTGTGCAGGTTGCGGGCTCGCGCGTAGTAGCCCAGCCCCTCCCACAGCTTGAGCACCTCGTCCAGGTGGGCCGCCGCCAGCGAGTAAACATCCGGGAAACGCTCGAGAAAGCGGCCGTAGTAGGGAAGGACGGTCTCCACCTGTGTCTGCACGAGCATCACCTCGGCGACCCAGATGCGGTACGGGTCGTCGGTGCGGCGCCAGGGGAGGTCGCGCCGGTTCAGGGCATACCAGTCGAGCAGCCGCCGCCGAAGCTCGGCCGCGGTCGGGGCGGTGACCGAACGCTTCTTCGCCGGGCTCAACAGGTCGCGCCTGTGTCGCTGTCGCTCAGCTCGCCGCGGTAGACGAAGCGGGCGGGACCCTCGAGCTCCAGTTGGGAGAAGCGGCCGTCGGGCTGACGCTGAAAGCGGATGGTCAGCACATCGCCGCTGCGGGTCTCCATCTCCACCGGCGACTCGACATGCCCGGCGGCGCAAAGGGCCACGGCCGAGGAGACCGATCCGCTTCCACAGGCCAGCGTCTCCGCCTCTACGCCGCGCTCGTACGAGCGTATGCGGGCGCGGTGACGGTCGACGACCTCGACCAGGTGGATGTTAGCTCCTTCGCCGCCCAGCTCGGGCGCGTAGCGCAGCGGCCGGCACATCGGCTCGATCGGCCCTTCGGGCAGGCTTTCCACCTTCATCACGAAGTGGGGATTGCCGATATCGACGTGGTGCCCGCCCTGCGTTCCTTCCGGGGCCGTCAGGGTGAAATCGAGAGACAGCGCCGGCTCAACGCTGAAACGCAAAGTCACGGTGTCACCGGACACGCGTGCCGCGATGTCGCTCCCCCGCGTCTCGATCAGCATCTCCTCGGCGGCGAGCTCCTCACTCACGGCGAAGCGGGCGGCACAGCGGGTCCCGTTCCCACAGGTCGCGACCTCGTGGCCGTCGGGATTCCAGAAGCGCAAGCGGATATCGGCGTCCGGCCGTTCGCTCGGCTCGACCAGGACGAGGCCGTCGGCGCCCACCGAGCTGCGGCGCGCGCAAAGCCGCCGCGCGAGCTGCCCGAGCTCGGGCACTGGGCCGGCCCTGGCGCCGTTCAACAAGATGAAGTCGTTGCCGGCGCCTTCCATCTTGCAGAAGGCCAGGCGTTCGGTGCGGCGCTCAGTCATAGGGGGCCAAGGGGGCCACGCTAACCGGGAATCTCTTCTGAGTCCTTGATTTCGGCTCCGGCCTCCACCTCGACGGGCGGAGCTTGCAGCTGATCGGGCTCCCGCGCGGCTTCGGCTTTGTGCTCGCGGCGCTTGATCACGACCGCCGCCCCGGCCAGGCCAATGAGAAGACCGACGAGCAGCGGCACCAGCGTGATCAGGGATAGGGGAACGTAGAAGCGCCAGAAAAGGAACACGACCTCGACGGAGTCGAGGTTTTGCCCGGCGAAGAAGATGACCGCTACGGTCAGCAGGATCATGCTCAGTGCTTTCACCCTGTCCATCGAATCCCCCCTGCCATGCATCGGCACGCGGTGCCGTTCGGTTGTCGTGCTGTGGCAGAATAAGCTAAGTTGGCGGGGCGTCCGACGACAGAACTCATAGCGATTAGCCAGCATGCGATTCACAACCTACAGCAAATACAGCGGCCGCTTCCTCGAGTCGCTGAACCTGCAAGGGCTGCTCGATCAGCTCGCCGATTTCCTGCTGCAGAGCGGGTTCGCGGGCGGCCCCTATTACCATCCTTTCTGGGGCGAGTTCGGTGACGAGGAACCCCAGAACAATCTCGAGGCGCTGAAGGAGGCGATCCTTCAGAAACTCATGGAAATGGGGCAGGTGACCCCGGAGATGCTGAAGGCGCTGGCCGAGGAGCCGGACGAGGAGGGCGCGCGCCAGCTTGCGGAACTGCTCGACGACATAGTGCGCCAACTCATCGAGCAGGGCTACCTGAGCACTGAACAGGTGCCCCAGGTGCCGACCGAAGGCCAGCCCGTCACGGGTCCCGGCAGTCTCGGCAAGGGTGCGGCGCGCTCGGTGAAGTTCAACCTGACGCAGAAGGGGCTGGACTTCCTCGGCTACAAGACGCTCAAGCATCTGCTCGGCTCCATCGGCAAGTCGAGCTTCGGGGCCCACGACACCGCCGAGCTCTCTACGGGCGTGGAGGCGGAGGCGGCATCGAAGAAGTACGAGTTCGGCGACACGATGAACCTGGACGTGCCCGCCACGCTCAAGAAGGCGATCGAGCGCGAGGGGCTTGGGGTCCCCATCAACCTCGAGTATGGCGACCTGCACGTGCACCAGTCGGAGTACCGCTCCTCGTGCGCGACGGTGCTGATGCTCGACTGCTCGCACTCGATGGTCCTGTACGGCGAGGACCGCTTCACGCCGGCGAAGAAAGTCGCCCTCGCTCTATCGCACCTGATCCGCACGCAGTATCCGGGCGACTCGTTGCGGGTCGTGCTCTTCCACGACAGCGCCGAGGAGATCCCGCTGGCCGAGCTGGCAAAGGCGCAGGTAGGCCCCTATCACACCAACACCGCCGAGGGATTCCGCCTCGCCCGGCGACTGCTGCTGGCGCAGAAGAAGGACATGCGTCAGATCATCATGATCACGGACGGCAAGCCGTCGGCGATCACCGTCGGCCGGGGCCACATCTACAAGAACCCCATCGGCCTCGATCCGCGGATCCTGAAGGAGACCTATCACGAGGTGAGCCTTTGCAGGCGTGCGGGCATCCAGATCAATACGTTCATGCTGGCGCAGGACTACGCGCTGGTGGAGTTCGTGAAGAAGGTGTCGGAGCTGTGCCGGGGGAAAGCCTACTTCACGTCGACCGTCACGCTGGGCCAGTACATCATGATGGACTTCCTGCGCCGCAAGATTCGGCGAGTCCAGTAGCCCAGCTCCCCGGCCCGATCCGGATTCCCCATCCACGCGCAGCCCAGGGCGTCGCGCACGGAGGTGGCGGGACTCGGAGTGCCGAAGGCAGCGGTTCGGGTCATGAAAGGTGAGCGCGGTCGCCGGAAGCTCATGCAGATCGAGGGTGTGACCGAGGAGGCGGTGAGGAGCGGTCTGGGCCGTTAAACGCTACTCGCGCAGCTTCAAGACCAGGCTCTGGTAGAACCAG
>JAZGAL010000150.1:0-3507 GCA_036475815.1 Gemmatimonadota bacterium
GGCGGGTGTCGGGCCGCTCATCGGTACCCGCACCTGGGGCGGCCTCATCGGCATCAGCGGTGTACCTCGGCTCATCGACGGCGGTGTGGCTACAGTGCCGACCTTCCGAATGTACGGCACGGATGGAGAATGGTTTGCGGAAGGATACGGCGTGGCGCCCGACATCGAGGTACTCGACGATCCCACCGTGATGGCGAAGGGTGGTGATCCGCAACTCGATCGAGCGATGCAGGAAGTGATGCGGATGCTGAAAGAGCACCCGCTCGCCATCCCTGATCGGCCGCCTTACGAGGATCGGACGGCGGGCTCTGCTCGACGCACCAGCACAAAGGAGTAAGCCGGTTGCCCGGGGCGCGCCCGGCTCTCAAGCGCGCCCCGGCTTCATCATTGAGATTGAGCTTGCGCTCGTGCACCGAGAGGAGGTACCGTGCAGGGTGCGAAGCGATTTCTGTATGCCCCAGCCGTAAGTGTCGATGACCGAATCGTCGGGATCCCGTAAGCACACCAACCGGCTCATCCACGAGACGAGTCCCTATCTTCTGCAGCACGCCCATAACCCGGTGGACTGGTGCGCGTGGGGCCAGGAGGCTCTGGGGCGGTCGAAGCGGGAGAACAAACTAATCCTCTTGAGCATCGGCTACTCCGCCTGCCACTGGTGCCATGTCATGGAGCGCGAATCGTTCGAGGACGAGGCGATCGCCGCTCTGATGAACGACAACTTCGTCAACATCAAAGTGGATCGAGAGGAACGGCCGGACCTCGACGAGATCTACATGGTCGCCACGGTGACGATGAACCGCGGCCAGGGCGGCTGGCCGATGACGGTCTTCCTCACGCCCGATCTGGAGCCGGTCTTCGCCGGCACCTACTTCCCGCCCACCGACATGTACGGGCGCCCCGGTTTCCCGACGGTGCTGGAGGAAGTGGCGCGGGCCTGGCATGACGACCCGGAAGGGCTGCGCCGGCGAGCCGGCCAGTTTGCGGAGCTGCTGCGGCAACGGCACAGCCTCGGCCCGCCCCTCGCCGTGGGCGAGTCGGAGCTGAGACTGGCGCTGGAGCAGTATTGGAGCGATTTCGATGCCCGGTTCGGCGGGTTCGGGTCCGCGCCGAAGTTCCCGCCTGCGGTGGGGCTGTCGCTGCTGCTTCGCCTCCACCGCCGATTCGGCGATCCTCAAGCACTGGTGATGGTGCGCAAGACACTGGAAGCGATGGCTGGGGGCGGCATGTACGACCACGTGGGCGGCGGATTCGCGCGCTATTCCACGGACCAGCGCTGGCTGGTACCGCACTTCGAGAAGATGCTCTACGACAATGCGCTGCTGGCGAAGGCGTACCTTGAGGGATACCAGGTCACGGGCGACGACCTCTTCCGGTGTGTCGCTACCGACATACTCGACTACATCGTGCGCGAGATGATCTCGCCGGAAGGCGGCATCTACTCGTCCACCGATGCCGATTCCGAGGGTGAAGAGGGGAAGTTCTTCGTGTGGACGCCGGAGCAGATCGCGGAGACCCTCGACGAGGAGGCGGCACGCCGCTTCAACGCCTATTACGACATCACGCCCGCCGGCAACTGGGAGGGCAAGAGCATCCCCAACACACCGCAGCCTTTGCCCGCCGTGGCCGATGAGCTGGGCATCGAGCCGGAAGAACTCGAACACTCCCTGGCAGAGGCGCGAGCGAGGATCTACACGGCGCGGAACAAGCGCGTACGGCCTGGACTCGACGACAAGATTCTAACCGCGTGGAACGGGCTGATGATCGGCGCTCTGGCCGAGGGTTACCGGGTACTGGGTGACAGGCGTTACCTGGAGGCCGCCGAGCGTGCCGCCGATTTCGTCCTCCGGACCCTGTCGCGTGAAGACGGCGGCCTGTTCCGCACGTATCGAGCGGGAAGAGCACACCTCAACGCCTACCTGGAGGACTACGCGTACCTGAGCGAAGGGCTGATCGATCTCTACGAGGCCGGCGGCTCGATCCGTTGGCTGAGGGAGGCCGATCGCCTGGCCGACCGGATGCTCGCGGACTTCATCGACGTAGAGAGCGGGTCGTTCTACAGCACGGCGATCGACCACGAGGAGCTGATCATGCGTTGCCAGGATGGCGCGGATGGAGCTGCGCCTTCGGGCAATGCCGTAGCCGCATCCGCACTGGCGCGTATCTCCCATCATCTGGACCGTCCCGATTTACGGCACGCCGCGGTGCGGGCCATAGAGGCCTATGGGCCGACGATCTCGCGTCACCCGCGCGCATTCGCGAAGAGTCTTTGCACAGCCGATTTCCTACTGGAGGGGCCAATCGAGCTCGCCTTTGTCGGAGTGAGCGGCTCCGACGATCTGGAATCACTACAGCGGCGGGTGGCGAAACATTACCTGCCTAACCGAATCCAGGCCGTCCTCGACCCGGAGGCGACCGAGGGCGCCGCCGCCCTTCCATTGCTACAGGGGAAAACGATGGTGAACGGCCGGGCCGCCCTGTACGTATGCCGCGACTTCGCCTGCCAGGCACCTGTCACCGACCCTGCTGCCGTCGGACCTCAGCTCGATTCTTTTGCCTCCTAGGAAGGCGCTCAGCTGGGGTCTCAACGCGCTACGATGACTTATCGGACCGGCCGGCGAGAGAGACCATCCGCTCAACGGATTCGTTCATCTTCGCCCTGATCTCCTCAACCATCTCCGTCTCGCCGCCGAGCGAGCGGGCATTGAGGTCGCGAACCAGCCTGATGAAGTGCTCGACTTCAGAGCGTAGCCCTGCGTAGACTCTTCGATCGGAAAATATTCGGCTGCCGAGCCGCCAAACGCCCGACCCGATCATCGCAATCCCAATGAAGACCATGATCAGCGGCGTCCAGGAATCGGACGACAGGGCCACGGGGACGACGATGAGGATGACACCAACGATCGTCAGGAATTGGTCGAGCGCGGAACGAAAAGACATTTTTCGATCCCTCCCGTGTGTCTATCTGCGGACGGCAGTGACATTCATGAGCCGCTCACGCACGGCGTCGGCCTTCCCTTCCCGTTCCAGCGCCGCCCATAGTCGCCCGACCGTCTGCTCATCGACCAATCCCGGCGGCGAGCCGATGGCTGGTGTGGAGAGGCCTTCGGCCTCTCGGAAAGCATCCACTGCCTCCACGGTCTCGCGGGTGAAGAGGGGCGCATCTTCACCGCGCTCCAAGTCCTCTTCGTCGGCGCGGAAGTACCCCAGCTCGTGGAGGATGACCTTGAGCTGCCAGACGTCGCCACCGGCGAACTGTTCCAGAGTACGAAAGCCAAGCGTCTGGGTAATGTTATCGTAGATGCGCCGCATCTCCGCGACAGGCCGCGGGTGCTCGCAGA
This sequence comes from Gemmatimonadota bacterium, assembly GCA_036475815.1. Classification (GTDB taxonomy): domain Bacteria; phylum Gemmatimonadota; class Gemmatimonadetes; order Palauibacterales; family KS3-K002; genus JBDHGH01. The sequence goes on from JAZGAL010000150.1 coordinate 3,339, forward strand.
CGTTGATGTTCACCGTGATGTGGTCCGGCCGACGCGAGCGGCCCGGTCTCGGATCGGCGACGACGACCGCGGCCGATTGCATTCTACCTTTTCGGGCATCGCCGCCCCTGCTCTGGCCCGCGGCGAGGGCCGCGATCAGGCGATCGCCCAGATGGCGATGAGTGCCCGC
>JAZGAL010000151.1:0-2056 GCA_036475815.1 Gemmatimonadota bacterium
GTCAGGCCCTCGCCTATCCGAACCAGAGACTGCGGGTTCCGGGCTTAGAAGACGCAGCAGCCCGCGTTTTTCTCTGTTGCCGAGTTGGGCGGTTCGGTTTCGCTCCCGATTCGCTTCAGAGTACTGGAAGTTCGAATCCCACTCGCTCCGCCACCCAGTCTGCCGATGCAGAGACTATTCGGTAAGAGCGCAATGCGATCCGGAAAATCCCGCGATTCCGGGGGGTCTTGGCCGATCGGCTTCGCGCAACCGAACCGGAGACCGAGGGTTCGGGATATAGCGGGCGCTGTCACCCGCGTTTTTCTCTGTTGCCAAGTTGGGCGGTTCGGATTCGCTTTCGATTCGCCCTAGCGAAGCAGGGCTCAGTAGAGAAGTACTGCAAGTTCGAAGACTACTCGCTCCTGTGGCTCGCCAAAACTCATCCGGCTCTCGCCACCGGTGCTGAGCTGCGAGGATGGGCCGATGCTGAGCCCCGCGGCGGTCGGTTCGGCACGGGAGGGGAGTCGGCATCCCGGGGGGACTCCACGCTCCAGAAGGGAGGGGCGAGGACGGGTGGCAAGCGCCGCGCCTCAGCCTCGTGGGCCCCCCCCGGAGCAGACTTCCAAGCTTCCGCTACGCGGCTTCTCGCCAGGTGTACCGATGATGGAGGCCGCCCACCCGGGGGAGGGAGACGACCCGCGCGCGACGGCTCGGACGTCCTTGCGTCGGCCGGCGATCGGGGGCGTCCTTCTCGAGCCCGAGGTGGCACCGATCTCGGGTGTAGTACGCGACGTATTCACGGAGAAGCCGCCGCAGGTGGCCAGCGTGAAGCACGATCACCCGATCGAGCAGCTCCCGCCGGCAGCTGCCGATCCAGCGCTCCGCCACGCCATTCTGCCAGGGACTGCGATAGGCGGTGCGCTTCGGCTCGATGCCGAGGGCGCGTACCGTCGAGGTGACGTTCTCCGCGAAGATCGAGTCTCGGTCGAACACCAGATAGGAGGGGACCGTGTCGTACGGGAACGACTCCCGGAGCTGCTGGATGACCCACGTTGCGGTGGGATGCTCCGTTACATGGAAGTGCAGGATCTTGCGCCGATCATGGTGGATCACGAACCAGACGTAGAGGATCCGGAAGGTCGCCGTCGGCACGTTGAAGAAGTCCATTGCGGTGAGGACCTCGCGGTGGTTCCGAAGGAAGGTCCGCCACTCCCCGCCCGCTCCGTGGTCGTGTCCACCCCGCGACAGGTAGCGCGATACCGTGCGCTCCGAGACGCGGAAGCCGAGCATCAGGAGTTCGCCGTGGATGCGCGGTGCCCCCCAGGGGGGATTTTCCGACGCCATCCGGACGACGAGAGCCCGGATCTCCGCACCGAGTTTCGGCCGGCCGGGCGGTCGCGAGAGGGATGTCCAATGGCGCCGGAAGGCTCTCCGATGCCAGGCGACGACCGTCTCGGGCTTCACGATGGCCAGCGCGTCGTGCCAGCGGGACCAGGACTGACGCAGGGCCACCCAGAGGATCCGGTCCTCCGGCTCGAGTCGGGCTCGAGGCCGTGTCCGCGTGAACACAGCGAGCTGCTGGCGAAGGGCCAGGTTCTCGAGGATCAGGTCCGAGCGAGAGCGGACCAACGCGGAAACGAGCTGGAGCACGACGGTCAGCACGAGGTTCAAGGCTCTCATCGACCCATATCCTGGACCTGATGAGAACTCCACTTCAAGTGATGGGAACCGCTGGGGCTCCCTGGCCCTCCGTGCTGAGAATCCCAATGATCTCGGGCACGACGAGTATTGGCGAAGGACAGGTCGGGGCACGTCGGCCCTTTTACGGGTGCGGCCAGTTGCGAGGTCGAGCACGTGGGCATGGTCGTTTCGGGGCGCGTGGCGGTCAAGATGGATGATGGAGAGACGTACGAGTTGGGTCCGGGCGACATTTTCCACGTGGCGCCCGGCCACGACAGTTGGGTCGTCGGAGAGGAGCCCTACGTTTCGATTCATCTCCTCGGCGCCGGTGATTACGCGGATACACGGGAGTAGCACGCGCCTCTCGCCCGAGCAATGCGGATCCAAGGCAGGGTGT
>JAZGAL010000152.1:0-2602 GCA_036475815.1 Gemmatimonadota bacterium
GGCTTGCCGAGCAGCTTCTGCGACATCGTCTCGACACCATAGATGCCGGAGCCGAGGTACACACGGTTCATGTAGAGCTGCAGAATCTCGCGTTTGCTCAGTTGCACTTCGAGCAGCCCGGCGAGCACCGCTTCGCGTGCTTTTCGTCCGTAGGTGCGGGAGTTGGAGAGAAACAGCGTCCGGGCCAGCTGCTGGGTCAAGGTGCTGCCGCCCTGCGTGCTACGCCCTGGTCGCAGATTGTTCAGGGTGGCCCTGGTCAGCGCGAGGGGGTCGATACCGGGGTGCAGATAGTAGCGGTGATCCTCGACGGCGATGACCGCGTCCTTGAAGTAGGTGGAGATCTGCTCGAACGGCACATCGCGGCGTCGCTCGTCGAGGCTGAACCAGGCGTCGCCCGCGGCGTCGAAAAAGACGGTGTCGCCGGCACCGCCGCTCAGCCGCTCGATGGCGGCGGCGTGCCGGCCTGTCCAGCCGCCGGCCACCACCAGCCCGACGAGCATGACAGTGCCACCGGCGGCCAGAAGCCAGGTGCGTATGGACGGACCGCGGAGGGCCGACAGGGCCATAGGGTCGATGGTAGCGTATGACGCCCGAGGTCCTCTTGGGCTTGATCCGGTTCCGTGGACGCGTACGGACTTGGGTCTCAAGCACTCTGCTGCAGCTGTCTCCTCTCGTAGTTGATGGGTGAACGATAGCCGAGGGCCGAGTGGCGCCGGTGCGGATTGTACCAGCCCTCCAGCCACTGGAAGATCGCCATCTGCGCCTCGGCCTGGCTGCGGAACCGGCGCCGGTTGAGCACTTCGCGCTCGAGCGTGGCGAAGAAGCTCTCGGCTATGGCATTGTCATACGCGTCGCCGATGGAGCCCATGGATGGCATCACGCCGGCTTCGCGGCACCGTTTACCGAAGGCATAGCTGGTGTACTGGCACCCGCGATCCGAGTGATGCACGACCGCCTCGGGCCGGCGTTGCGTCAGCGCCATGTCGAGCGCGGCGAGTACGAGCTCAGTCCGGAGATGCGTCTCCATGGCCCAGCCAACGATGCGCCGCGACCAGACGTCGAGCACGATGGCGAGATAGAGGAAGCCGGCCCACGTCTGGACGTACGTGATGTCGGCCACCCAGAGACGATCCGGGCCCTCTGCGGTGAACTGCCGATCCACTTGATCCAGCGCCCGGTCAGCGATGGGATCGCCGATCGTCGTGGTCACGAAGCGCCGCGGCCGCAGGCCCTGCAAGCGCGCTGCGCGCATCAGACGGGCCACGCGCTTCTTGCCGACCCGGCGGCGGTGGTCATCGGCCAGCTCGGCGTGGATGCTCGGCGCCCCGTAGGCCCCACCTGAGCGACGGTGGATCGCATGAATCAGCGCCGTGAGGGCGATGTCCTCCACGGCCCGTGCCGACGGCGGCCGTGTGGCCCACGCGTAGAATCCGCTGGCGGAGACGCCCAGCAGCCGGCTCATGACCCGGACCGGATAGGTGGCCTGATTCGCGTTCATGAACCCGAAGATCGCTTCGTGTTCGGTGCGGTCTCCTGTGCGAACCAGGCCGCGGCTTTTGACAAGATCTCCCGCTCGACCTTCAGCTGTCGATTCTCGCGCCGCAGCTGTGTCAGTTCGGCCCGATCGGCGGTGGTGAGGCCGTCGGTCCGCCGACCGGCATCGCGATCGGCTTGGGCCACCCAGTTGCTGATCGACTGAGCGGTTGGTTCAAACTCGTGGGCGAGCTCTTCTGGCGTGCGACCCGCCCGCACCAACGCGACCATCTGGTCGCGAAACTCTGGCGGGTAGGGCTTTCTGGTGTTCGGCATCGTGGACTCCTTCTAGCACAAGGCTTTGGTGTCCACGAAAGCGGGTCAAGCCCACACACCGGTAAGGCGAACGGCGCCAGGGCAAACCCGGGCGAGACAATCGCTCATGGGCGGCCGCTATGCTCTGGTCGTCGACGATGCTCCCCTCGGTTTCGTGAAGCGCGTCTCGGGCGGCACCATCAAGGGCGAAGTAGCGGTCTACAACTTGGGCCCGGAAAACGTCCAGAAGAAGCACCTGGCGACCATCACCTATGACCCCTTCACCCTGGAGGTCGGAATGGGTATGTCGGCCGGATTCTACGATTGGATCCGCGCCTCGTTCGACAAAGGCCACGTCTCGAAGACCGGCGAATTCATCGCCTGCGACTTCGACTACAAGGCCATGAGCGCTCGAGAGTTCATCGATGCGCACATCTCAGAGGTCACCATCCCGGCCCTCGACGGTAGCAGCAAAGAGCCTGCGTACATGACCCTCAAGCTCGATCCGGAGCGCATTCGCTATAAGCCGGGCGACGGCTCGGTGGTCCAGGCTAAAGTCGCGCCGCCTACCAAGAAGTGGCTGTGCTCGAACTTCCGCCTCGAGCTCGGCGACCTGCCATGCTCCCGCGTCGCCAAGATCGATTCGTTCACCTTGAAGCTCGGCGTGATCAAGGACGAGGTCGGCCAGTTCCGCGAGGCAACCAAGCATCCGGCCAAGGTCGAAGTCCCCAATCTCAAAGTGACCATCTCGCAGGCCGACATTAAACCTTGGCAGGAGTGGCACAAGAGCTTCGTGATCGATGGGAAGTGCGCC
>JAZGAL010000153.1:0-4907 GCA_036475815.1 Gemmatimonadota bacterium
CCAACCTGGAGAACCGCTCCGGGCTCGACACGTCGGGCCTGGAGCGGTTTCTTTTCGTCTGCAAGCCGGATCAGTTCTGCTCGAGGGCACCGTAGACCCGCGGCTGGAACCAGATTCCCTGACCTTCTCTCAGCGTCTGCAGCGCATCCACCTCCGAGTGCGCCTGACGGTGCGCGCGCTGTTCAGTGAGTGAGATGAACATCTCCTCCAGTCCAACCACCTGGCCGCCCAATTGGATCTCCGGTTCTTTCAGCCCGCGCGGGTAGCCGGACCCGTCAAGCCGCTCATGATGACAGCGCACGAACTCTACAGCCTGGCCGATATGCGCGAGCGGCTGAAGGATGTTGGCTCCGAGCTCGACGTGCTCCTGGACGTGCCGGTACTCGTCGTCGCTCAGTTGCCCTTCCTTGTGCACGACCGACTCGCGGATCGCGATCATCCCGATGTCGTGCAGCAGTCCCGCCGTGCGCACCTCCTCAACCTCACGCGGCTCGAGGTCGAGGCGTTCAGCCATCTTCTCGCATAGCGCGGCGACTCTTTCGCTGTGGCCCTTCAGGTAGGTGTCCTTCGCCTCCATGGCCCGAACCAGAGCCGTGAGGGCAGCCACCGAGACCTGCTCGATCTGTTCGGCCTGGCGGCGCACTTGTTCAATCCGCTTGTCCACCTCGGCCCGCAGCCAGGCTTCCAGCTTGTGCCGATAGAGCCCCTGGCTGCGGTGACGGAGCGCGCGCCCCACCGACTCGATGAGGGCATCGACCGAGATCGGTTTCGTCAGATAGTCCTCAACCCCCAGACGTAACGATTCGACGGCCGTGTCCGTGTCGGCGGCGCCGGTCAGGATGAGGATGGCGAGGTCGGGATCCTCCTCGAGAGCGCGACGGGCGAGCTCGATCCCACTCATCACTGGCATCTTGATATCGGTGATGAGCAGACCGATCCCGCCCTCTGCGATCCGATTGAGCGCATCTCGCGCCGACTCGAACGGCTCAACGGGGTAGCCCTCCCGGCCCAGCACCTTGCCAAGCAGCGCGAGCACCGGTTCCTCGTCGTCCACAACGACGATCGGCGTGGCCTCGGGAGCCGGCAGGCCGAGTCCAACCGGTCCCGTCTGATCGAAGTCAAAGGGTGTCCAGCTCATCTTCCGCTCGCGGTAGGGTTGGTCTCTCCCGTTTCGCGCGGGCGCGCGTGAATCCCAAGGGCACTAATATGCGCAATCTCGCCGAAAACTAAAGGAGTGGCAGTTCGGGCCGACCGGCGCCGGCCTGGAGCCATGGCCGTGCCGCGGTCAGCAACGGATACACCGACCAATGAGCCAGTCGGCCCACCGACAAGGCAGAAGTCGCAGCAGGCGGGAGCCGAGGCCAAAGCCACGCACCACGAGGATGCGGGGGCGAGGCCGTCGCGCCGTCAGGGCTCCCGCCACGGCGCGAGCGACCGATGTGGGAGGCAAGCCCCGTTCGGAACCCCGCAGCGCTAGTTCTCGCACGCGATCCACGGCCTCAGTGTACACCGTACCACGAAAGACGTCGGCGTCGGTCGCGGCCAACTTGTCCCAGATCGGAGTGCGAACGGTTCCAGCCTGAATCACGATTACCTGAACTCCGACGCACATGAGCTCGCGCCGCAGCGTGTCGGAGATGCCTTCGAGCGCGAACTTCGAGGCTGTGTACGGCCCAGAGAAGGGCATCGCCACACGACCGGAAACGGAGCTGATGTTGATGATTCGGCCGCGGGCAGCACGCAGAATCGGCAGAAACGCCTGGCTCACCGATATCACCCCCAACAGGTTGACCTCCAGCACGCGGCGGAACTCCTCCAGCGGCAGGAGCTCCAGGGGGCCGCCCCTGGCGATGCCCGCGTTGTTGACGAGCCCTCTCAGCGGCCGCTCTCCGAGAGCGCTCATAACTGTATTCCGAGCACGAGAGATGCTCTCGACATCCGTGACGTCCATCAGTACAGGCGTCACGCCGAGAGCCTCGAGCGCCGCACCGTCCTTCGCTCTGCGAACTGTGGCGAAAACCTCGAATCCTCCGCCCCTCAGCTCCCGTGTGATCGCCGCCCCGATTCCGGTTGATGCACCGGTCACCACGACTCCCTCATGGCCGCTGTCTGGCCCGACGACCGCCCGGTTACCTTCCTGCACGTCAAGTATCACTGGAGCCCCCCCCGTTCCGCGGACGACCTCGCCACGTATCCCGCCGGATCCATTTCAGGAGCTCGCGGCCAGGTCTGCAGCCTGCTTGGCCAGCGGGTATCTGCGTAGAACTATCGCCGCTATCCGCTCCGCGTTGGCCAGTATCGTCAAGCTCGTATTCACGGCGAGCGATGTGGGGATGGCAGCCCCATCAGTCACATACAAGCCCGGATAGCCGAACACTTCTCCCGCCGCGTCTGCTGCTCCCATCATCCTCGAATCCGCCATCCGGCACGAACCGACTTGGTGCGCCGTCGAGAAGTGCACCTCCTTGTACGGGACACCCTGGCGATGGAACTCAGTATTGATGAGCCGGCAGCCGTTCCTTTGCAGTATCGAATTCAGGAGCACTTTCACGCGCACGTAGTACGAACGCAACTCGTCGTTGAACTCCAAATGCAGACGTGGTTCAGCATTCGCTGATAGCGTAAGCTCCGCTCCAGCGCGCGTGAGTCCGAAGGCGACGAGAACCATGACTCGTTTCCGATAAAGCTTCATCAAGTCCACGTTCGGTCCACCCCAGTGCCCGGGGCTTTGCTCGTCTCCATCCAACTTCAAGCGCGCCGCCGCCACGGCCTGCAGCGGTAGCGGCTTTGCCGCAGAAATGGTTATGCCGTTCGACTCCAGGAACTCATAGCTGATCATCCCCGGGTGAGATCGGCCGGTGAACATGTCACCTGCCGGGAAGGTCTTCGGCAGCAGCCCGGCCACTTTGACGCCACCGTTAAAGGCGATATTGCGTCCAACCTCATGACTCAGCCTCCGCAGGTACTCCTTCGAACGCAACAGCAATCGCGCCGTCCCCACGGTGCCGCCGGCCAGAATAACCAGCCGCGCCTTCAAGCGATGCCAATCCTGCTGTTTACCAGTTGGCCGGCAAAGAACCTCATACCTGTAGGGAACGTTTGAAAGCGTCTCGCTACGTGGTGTGCGCAGGACGTCGCACAGCGTTCGGATCGTGGTCGCCTCCAGGTCAGTTATCACGCGCGCGCCGACCCCCTCTGCCTTCGGCAAGTAGTTCATATGGAGCGACTGTTTGGCGCCGTAGATGCAGCCGGTCACGCAGAACCCACTCCCCACACAGCCCCGGACGGCGTAGCGGGCGCGATCGCAAGTATAGCCCAGGTTCTTCATCATGCGTGCGAAGACCAGGCCCGTCTTGGGAACCTCTTCTATCGCTATTTGCTCCACGTTGAGCATCCTCTCAGCGATCGCGTAGTAAGGATCGAGAGCGCCGCGGTTGAGCGCGGCGGGCCACAACCGCTTCCCTTGTGCGTCGCGCTGTTCGAATGCGAGTGAAGGCGCCCGCAACGAGACCATCTCATAAAAGCCCGAGCCGCCGCCCAGCCCCTCGGCGTACGTCAGGCTGATACGCTCTCCAGACAGCTGCTTGAGGTACCGTAGGAGGTACTTTGGATCCTGTGTCTGCCTGAAGTCTCTGGGAGCCTCTATCCGCGGCCCCTTTTCGATCATGACAACCTTGAACCCCGCCTCACTCAAGCGTAGTGCCGGGGCCGCAGCACCGAACCCGGTGCCAACAATTACAACATCCGTCTCGATGGTTCTCATTGCTTCTACTCCTTCGATGCTCCGATCACGCCCGCACGCGCAGCAACGGTTTACTAGCCGTAGTTGCCGTCCGCGGTTAGACCGCGGGCGAGATAGAACTCCTGGTTCGGATAAGTCTGGTCCGCGAGCGGGACGCCCCTGAATCGACCGTCGAAGTCGATCAAACGGCATCCCTTTGAGTCGTCAAATATCCCAGCATAGAAGGCAAGCTGAGCCAGAAAGATCGCGCCGTTGTACAGCCTCTGCGTAGTCGAATCAGCCGCGAGACCGTCTTCGATAACGCACGCGCGTTGATCCGTGCTCAGGTCGTCGAAGCGGACGACGCTGTATCGGCTCAGAGCTCGTTGACATAGATCAGAGGCGAAGTACGGCCGATAACGAGCGAACCGATAGAATCCATCGTAGTAGACCCGGACCAAGTCGGGCGCATCGCCCGGAGCGCCGGGAATGACTGTCTTGACAAAGGCTCGCAGAACCCTATCGACCAACTCCGCTTCTTCATCGAAACGGTCGGGATAGGCCCGAAGAACGATCCGCAGAGGTGTGCAGCCAAACGCCAGACCTGCAACCGCGGCACCGATGCGCTTCAGGGCGGCCCGGCGCGGCAGGCAATCGCGGGACGGCTCTTCGCAACCGTTCGCCTTCGCGTCGTACTGAGAGTTCTCTTGCTCAATCCGTAACAAACCGAACATGCGAACCTCCAGGGTCCGCACGATGTTCGGCCACTGTCATCAAGAGAGAGTCAAGAAGGAAGGAAGGAAGGAAGGAAGGAAGGAAGGAAGGGCGTGCGCTACAACGAGCTCACCGCCTCGAGAATCCGTTTTCGCTGGCCGGCGGTCAACATATCACGCGCCACTACATCCTGGACGATGCGCGCCACGAACGAGTATCCCCGCGCCTCCGCCGTCAGCCATCGCTGCCACTCCAGCTCGTCGAGCGACATGGCGAGGGCCTTGGCCTCGAGGTCTGTGGCGCGCTGCAAGGTCTGCGTATTGACCCGATCGCCCAGGATCGATGCCGCGGCGAGCGTCGCCTGTGCCTCGTGAGTCAGACGTCGGAAACCCACTCTGACGGCCGCCACTACAGCGTCCGGCAGGTCGCCCGGCAGCGACTGTTCCAGAGTTCGAAGCGGCTCCGGCCAGGC
>JAZGAL010000154.1:0-48806 GCA_036475815.1 Gemmatimonadota bacterium
GCGTACATCGTTCAGGTGAGCCTGGGCGATACGCCCTTCGGTACGATCGAGTACAGGACGATCTTCGCCGTCGGCCTACTGCTCTTCACCATCACGCTGTCCATGAACATCGGCAGTCGCTTCGTTCTGCGGCGCTTCCGCGAGGTGTACGAATGACGAGGGCGTCCGAGGCGGCGAGCCGATCGGTGGATTTCGACCCGCGGCCGCGACAGCGATGGCTGCGGGGCGAAGTGTTCCTGTGGGCCTGCTTCGCGGCCACGTCTCTGGCCGTAGTACTGCTGGCGATTCTGCTCATCGACATCCTGCGACAGGGTGCGGGACGCCTCGCGGTCGACTTCCTGACCAGCTATCCGTCGCGCTTCCCGGAGCGGGCCGGTATTAAATCGGCGCTGTTCGGGACGATGTGGGTGGTTGGGTTCACCGGGCTCCTCTCCTTCCCACTGGGCGTTGGCACGGCTATCTATCTGGAGGAGTATGCGCCGCGGAATTGGCTGACTCGCGTGATCGAGACGAACATCGCGAACCTGGCCGGCGTGCCGTCTATTGTGTACGGGGTTCTCGGACTCGCGGTCTTCGTACGGGGATTGGCCTTGGGCCGGGGCGTACTGGCGGGCGCGGCAACGCTGGCGCTGCTGATCCTGCCGATAGTGATCATCTCGGCGCAGGAAGCGATCCGCGCGGTACCCCCGTCCATACGGGAGGCGGGGCTTGGCGTCGGTGCCACCAAGTGGCAGACGCTACAGCGCCTGGTGCTGCCCATCGCGTTTCCGGGCATCCTGACCGGCATGATTCTGGCCCTCTCCCGCGCCATCGGAGAGACCGCACCCTTGATAATGATTGGCGCGCTCACCTTCATCGCGTTCACACCTAACTCGCCGCTGGACGAGTTCACCGTGCTGCCGATCCAGATCTTCAACTGGGTGGCCAGGCCCTAGGCCGGATTTCACGAGCTCGCTGCGGCCGGGATCATCGTCCTGCTGGTCGCACTACTTTCCATGAACGCGGTGGCGATCGTGTTGAGGAACCGACTTCGGAAGGAACTATGAGTCAGGCGGACAGCGAAGGCCGGACCGGGATAGAGCGGCCGGGCCAGGTGAAGGTACAGAAATCGGATCTCACGGCGGGCGGCGGATTCAAGCAGGTCGGGGACGACCTGGTCGGCGACGTGCGCAACATCATGGTTCATGCGGATCCGGTGTTAGAGACGCGTGATCTCAACATCTACTATGGGTCTACCAGGGCGATTCACGAGATCTCGATCACGATCCCGCGTAAGCGTATCACCGCGCTCATCGGGCCGTCCGGGAGCGGCAAGAGCACCCTGCTGCGGGCCTTCAATCGGATGAACGATATTATTCCCGCGGCGTCGAGCGAGGGTGAAGTGTGGTTCAACGGCGAAGAGCTCTATGCGCCTGAGGTGGACGCTGTTGAGGTACGCCGGCGCATCGGGATGGTGTTCCAGAAGCCGAACCCCTTCCCCAAGTCCATATTCGACAACATCGCGTTCGGGTTGCGAATCAATCGCTACAAGGGCGACATCGCCGAGCGTGTCGAGCGGGCTCTTCGAAGGGCCGCCCTGTGGGATGAGGTCAAGGACCGCCTGAAGGACAGCGCCCTGGGCCTGTCGGGTGGCCAGCAGCAGCGTGTTTGCATCGCTCGCGCCCTTGCGGTGGAGCCGGACGTGATCTTGATGGACGAGCCGGCCAGCGCGCTCGATCCGATCGCGACGAGCCGGATCGAGGACCTGATGCAGGAGCTGAAAGAGAACTACACGATCGTGATCGTGACTCACAACATGCAGCAGGCGGCACGGGTCGCGGATTACACCGCGTTCATGAATCTGGGGCGTCTGATCGAGTACGGAGGGACACAGAAGATCTTTACGAGTCCGGACGATGAACGCACCGAAGCGTACATCACGGGCCGGTTCGGCTAAGAGGCGATATTCATGACGCGCACGCACTTCGAGCAGCAGTTGGATGAGTTGACGGGACGCCTTGTCGCCATGTCGCGCATGATCGAGGGGTTGATCGAGACGTCGCTCGAGGCGGTCCAGGAGAAAGACGTCGCCAAAGCGGAGGCCGTCGTTTTGGGCGACCGGGAGATCGATGCGACGGAAGTCGAGATCGAGGAGGCCTGCGTCGAGCTGCTGGCCTTGCAGCAGCCGATGGCTTCAGACCTGCGGCGCCTGATCGCGATCCTGAAGATCAACAACGACCTGGAGCGGATCGGAGACCACGCGGTGAACATCGCCGAGACGGCCCAGCGGCTCGCCGAGGCGGGCGAAGATTGGTCGCTCCCCATCGAGCTGTCGGAGGCGTGCGCGATCGCGCAGGGCATGCTGCGCGACGTGCTCGATGCTTTCGTACAGCATGATGTCGACAAGGCTCGCTCGGTGCTCGAGCGCGATGACCGGGTTGACCAGCTGCATGAAGCGCACCTTCGGTCGGCGATCACGATGATGATGGAGTCACCGGCGGGGACCGGCACGGGGTTGTCCTTCATTCTGATAGGTCGGAATATCGAGCGTGTCGCTGATCTGGCCACGAATATCGGCGAGGATGTGGTTTACCTGGTCGAGGGGAAGACGATTCGGCACCCTGGGTTGGGAGAGTGACTAATACTAGAAGACCAGTCCCGTCCCCGTCACATCTGACGCCAGCGATTCCATCATATCGACGCCATACGCCTGCCCAACGTCAAGAGAACGCGGCGCGTGCCACTCGTAAGGGTTGCCGGCCGTCTCGATCGTGACTGTTCCGAGACCCAGTCGGCGCTGGAACGGTGACTGCTTGAGGTGGAGCGCCTGAATCTTGCGCACGGGGACGATATACGTGCGCCTGTTCCAGAGCCCTTCACGCGTCAGCACGTAACCCCCCGCTCGCGCGTGGCCGAGATGCCGATAGTGCGCCGCCGCCAGGAGCCATGCGGGCAGCAGCGCTACCAGCAAGACCAGGGCGCGCGGCTCTACGAAGACCGCCAGCAGCGTGCTCACCAGCACGACCACCAGGGCACGGCGGATGAACAGCCGGCGGCGAGCTCTGGGGTGAGAGGCACGCCACACGACGCTCTCCCATTCGAAGTCAGGAAAGACCATTGTCAGGTAATCAGGGATCTCGCCAGTTCGCGCGATCGGCGCCAGTGTCTCAACCCTTTCATCGGCTTTGACACCGGGGCCGTATCCTGCAGTCTGAACGCGAAGCGATGCGAGCCCCAGCCAGCGGCGCAGGATGGGTTCCTCGACCTGTACGTTCTGCACACGGCTGCGGCGGAATCCCTTCTCGCGCCGGGTGAAGAGGCCGTAGCTGACGCGCAGCTCGCCGCCGGTCTGGGCGAGTCTGAAATCGAAGAAACGCATCACGCTGGCCAGCACGGAGAGCCCCCAACCGGCGAGCACGAAGAACAGCGTGAGCGCAGAGAGGCCGACGATGAATGCGCGGATGTTGTGCTGCGCCGTTTGTACCAGGCTGTTCACGGCGGCTTCGGGCGCCATCAGCTCCGGCGGGATGAATCGACCCAGTAGCCAGTCGGTGGGCATGAAGTCGAGGAAGTAGTCGCCGCCGAGGAGTGCGGCCACCAGCAAGCCGGCCCGGTTCGATGTCGCGCCGGCGATCACCAGGTCCAGAACCGTCGCACGATGCACGACGGTCTCGGGCACAGCCATATCTAGCGCCATCGGCGCCGCCCGCCCGCCCGGCAGCGCCACGAATGTATCCCTCAGCCGCTCGCCTTCAGCCCGGCTTACGACGTGCAGCGTCGCTTCAGTTCCCTGGCCGCCGGCGGTCTCGACGCGAGCCGTAGCCACTCCCAGGATCTGCTGTATCAGTCCCGCACGCAGGTCGACGTTCTGGATGCGCGAGCGTGGGATCACGCGTCTTTGTCGGAAGAGGACGCCGTGATGGATGATGAGGCTATCTTCGGTGACCTGGTAGCGGAAACGCAGGTATCCGATGGTGATCCACGCCGCGAAGGCGGCGATAGCCACCAGGAGCACCACGACCGTGGGGCCTCCGAATCGCGCGACGAACGCGCCGATGACGAAAGCGTAGAGCAGCTGAACCGAACGCAGGAGCGGCGTGACGGGGTGAAGCCGCCGCCAACCTTCCCGATCCTCAGGCGCGTTCATCCAGCTCCTCGACGCGGGCGAGCTCCTCGCGCAAGCGCTCCGCCTCTTCAGCGGCGAGGCCGGGGATCTCGGCGTCGGCGCCGCGGGTGCCTGCCGTGTAGATGATCAAAGAGCTGAGGCCGAGCCAGCGCTGCAGCGGCGAGGTGCGCGTGTCCACGTGCTGAACGCGCACGCGTGGGATCAGGGAACGCGATCGCCAGATGACGCCCCTCTGGATCAGCACGCGATCGGGCAGCACCTCCCAGCGCCAGCAGCGGTAGCGGAGGGGCGGCCAGAACAGAGCGAGAGCGAGGCCGAGGATAGCCACCAAACCGGTGAGTACTCCCGGAGCGATAAGCGTCATATTCTCACGGGCGAGCACCCAGTGCTCGAAGGCGCCGACCGCAGCCGCGAGGAAAACGGCGGCGAGCAGGCCGGCGAGACGCCAGACGACGATGATGCGCGGGTGGAGCGGATTCACGAGCCGGGCTCGGTGTTGGGGTTGTATCTAGCTAGAGTGCCTAGAGTAGATGGGCGTGCGGTGTTTCTCAATAGGCGCGGCCGACGATTCGGTATCCGCCCTCTTGTGTCAGCAGCAGGTAGATGCGCACCGAGCGAGGCTGTGGCTCTCCATCTCGAGGGATGGCCCTCAGCTCCAGTTTGGCGAGGCGCTTCTCCACCGGCAGGCTGAGGAGCCGCTCCCAGAGCTCGGGGCCGCCGGCTGGGGCAGGTAGCATCAATTCACCATAACCGCTCGTGGAGATCTGCAGCTCAGTGACGTCGCGCAGCTTCAATCGAGCGGCTGGAAACTCGAAGAGCATGTCGTAACGACGTCCCCGCGCGGGAACGACGCCCTCGGCGACCGCTAGATCCCTGAAGACCAGAGTCGGTCCCTCGGGTGAGCTCTCGATGCCCAGCTCTTCCAGGGGAGTCACCCTAAGGAACCAGTAGGTGACGGTCAGATCCCGGCGACCCATGATCGCCTTAGCCAGTGCCTGCGCCGCTCTCGGATCGCTGAGCTGGCCGGTGGCCACGGCGGCGCGTATCTGCTGCTCGTCGAAGCTGGCCACAAGCTTGGCACCCCAGTAGCCGTCGCGTGTCGTCCGATTCTGGAAGGCGGGATTGGGGTAGCTGCTCTTCCAATCGCCGGGATCGAAGAGCTCCGCGGAGTAGAAGCCGATCGATGGATACTTCAGTTTCCAGCTGTAGCGTTCCCAGCTGCTGGTGTAGAATCCGGCGGTAAACCAGCGGGCGCTGATCGCGCCGAGATCCAAATCGTACTCCGCGCCGTCGCGCGGGGTGTTGGGATGGATCGCGGCGCTTCCCAAGCTGGAGCCGAAGTCGATCAGGTAGTGTTTCACGAAGCTGCGATCGCCGTCTTCGACCAGTATGTCCAGCGAGTTCTGCTGCTTGACGTCGAGGTGATTCAGCCACGCGGCCATGACGTAGAGGCCCCTCAACTCTCTCCGATGCTCGTGCGGGATGGTGTCGGCGGGATCATCACTGCGCGTGCCCTCGTAGTTGAAGGGGCCGAGTCCTCCGGGTAGAATCCGGCTAGCCATAGCCCGGACGCGGCCATCGGGGCGCCGGGGTATGGGGTCCAGCATTACCTGGAGAGTTATGTCGTCGGCTTGCTGCTTTCGCCCGAGCGGATCTTCGAAGGTGAGAGACGCTCCAGCTCTGAGCTTAGCTGGATCGAAGACCGTGACGAATCCCTCGGGCACGTTGTAGCCGGCCGCGTACATCAGGCGCGAAGTGATCACCTCCGCGGCCGTCATCATTTCCTCGAAGCCCGGCGGGTCGAACTTGATCAGGTATATAACGCCGGCGGTGTCTCGGATCGTGAAGCCGGGTGTGATGCCCTGAGACTTGGCTCTGATCACCGTCCAACTGCCACTGGTGTCGGGTCCGGTTCCACGGTAAGGCCCACGAGCCACTTCGTCGGGCGTCATTCGACGCCGATCGTTCCTGTGAGCGAACCAACTCGAGTTCGTGACATCATCTTCGGCGGTCGGGTTGTAAGCCTCGACCTTGTTGCCGAACCAGGAGCGAAATGCACGGGGCGGGATGAAGACATAGGTGAGCGGCCTACGAATGCTCTTGTCGAGGAAATCCACGCTTATGCTGGGGTCGCGCTGCTTGGGGACCTCCGTGAGCGACTCAGTCTGAGGTGTTGGATTCGCCGGGGTTTCGCTGATAACAAGCCGGTTCTTCGAGCACGATGCCAGAACCAGCGCGCAGCACGCGGCGGTGGTCACCGGTTTCCAGCAGGGGGGCCGCATCAGAATCCCACCAGGAAAGTGAAGTTGACGCGAAGCCCCTCCTTACCGCCGGCGAACTCGAGCCGGGCGCCGGAGCCACCCGTGCTGCGGGTGGCCAGGGCGATACCGTAGCTCGGCCACAGCTGGTCGAAAGCGAACTCGTCCCAGAGGTCCTCCGCGACCATGCCGCCGTACAGAAAGATGGAAGCGACCAAAGCGGAGGTATATGTAGGGTTCAACCAGATCCGATACGAGTACTCCGCCCGTCCCAGGATCAGGTCGCGATCGCGGAACCTGCCGGTCCGATAGGCGGGGAGGGTCGAGCTGCCGCCGAGGGTTGGCAGGCGGTAGAATGAAATCTCGCCGGCCCCGCTGGGGCGAACCGTTTGGTAGAGGAGGGCGAGTGTGAGGCTTCGCCTTTCGTGATCGAACGGGATGTCGGCCCCGGCAGCGGCCTCGATCTGGGCGAAGTCCGCTGCTCCATCGCTGTAGCTCTCGTTCCAAGACAGGCCGAGGCGTAGCCACCGGCCTCCGGGCAGCAGTCCGCGGTAGCCGTTTCGCCACTCTGCGGACCCGCCGAACGACAGGTAACGATCCAGATCTCCGAAGCCTGGGATCTCAACGGGACCGAAGATCGAATCGACACTGGGGAGGGTGGGGTTCTTCCCCGGCCCGGCTTCGCTGCGCGACCAGTCGAGGTCGATCGTGATCGCGATGTCACGGGTAGCAGCGAAGCCAAGCGTTGCGCCGACGGTCGCCCTTTTTAGTTGGTAGTTGGAGCGATCGTCCTCTTGACTGTCGTTGCCGATCCCGTAGTACTCGTCCTCTGGCCGGTCTTCTATCCAACCGAACGCATGAGTACCGAAGGCGTGGGCGCCACCGGGCGCGACGGCTTCAAGGCCGTAGCCGGCTCGCGCCGTGATGCGCCAGTAGCCCTTGAACGTGGCGCCGCCGCGCACGTATCCCCAGGGCGAGGTTGGGCGACCCGGGATTCCGATCAGTAATGCCGCGCCAGTTCCCGAGCCGGAACCGAGGCTGGCAACAGTCGGGTATAGGGACCTCTGGTTAAGTTCCGAGTTAAGGTAGTAGGCCCACGGGAGCAGGTGAGCTTGCTGGGCTGCGTTCGCCGCCCATTCGCCACCCAACGCCAAGAGATACAGCGGTGCTGTGATAACCTTGAACGGAAACTCCGCGATATCCCACCCATCGACAGTGGGGGTTCCCCGTTCGATGACCGCGATGGAATCTCCGTCGAGATCCTGCGGCAGTCCGGTGGAGGAGAACGCAAAGAGGGCGGGCAGAACGACACCCAGGAGTCGACTCGATCTGTCGCCGAATCTGCGGCTCGGCGTACTGAACATCTTCACACAGCCTCTTAGAATACTGGTGCTGCGCTGGCCTGCCCGACAAACATCCGGCGGGTAGAGCTGCGACAGACTCAATAAACAGACTCAATAATAGGTCGTCGGGGAATGCTGTGCCTGATTTGCGCTTGCGCTCGACGTGGAGCTACTCAGACGGGGCTGTCGTGTTTGAGGCCGGGATGTTGGCGTCGAGCCACTCGGTCACGACAATAGACAGATCGCGGTGCTCGACATCGACAAGATAGTTCAGCCGCCGCATGTCGTCATCCGAGATCGATCCACCCAACTCGGCGAGCGCTACGGCGACCTCGGGATGTTGCGCGATCACTTCGTCGCGGATGACCGGCGCAGCCTCGTAGGGCGGGAAGTAGGCCCTGTCATCTTCAAGCTGGTACAAGTCGAGAGCAGCGATCAACCCGTCGGTGGAGTTCCCCGCGATCAGGTCCACCTCGCCGTTGGCGAGCGCCCGATAGGTGAGACCCAGGTCCATGGTGCGTGGGGTCTCGGCGAACGTCAGACCGTAGGTCTCAGCCAGGCCGGTGAATCCGTCCTCGCGCTCCACGAACTCGTAGCCGAAGCCGGCGCGCCAGCCGGGCGTGTAGGCGGCGGCCTGCGAGATGGTCTCGAGCCCGAGGCGTCGCGCGTCTTCGCTGCGGATCAGGATAGCGAACGTGTTGTTGAAGCCGAGCGGCTTCCCCCAGGTAAGCGCGAAGCGTTCCGCGTATTCGCCGGCGACGCTCTGGTAAACCGCGGCGGGATCTTGCATCGGTGGCTGCTCCAGAATCGCTGCCAGCGCCGTGCCCGTGTACTCGACATAGATGTCGATTTCGCCGGATGTGATGGCGCGATGGCACACGAAAGTGCCTCCCAGGAAAAAGCGCCGCTTCACCTCGAGCCCGGTCCGCCGCTCGATCTGCTGGGCGACAAGCTCGGCGAGGATCGTCTGCTCGGTGAAGTTCTTGGAGGCGACGACGATGCGGTCGCCGCCGAGAATGTTGCAGCCGAAGAGGGAGGCGGTGGCGATGATGCGCAGGCCGCGGGATGGCCTCATACCGCCCTGACCTCCGCCAGACCTCTGTGGCCCGGCGTGAAGCGTCGCTCGAGACGCCCGAGCGTGAAGTCCGCCGCCAGCGCGATGAGGGCCGCCGGCAGTGCGCCTGCCAGGATCAGCGTATTGTCCACCATGGCGACGCCGCGGAAGATGAAGACGCCGAGACCGCCGGCGCCTATGGCGGCGGCGATCGTCGCGACGCCGACGCCGATCACCGTAGCCACCCGTATGCCCGCCAACATGACCCCAAAGGAAAGCGGGAGCTCGACCATGAAGAGCAGCTGCCGGTCGGTCATCCCCATGCCGCGGCCGGCCTCGCGGATCGCCGGATCGATCCCCTGGATCCCCGTGTAGGTGTTGCGGATGATCGGGAGCAGTGCGTAGAGCACGAGGGCGACTATGGCCGTGCGCGCGCCGACCCCACCGATGAACGGTATCGGAATCAGGAAGCCGAACAGCGCCAGACTGGGGATGGTCTGGAAAATATTGGCGAGCCCCAGCACCGGCGGGCTGAGGCGCGGTCGCCGAGTCAGCAGGACGCCGAGCGGCACCCCGATCAGAATCGCCGTCCCGGTGGAGATGCCGACCAGGAACAGATGCTCTGCCGTCAGAGTGAGAAACTCCGCGCTGTTGCGCGATATGTACTCGATGAGGCTCATGTGGTTTCTCCCAGCCCTTTCACGAAGGCGCGAGCCTCCGGATGATCCGAGCGCAGGAATTCGGCGGGCGAGCCCAGAAAGACCAGCTCGCCCTCCTGGAGCAGCCCGATGCGCGAGGCGAGGTACAGTCCCTCCCGCACATCGTGGGTGACGAAGACCATGGTCTTTGATAAACGCTCCTGCAGCTCCTTCAGCTCCCGCTGCAGTTCCAGGCGGGTGAGTGGATCGAGGGCGCCGAACGGTTCGTCGAGCAGCAGCAACGGCGGATCGGCGGCCAGCGCGCGGGCCACGCCGACGCGTTGTCTCTGGCCGCCGGAAAGTTCGGACGGGTAGCGGGCCGCGAAGGTCGCGGGATCCAGCCCGACCATGTCGAGCAGCTCGCGAACGCGCCGGCGTTTCCTCTCCGCGTCCCAGCCTTCCAAGGTCGGCACCACGCCGACGTTCTTCTCGACGGTGAAGTGGGGGAAGAGACCGACCTCCTGGATGACGTAGCCGATGCGGCGGCGCAGCTCAACGGGATCCCAAGCGGCTGTCGACACGCCGTCCACGGTGATCGTGCCCTCGCCGGGGAGGAGCAGCCGGTTGACCAGCTTCAGCGTCGTCGTCTTCCCGGAACCGCTTCGCCCCAGCAGGACGAGGATCTCGGAGGCGCGGACGTCGAAAGTCAGGCCGGCGACGATAGGACGGCCGCCGGATACGCGCAGGCTCACGTCCCGGAACTCGACGACAGCGGATCGGTCTTGGCTCACAGTCGTCACATGTAGGGCTCGAGCCGATGAGCGTCAACCTGTTGCCGCTGTGCCCGGCGGGCTATCCTTGCCGCACTGCCAGCTTTGCCGGCTCAGGTCTGGTGATCAAGCGGCCAACGCCACGGAGTGATGTTCGGATGTCCGTTCCAGTCTATCCTGCAGAGGTTCCCAGTCTATCCACTTCGCAAATGGCCGAGGTGGATCGGCTGATGGTGGAGAAGTACCACATAGAGCTGATCCAGATGATGGAGAACGCGGGCCGCAGCCTGGCGCACCTGGCCCGGGTCCGCTTCCTGGACGGTGATCCGCGAGGGAAGATGGTCGTCGTCGCGGCCGGCACGGGCGGCAACGGCGGTGGCGCGCTGGCCTGCGCTCGACGGCTGAGCAACTGGGGAGCCGAGGTGTGGGTCGTGATCACCCGGCCGCCCCAGGCGTTCGCACCGGTGCCGGCTCAGCAGCTCGACATACTGGAGCGGATGAATGTGCCGATCTCTCCGGCGGAAGGGATCACCGCGATCGGTTCTGCCGATCGTGTCAATCTCATCGTGGACGGGATCATCGGGTACAGCCTCTCGGGCGCTCCTCGGGATGGCGCCGCTCGGCTCATCCGCTGGGCCAACGAACAGGAAGCGCCCATCCTGGCCCTCGACACACCGTCGGGGCTCGATACCACGAGTGGGACGGCGTTCGATCCCGCGGTCCGGGCGACGGCGACCCTGACGCTGGCGCTGCCCAAGCGCGGGCTCCACACGCCCGAGGCTGAGGCGCACGTGGGTGAGCTTTACCTGGCGGATATCAGCGTGCCGCCCTCTCTATACGCCGAAGCGAGCGTCGGCATCATGGTGGGTCAGCTGTTCGCGGAGAGCGACATCATTCGCCTGGCCTAATCGCAGGTTTGGAATGAAAACTGATCTTCGGAGGATGAGATGAAGGCCGAATTTATCGTCATCGGGAGCGGGCAGGCAGGTGTACCGCTGGCCGCGCGGCTGGCCGAGGCGGGAAGGCAGGTGGTCATTGTCGAGGCCGGTCAGCTGGGCGGATCGTGCGTCAACGTGGGTTGCACACCGACCAAGACGATGGTGGCGAGTGCCCGGGCTGCGCACGTGGCTCGTAGCGCCGCGCGGCTGGGAGTCCACACCGGTAAGGTGAAGGTCGATCTGGCCGCGATCGTCGATCGGAAAGACACCATCGTGCAGCAGTGGCGTAGTGGTGTGGGCCGGCGGCTGGAACGCGCCGGCGAACGGCTGAAGCTGATCCGGGGGCACGCCCGTTTCGTGGGCGAGCGTGAGATCGAGGTGAACGGCGAGCGGCATAGCGCGGAGACCGTGATCGTGAACGTAGGCGCCCGTCCACGGGTCCCGCCGGTCACGGGGCTCGATCGAGTCGATTGGCTGGACAGCTCCAGCATCATGGAGGTGCGGGAGCTTCCGCCTCACCTCGTCATTATGGGCGGCGGTTACATCGCCTGCGAGTTCGGCCAGATGTTCCGGCGCTTCGGGTCGGAAGTGACGATCATGCAGCGAGGGGAGCACCTGCTGGCGCGTGAGGACACGGAGATCTCCGAAGCCATCGTGGAGGTCTTCCGCGACGAAGGCATAGAGGTCGTGCTGAACGCGGAAGTGATGGAAGTAGAAGAGGCGAACGGAGAGGTGGTCGTGCGCTGTGGCGGCGGCCAGGAGACCCGCGGCTCACATCTGCTGGTGGCGGTCGGGCGCGTGCCGAACACCGACGACCTGGGCGTCGATGCGGTCGGCATCGAGCTTGACGAGCGTGGCTTCATTCGCGTGGACAACGAGTACCGAACCAGCGCCGCGGGCGTGTACGCCGTTGGTGACTGCACTGGCGGCCCTCAGTTCACCCACACCGCATGGGATGACCACCGCATCCTCTACGACCTGCTGATGGGGAAAGGCAAGCGGGGCCGGGACGGGCGGATCGCGCCACACACGGTGTTCACGGATCCCCAGGTCGCGCGTGCGGGCTTGTCGGAGCGCGAGGCAATAGCGCAAGGCATCGAGTACGAGGTAGCGAAGATGCCGTTCGGGCACATCGCCCGGGCGATCGAGATGGATGAAAGGGCGGGCATAATGAAAGTACTCGTCGATCCGAAGACGGAGCGGATCCTGGGCGCGGCGATTGTTGGCTACGAGGGGGGCGAGCTCATCCACA
The DNA here is from genome assembly GCA_036475815.1 of Gemmatimonadota bacterium. Taxonomy (GTDB): domain Bacteria; phylum Gemmatimonadota; class Gemmatimonadetes; order Palauibacterales; family KS3-K002; genus JBDHGH01. The sequence goes on from JAZGAL010000154.1 coordinate 12,359, forward strand.
CCTTCCTGATGTTGATGCAGGCCGGAGCGTCGGCCCGGACCATGGTGGACGCACAGATGGTGCACCCGGCCCTCGCCGAGGGGCTGCAGACCATGGTGATGAAGCTCGACCGGTTCGCTCTTGCATAGGAAGAAGCCTCGAGCGGGTCAGCTCAGATCTTCCGCTCGATCCACTCGAGAATCTTGACGATTACGCGAAGAAGCGGTTTCAGTAACCTCAGCATAGCATTCCTCCTGCTCCCCCCTCCTACGAGGCGAGGGCGGCTGCGGTTTCGGCGGTCGCCGCGGGCCGGTCCGGGGCCGCACCGAGGGCCCCGGATCCCGTGCTAGCGCGAATCGCCGGACGGCGGCCAGCTCGGGATATCGCCGCCGGAGCTAAGCAGCTTCTCGAGTAGCTCGTAGTCGTGCTCGTCCACCCGCATGGGGACGATGGCGATACGATTCTCGCCGTACGCATACGTGTCGGTCCCGGCGGGCGGGGTGACCGACTGATGCACGATCCGGAGGCCCCAGAGCTCGCGCTCCGGCTCGCTCGCCGGCATGTCACTCCGCTCGAACTCGATCTTCCACGTCGGCGGCCCGCGGCGCACGACATCCACGCCCTCGATCTCTGCAGCCGGGACACGAGGGAAGCTGACGGTGAGGTACTGGCGGGACTCGAGGCGGCGCACCAGCTGGCTGCGGGACAGTTCGACCACCCAGGCCGCGATCGCCGCGAGAGTCTCGGATTCGCCGTTGTGGCCGGATACGGCCATCGCCGGGACGCCGAAGAAGGCGGCCATCCGCGCGGCTCCGATCGTGCCCGAGAGGTACGCGTCATCGCTGAGGTTGGGCCCGTTGTTCACGCCGGAGATCACCAGGTCGGGCGGGTCGTCAGCGAGCAGCGTGGTGAGCGCGAAGGTGACCGCGTCGGCGGGGTAGCCATCGACGGCGTAAGCGGTGATTCCTTCGCCGAGGTCCCTGGGTTCGACTTCCAGACTGCGCTTTGCGATAGCCGAGATGTAGTTGGTGCTGGCGCTGCGGTTATCCATCGGAGCGACGACGTACGTCTCGGCCAGCGGCGCGAACGCTCGGGCCAGGACCAGCAGCCCTTCATCCTCGATCCCGTCGTCATTAGTGATCAGAACCCTTCGTGGCCACGCTTCGCTTTGGCTCGCCGCCGGCAAGTGGATTGCGGCGAATAGCAACAGACCAAGTGGTAACAGAGCCGCGGAACTCATCTCGATGTGCCTTTCGTTCGGTTCTCGCAGCGCGACAGCCGCCGCGGTTCATGATTCGGAGAGCGGACCAACGCCTAATCGAAGACCTCTGCGCTCTTACCGAGCACGTAGCGGTCGAGCCAGCGGATCTCCGCTCTGACCTTGGCCAGCTTGTGAGCCGGCTCGCGAAACCTGTGCGGTTCACGGGGGAAGACTAGCAATTCAGCCGGCACACCGAGCCTGACGAGCGCTCGGTATAGTTCGTAGCCCTGCGTCGTAGGGACCCGGCGGTCGGCTCCTCCGATAACGATCAACGTGGGCGTGGTGATGTTGGCCGCGCCACTGATCGGCGATTCTTCCCAGTAGTTCTCCAGATCCTCCCAGGGCGCCTGCCCGAGGTTGCGCACATCGTTCTGCACGAAGTTATCCGCTGTACCGAAATAGGATATGTCGTTCCAGAGGCCGGCACCCGAGGCGGCCGCCCGGAAGCGGTCGGTTCGTGTGATCAGGCAGTTCGTCATCAGACCGCCGTAGCTGTAACCCATCACCCCCATACGATCGGGGTCGGCCCAGCCCTGCTCGATCAGGTAGTCGACGCCAGACAAGATGTCGGTGGCCGGCCGTGAGCACGAGTAGCCTTCGATAGCGTGCAGAAACTCGTCGCCACGCCCGGTGCCGCCACGGTAGTTGGGCTCGAGCACCAGGAATCCGCGCGATGCGAGCAGTGCCGGATAGTAGGCGAAGCTGAACGGTCCCAGGTTCTCGGTTCTGACCGACCACGGGCCACCGTGGATGTCCACGACCAGCGGTAGGCCCCGCTCGCCCCGCCGGCCAGAACAGGATGCCCTCGATCTCATCCCCCTCACCGTTCGGCCAGCGGATCGCTTCGATCTCCGGTCTGGGCATGGCGTTGAAGTCAGCGTTCAGGTCGGTGACTCGCTCTGCCTTGCCGATGTTCCTGACGCCGCGCGCCACGTACACCTCGGGCGCGGATCGGTCCGTCACGAGGGCGAACGCGATGATCGAGCCATCACGCGAGACGGACAGATCAGAGACGGCCCCCCGGTAATCCGTGAGGGGCTCCGGGCGCTCGCTGCGAGGATCTATCCGGTACAGGTTGGCTCGCGTAGACAGAACGGCGCCGCCGAGAAGGGTACCGTCGGGCATCTGTTGGGCTTGTGCCCAGCTTCCCGTGAAATCGGATGCGACGCGCCGCATCGCGCCGTCCAGCGTGACCGCGAAGATCCTACCCTGGGTCCAGCGCCCGCGGGTCTCGTTCAGGTAGCCCAACCCGTTCACGTACAGTCCATCGCCGTCGCGTCGCCACTGTATCGTGCCTTCCGAGATGAAGTTGCTGGTCAGCCGGCGCAGGCTGCCGTCGCCCTGCAGCGGCAGAAGGAAGATTTCCGTCTGGGAGAGGCCGTTGTAGAAGCGCTGCGGCTTGGTGGGCGCGGTGGAGAGCAGCGCGGCAAGCCGGCCGCCCGGCGCCACCTTGAGGCTCTGCACCCAGATGCTCACGCGCGCCAGCCGGGTCGCCTCGGTGTCCTTCAGTGAGACGGGGATGCGCTCGATGGTCATGGCGTGCGGCTCGTCAGCGAAGCGCATCACGTCGCCGTACAGAGTCTCGTAAGCCTCTTTCTCTTCCGGCGTCTGCGGAAGAGGCGCGGCGAAGACTATCGCTGTCCCGTCGGGCATCCAGTCGTAGGTGGCGACGCCATCGCTGAATTGCTCCGGATCGGTGAGCCGCAGGGCTTCCCCACCACGCATGTCGAGAACGTAGACATGATTGCTTTCACCTGAAGCTCCGCCGGACAGGAACGCCAGGTACCGGCTATCGGCGGACCAGCCGAGCTGCGAGTAGGAAGGCGCGGAGGCCGCCAACCTCACGGTTGCGGTCGGCCGGCCACGCTCGTCGAGATCGATCCGCCAGATCGTCGACTCGGGCTCGTTGCGCTGGAAATCATCCTTGCGGCTGATGAGAGCGACATATCGACCATCGGGGGAGACGGCGATCTCCGAGATGGATGTGACGCTGAGGAACTCCTCGATCGGGTAGCCGGGCTCTTCTTGCGCGTTGGCGGCGCTCGCCGTCAAGGCCAGCGACAGGGTCGACAGGATGGCTCTCGCTCTACGCATCGGCGCCTCTCTCGGTCGTGGTGAGGGGGCTTGCGGCAGCCTACGCAACGGCATAGTAAGCCCCAATGAGAGAAATCTCCACGAGCGCACTCGGCCTCATCGGCGACACCCCGCTGGTCGCTCTATCCCGACTCCACCCGGCGCCGGGGACGATCCTGGCGAAGGCCGAGTTCATGCAGTCCGGTGGAAGCGTTAAGGATCGCACCGCCCTCCGCATCATTCAAGATGCCCGTGAATCAGGGCGACTGGCGCCGGGACAGCCGGTGGTCGAGATGACGAGCGGCAACATGGGGGCGGGGCTGGCGGTCGTGTGTAATGTCCTGGGCCACCCGCTCATCGTCACCATGTCGGAGGGCAACAGCCCGGCGCGCGCTCAGATGCTAGAAGCGCTAGGTGTGGAAGTCGTCCTCGTGCCTCAGGTCGAGGGTTGTCCGGGTCAGGTGAGCGGTGCCGACATCAAGGTGGCATCGGAGCGGGCGATCGAGATCGCCAGCGAACACGATGCCTTCTTCGTCGATCAGTTCAACAATCCGTCATGCGTGCGTGCGCATGAGGACGGTACCGGTCCCGAGATTTGGGACGCCGTCGGGGATGAACTGGATGCGTTCGTGGCGGCAGTCGGCACGGGCGGGACGTTCGTTGGCGTGAGTCGATTCCTGAAGCGGCGGAAACCGGGCGTCTGCTGCGTAGCGGTCGAGCCCGAAGGAGCGGAAGTGCTGGCCGGCAAGGAGGTCACAAAGCCGTGTCACCTACTCCAGGGTACCGGCTACGCGTGGGTGCCCCCGCAATGGGATCCGCACCTGGCTGACGACTTCATCGCGGTCTCCGATCAAGAAGCTGGTGTCTACCGCCAACTGCTGGCCGAGAAAGAGGGACTGCACGTGGGGTATTCGGCGGCAGCCAATGTATGCGCAGCGGTAAAGCTGATACAGAGTGGGCGGCTCGGGGATTCGCCCAAGGTCGCCACGATTCTCTGCGATACGGGCCTCAAGTACTAGAAACCCTTCGAGGCGGGCGACTTGGAGATGAGAGCATCGGGTGGCCGCAGCTTCACCCTGATCTCGTCGAACCAGGCGGTTGCTCTCCGCTGCGTGTTGTCGGTGTCGACCATCACCGCCACCGCCGTGACAATTTCAGGTGCCTCGCCAAAGGCCTGCCGGTAGTCGCTCACGAAATCGCGTTCTTCAGCCACCCACTCACCGGCGTGCGCATCCCCGCTCCGCAGTACGACCGTTGCAACGTTCGGGAAGTAGGGATTCCGAAACACCGCTCCAACCGGCTCGCCGGCCGCCCAAACGTAGCAGATGGCTCGACCTTCGCGGCTGAACGGCTGGGCGTCGAAGATGACGAAGAAGCGGGCGGCGTAGTCGTCACCCTTCTTCTCGCGTTCCCGCGTGTTCCCCGTCAGCGCGCTTCCCACCTTCCAGCGCCAGGCAACGGTGCTGCCTTCGCGTGGCGGGATGTCGAGCCTGTACCAGAGTGCTGAGGCCGACTTCTCGCTCTCGGCCATGAGGACAGGCCTGCCGCTCTCCTCGACAACGGTGAAACGATTAGCGCGCGTGGCGAGCTTGATGCCCACCCAGTGCTTTATCGCTAGGTCGCTGAACTCGGCGCGAAGCAGTTCGGCGCCCTGCTGGGAGTAGAGGTCGCCGGTGCCGGCGGGATGCAGGAAAGTCGCGGCCAACAACGACAGAACGGTGACTGCTCGGCGCGCTGGATCCATGCCGGAAGAACAGGTCCGGCGCGGCAGCGGTTCCGCGCCAGCCCGCGGCGGTGCCGGAAGTCCGCCGTTGAGTGTCCACTGCACACCTGGAGGTGTTCAATGGACAGCCGATGTGTTTTGTCTGACGCCGGGGTCGCCGAGAGGAAGCTGGGAGAAAAATGATTGCCATGTCATGGCTCAGCGGTAGAGGGCGCCTGAAGAGCATCCCGCCGCCGGCTATGCAGTGTACGCTGGCCGCTGTTCATTGAACGTCTGACGCGCCGTCCTCCCCGCGTGCCCTGCCTACGGGGCCGGGTCTGTACTTCGTTAATTCACTTAGACTTACGGCATGTGTTGAGGCTGGCACCCTTCTGGCCGGCTCTGTGCCAGTACAACTCGACAGTACCGGTTCGATCGAGACTCAGCAGTCACTGGAAGCCAAACCAGAAGGAGGGGAACATGCTACAAGGATCAGCATGGTTCAGGGCTATCCTGGTCGCAGCGTTTGCCACCGGTGCGTTACTCGGTTGCGACGATGACGAGGATGTAGTGCAGGTGTCGCAGGTGCAGCTCGATATTCAGAACCTTCAGCCCCTTGAGACGGGGCGGTACGAGCTCTGGATAATCGAAGGCGGCACGCCGTACCTGGCAGGGGAGGTGACGCCGGGAGCGAACGGCGAGGTAGACGGGGCAGTCTTCGACGTTCCAGCCGATGTGACGATGCCCGAGGTGGTCGTCATCACCTACGAGAACGACTTGGACACGGCCCCTTCGGCATCCAAGCTCATGGGCGGGGCGTTCGATGCCACCGGCGTCGCAACGTTCTCGCTGGTAGGATTCGCGCTGGAGAGCGAGGCGTTCAGCTCCGGCAACTCGAATGGGGAGTTCTTCCTGAGGACCCCGTCGGATGAGGCTGCGGGCGCTCCGAACAACGGTAACGACGAGCAGGGGGTGTGGATCGGCACGCCGGGCATGCCGCCACCTGCGAGTCTGACGCTGCCGGCATTAGTGGACGGCTGGATATACGAAGGGTGGGTCGTCGAGACCTCAGGCCCCTTTGCCGTGACCACGGGCCGCTTCGCCGACGATCAGGGGATCAACGGGACGAGCGCGCAGGATAGCGACAACGTGGGGCCGTTTGGTGGGACGGAGAATACGGGGCCGCCCATACCCGGCAGCGACTACGTGATGGACAACGCCGCCGTCATGCTCCCTGAGGGTCTAGCGCGGCCGCCCTTTACGCTGAATGATGGGAATTGGATGGTCGTGATCACGCTTGAGCCTACCGACAACGACACGCCGGGTCCGTTCTCGGTCAAGCCACTCGGAGCGTTAGTCGCTGCCGGCGCCGCCACTGCGCCTGCGACGATTGATTTCGGCTTCGATCCCTTGGGCTCCATTCCATCGGGAACGGCTGTTATCGTGAATGGTCTCGAGAGCGTCGGCAGTCGCGGCGACGTGACGGGCTTGACACGCTGAGTGCGGTTGCTGAAGGTGGGGCATAGTCCGTCGGGCTCAATGCCCCACGTTCGGGTTGCGCGTATCGCCGGGAGTCCTTGCATTAGGTATTCCGTATGAGGCCATTCTCTCTCAAGTCGACCCTGATCTTGGCTGCGGTAGCGCCGTTTGTGGCTGTGCTAGTACCCTCTATCCTACTACTGGGTCGGGCAGCCGTGGAAGACGTTCGCTCCCAGACCATTGAGGCAGTGGTGCGGGCGCGAAGCGTTTTTGAGACGCAAGTCGCCGCCGAGGGCAGGGCTCTGATGATGCATGCGAAGGAGGCCGCCCACGCTCCCGGATTAGCGGAGGCCCTAGCCCGGCGCGATTCAGTCGCGCTAGCGGATATCGCGAGAAACATCGAGGCGGAGTTCGGCGAGCCGGCTGTGCTGGTAGATGCGTCGGGCAGATCCCTCATTGGACCGGCGACGAGTGAAGCGCTGATGGCCATTGTGCGCCGAGGTGAAATGCCCGTCGCTCCCGACAGTTCGGGTGGATCGTTGCGGTTGATATCCCTTGCACCCGTTCACGGTGCAGATGGGAAGCTGGTTGGTGCCGCGGGAGTCTACCGCCCCTTCGATGACGGGGCGGCCAGGTTGTTCGCCACTCTAACGCGCGCCCAGGTTAGCTTCGTGCTTGCCGATGGGACTGTGGCGGCGGGCACAGACCCGGGGATTGACGCTTCGGTGAGCCAACGGGCAATCCAGCACGCCGCTCAGCCAGCACGCATCGATTTCGAGGGGGAAGCCTATATCGCAGCCGTCGAGCCTCTTGGCTCGGTTGGCCGGGCGGTATTCATCCTTTCGCTGGACGCTGCCAGCGCGCCGGTGCGGCGCGCGTGGCGTACACTCGGCGGCGGCCTTCTTGTCGCGCTGGGTGGTGTGCTTGTGCTGGCCTGGATTGTCACCAGCTGGGCCGTTCGGCCCGCGGAAGAGCTGGCGAGCGCGGCCGCAGCCCTGGCCGCCGGCGACTTCCGCCGTCCGGTGCCCGAGCCTCGAGTGGCTGAGCTGCGACGATTGGCCGACGCGTTTGTCGCGATGCGTGAGGCTCTGAGCCAGCGTATCGGCGAGCTGGCAGATGTGAACAAGGCACTGGCGGAGAAAGAACGGCGTTTGCGCGAAGTGCAGGCTGACCTGATCCAGCGTGAGAAGCTCGCAGCAACCGGCAGGATCATCGCGCAGCTTTCTCACGAGATCAACAACCCGATTGCCAATGTCCGCAACTGTCTGGAAGTGCTGGAACGGAGGGGTGCGACGGATAAGCGCAATCGATCTTTCCTCGTGATGGCCATAGAGGAAATCGAGCGGCTTGCCCGCCTGACCCGGCAAGTGCTCGACCTCAATCGTCCGAGAGTCGAAGAGACTACCGCTGACGCGGTTGAGATCGCGAGGGCAACGCTCGAGCTCGAGAGCCATCGACTGGCGGAATGTGCGATCGAAGCGCGCTGCTTGAGTGATGACGACGTGCCGGCGGTTGCCATCGGCCCCGATGCTCTGAAGCAGGTGCTCTTGAATCTGGTGCGCAATGCTGCGGACGCCATGGCGGATGGAGGCTCTCTGACGCTGCAGGTAATGCAAGTCAACGGGGCCGTGCGCCTCATCGTTGCGGACAACGGGCCAGGGGTCCCGGCCGACGTCGTGCCTAGGATATTCGATCCGTTCTTTACCACCAAGTCGAAAACGCGCGGCATGGGTCTAGGGTTGTTCGTCGCCGAAGAGATCGTGCGAAGCCATGGAGGCCGAATCGAGGTCAAGCGGGGATCGCCCTCTGGCGCAACCTTTATCGTAGATATTCCTGCCGTGACTGCGGCAGATCCTGTGGCAAGTACGATGCCGGGAGAGGGGCGTGAGTAAGGCGCGGCTCCTGCTGGTGGATGATGACCGGGCCTTTCGCGCCTCGACGCGGGCCCTACTCGAAGACGACGGCTACGAGGTTGTGAGCGCGGCCAGCGGGCACGCGGGAGCCGAAGTGCTCAAGCGTGGCGGGGTCGACCTTATGCTGCTCGACCTCAAGATGGAGAACGAAGACGGCCTTCGGGTTCTGGAAGCGCTTCGCGCTCAAGGCGAGGACGTACCGATTCTGATCATTACGGGCTACGGCACGGTCTCGTCCGCTGTGGAGGCGATGCGATTGGGCGCCGATGACTTCTTGACCAAGCCCGTAGACCACGAGGATCTGCGTGCCCGCATCGTGGAGCTCCTCTCCCGGCGCCCGCGATTGGATCAAAAGGCGGAACCTGGTATCGGGCCGGGTGGCCTGTTGGGTGAAAGCGCCGCGATGCGTGGAGTGTTCGCGGCGATCCAAGGCGTGGCCCCCACTGATGCAACGGTCCTGATCGCCGGGGAGACGGGGACAGGCAAGGAGCTCGTCGCGCGCGCGATTCACGATCTGTCCAAGCGCAAACTACAGCCCTTCGTTCCCCTGGACTGCGGCGCCCAGCCCGAGGGTCTGTTGGAGAGCGAGTTGTTCGGTCATGTGCGCGGCGCGTTTACCGGTGCTGTCCGTGATCGACTCGGGGTGTTCCAGGCAGCGGACGGCGGCACGCTGTTCCTGGACGAGATCGGAAACGTGAGTCTTGGGATGCAGCAGCGACTGCTCCGTGCACTCCAGGAGAGTGAGGTGACTCGAGTGGGTGCCGTCCGACCCGACCGTGTAGATATTCGGCTCATCGCGGCAACGAATAGTGAGATCGAGGTTGCGGTGGCCGATGGACGGTTCCGGCGTGATCTCTACTACCGCCTCAAGGTCTTTCAAATAGCGATCCCGCCGCTGCGGGAACGTAAGGATGACATCCCGCTCCTCGTGGCACACGCGCTGCGCCGTGTCAATGTGGGCCGCGAGCGGAAGAGTCGCGGCTTCAGTGAAGTCGCGATGCGCCAGCTCACTGCGCACGACTGGCCGGGCAACGTGCGCGAGCTGATGGCGGTGGTGGAGAGTGCGGTGATCCGCTGTGATGGAGACCTGATCGAGCCCTCACATCTTCCCGGCGAAGTCTTGGCTGGCGACCATGACGCGCTCACCAGAGAGGCGGGTTCGCGGCCTCGGGAGGTTCGCTACCGACCCAGGCCGCCAGAAGAGGAGCGCGAGGCGATACTGGAGGCGTTGGAAGCCTCGGGCGGGAACCGTACACAAGCGGCCGAACGCCTGGGCATGGGTCGCACCACGCTGTATCAGAAAATGAAGGGATACGGTATCGACCCCGCGATATAAGGCTCCTTCGATGAGTGGACGCGTTCTGCAATCACTATTGCTGCCAGCGGAACGGCGCTCGCGGCTTCATCTCCGGCCATACTTCGTTCAACTCGTCGTCGTAGAGGAAACCGTTCTTCATCACCATGTGGATGCGCTCGCTGTTCTTGAGGTCGTCCAGCGGATTCGCGTCCAGCACGACCAGGTCGGCTAGCTTGCCGGGCTCCAGCGAGCCGATGTCCTCGCCGAGGCCGATGTATTCGGCTCCCCAGATCGTGGCGACTCGGAGCGCCTCCATCGGCGTCATGCCGCCTTGCTCCATCATCCAGAGCTCCCAGTGAGCGCCGAGTCCTTGGAGCTGACCGTGGGCGCCAAGCTGCACGCGACCGCCGGCGTCAGCGATCGCGTTTGCCGTCTTCGACAGCTCGATGTGATTCCATTCCTCCTCCGGTACCAGCAGGCGGCGGCGCGCCCGGGAGTCGAGGATACCCTGGGGTGTGAAGAGCAGCAGCCGCTCGTTCGCGTAGACATCGTAGTGGCGGTACCAGTAGTTCTCGCCCCAGACGCCGCCGTAGCCGACGATCAGAGTCGGTGTATACGCGGTCTTGCTCCTGGCGACGAGCTGCACGGCGTCGCGATGGAGAGGAGCGATCGGTATCGCGTGCTCGATTCCTGTGTGGCCATCCAGCACCATGGTCATGTTCTGCTGGTACATGGAGCCACCTTCCGGCACTACCAGGATCTCCTCCTCGCGCGCCGCCTTGATGATCCACTGCCTCACGTCGCGGCGCATCTGGTTGTAGCTCTTCACCGCGGTGGCACCCTGAGCCTTGAGGCGCCGGATGTGATAGCGGGCGTCATCGAGACTGTCGATCACCGCCTTGTTGGGGTTCTCGGCCCCGTAGAGGATAAACCCGGTGGAATAAACGCGTGGGCCGAGCATGAGACCCGCCTTGACCATCTCCGACTGGGCGAACACGGCCTGGGTGCTGGCGGACGGGTCGAGACCCGAGGTGACGCCGTAGGCGAGGTTCGCGTAGTAGCGCCACTCGCGTTCGGGATTGATATCCAGCGCCCCGTAGCCCATGTGCGCGTGCACGTCCACGAGCCCCGGGATGATCGTCTTACCGCTGACATCGATGACGCGAGCGCCCTGCGGGACGATCACCCGACTGAAGGGACCGACGGCAACGATGCGTGGGCCGTCCACCACGATCGTGCCGTTCTCGATCACTTCGTCGCCGCGCATGCTGATGATGCGTGCGCCAGTAAGTGCGACTGCGCCCGAGGGCCGTGCCCTCGGGATCACTAATTCGGTCTCGAAGATGTCGCCCTCGAAGATGTTGTTGGGCTTCACCCCGCCCTCTGCCTCTGTCGAATCCTCTTCTTCCGGCTCCGCGAAGATCTGACCGAGTGACATGCGATATACCGTTGGGCCCAGCACGAAGCTGACGCTGCGACTGTCGGCCGACCAGTCGATCCAGTCGCCGCCATAACGGGTGAGTTGCTTCACCGGGACACCCGCCTTGGCGGCCTCGATGTTGAGTGGGTCGCCGCCCGCCATGGGTAGCGGCGCCACGTAGACGTTGTGCAGTTCCTTGAAGGCGAGCCAGCGGCCATCGGGCGACGGGACTATCTCCTCGGCCTGCTCGTTCACCATTAGCCTGCGCTCGCCGCCGCCGTCGAGCTCGATGCTGGTGAGATAGGTCTTGCCGTCGTCGCTCTCTTGGTAGAGGAGTCGCTCGCCGTCGGCGCTCCAGCGCAAGCGCGGCATGCGACGATTGGAACCGCGGTTGGCGGTGGTGGTGACGAGCCGGGAATCGCCGCCGTCGGCGGGCATCCAGCGAATCTCGAGGTAGAACTCGGCGCCGAGGTCGCTGCCGCGGTTCACCCGGCCGCTGCCGGCGAGGAACGCGATGCGGCGGCCGTCCGGAGAGAAGACGGGGTTCGCGTACTGATTCGGGGCCACCGTCAGTTGCTGGGGTCGGGCCGTACGGCCAACGCGGGGCAGCTGCACCTTCCAGAGCTGGCCGCCCTCGTCCTCGCTCCACGTGACGAACGTGACCCAGCGTCCGTCCGGCGACGCCGATGGCGCGTACTCGAGGGCAGTGAGCTCGGTGAAGCGTTCCGGCTTCCCTTCCGGCAGCGTCATCTGATAGAGGTGACCCACCGCTTGGAAGACGAGCCGCTCACCGTCTGGTGTGATCGTGGGCCAGCGGATCATGCGGGATCGGAACGACTCGTCGTCGATGGGATAGTCGAAGTGCAGCGCGTCGGTGACTCGCTGGTTGACCGTCGCGCTGAACGGGATGGCAGTCGGCTCACCGGTGCTCAGATCGAGCGACCAGAGCTTGCCTGCGAAGTTGATGACGATCCGCTCCGAGTCGGGCGTCCAGGCGAAGGCGGGATAGGCGCCGTGCACCGTCCACGTCTCCATCTGGTCCTTGTCGAGCCCATCGAAGACCGGCCGCTCCGCCCCCGTCGCCAGATCGCGGACGAAGAGGACGGTCTTCGTCGCCACGCGGCGGATGAAGGCGAGCGAGCGGCCATCGGGTGAGGGCGTAGGCCGGATGCCGCCGCCCGGGCCTCGCGTCACCGGCTCGATCTCGCCCGTCTCGCGATCGTAGCGGTTGATCTGGAAGATCCCGTCGTGCACGTCTTTGTTGTAGTCGAAGGGACCAGTGAAGTCGTAGTAGACCCAGCGGCCGTCCGGCGATACGGCGGGCTCGTTCTGGTCAGAGGTGAAGCTCAGCTTCTCCACCAGCTGGATGCCCGACCCACCCTGGATGTAGTAGAGCCAGATCTCGCCGCCGCCCAGCGAGCGCGTGTTCTTCACGTGCCGCTTCACCACGATGTAATCACCGTCGGGCGTCCAGCTGGGTGCGGTGGGAAGCGACTCCTTCTCCTCCGTGAGCTGGTGGCGATTCGACCCATCGGCGTCCATCAACCAGATGTTGTCGATGCCGCTGCGATCACTGACGAACGCGATGGTGGTTCCGTCGGGGCTGTAGCGTGGCTGCTGCTCGTACGAGACGCCGCCGGAGAGGAGATCGGCGTCGCCACCCTCCATTGGGACCCGGTAGATGTCGCCGAGCAGCTCGAAGACGACCCAACGACCGTCGGGGCTGACGTCGAGGTTCAGCCAGGTCCCTTCGTCCGTCTCGAATTCGATGACGGTCGATGGGCCGTGCTCGGCCTCGATGTCCCACTGCTCTTGGGCCTCCGCAGCGGTGGCCAGGAACGCCCAGAGGGCTAACCCGCCGAGTATGGCAACGCGAGGGATCCACTTCATGGGAGCATGCCTCCTATTGCTCGAACTTCGAACTACGACTCACGGACGAAACAGCTCGGTGCGCGCCTCGTACTTGCGGGCTGAGAGGCCGATCAAGCGGATGAAGAGTCTCTTGAGGCCGCGGCCGACGGCGCGGGCTACGGTGCTCCCCGGGTTACCCTCCTCATCGATCAACTCACCGCGCAGCCAGTGCTCCAACTCGTCGAGGTCGCCGAGTGACAGGACCTCGACCTCCAATCGCGCTTCGTAGTAATAGCGGCCGCTGCTGGGTGCCGGTCCTTGCAGCGGTGACAGGTACACGCGCTCGAGCGCCTGCGCCGCCGCTCCGAGCGTCGCGAACCACTCGTCGCGGTCCGGGTCCCATGAGCGCGTCAGATTGAATTCACCCGAGAGCGGCTCCTGGTACAGCATCAGCGACCAAGCCGCCCGCTCCACCAGCCCGTCGGCGATGAATTTGTCGTGCCAAAGCTCCAGCTGGAAGTGGAAGCGGAGCGGCAGGCCGGACAGCAGTGGGCGGATGAGGGCCGAGTCGCTCAAAAGGCCCACGGGGTGAACCGCGGCGCGCCAGCCGTTTTCGGCGTTTCCCGCTGACAGGGACAGATGCGGGTCCTGGGCCGCCGCCGGGACGGCCGCGGCCGAGATCGCGGCGAGCGCCGCCGCGATCAGAACCTGGCCTTGAGTCGCACGACGAAGTTGAATCCGCCCGTTCCCGTCAGCGGGTAAGCGACGTAGAAGCCAAAGCCGCCGAAGGCGAGTCCGGCGCCGAGATCTGCTACCCAGTTGTCGCTCTTCGTGAGGTGGTCCCAGTAGTTCTCGCCGGTGCTCCAAGCTGCGCCCGCGTCATAGAAGAGGACGAGGGCGGGGTTGAAATCGACGCTGAATATGTCGCCCTGGATGTCGCTGGCGTCCCGGTCCTGGTCCCAGCGCCAATGGAAGTCCAGCCCGGTGATGTACTCGGCCTGGAAGAGAGTGAAGCGCTGGCACCCGTAGCCGGGCAACTCCCCGAAGGTCGGCCGTTCGCGGGCGCCGCAGTCGAACTGCAGGATGTCGTAGCCGGGCAGAGAGCCCACGCCGCCGATCACATGCTCGCGCTGTGCCGGTGTGCGGTCGCTTCCGATGGGGCCGCCGCCGACCACCCTGAGCGCCACCACCGAGCTGTGGCTGACGCGCAGGTAGCGTCTGAGGTCGAGGGAGACAGCGGTGAAGTCCGGCTTTCGGCCACTGAGATCGCCGTCGACAGCCTGCTCGATGCTTAGCACGTTGTGCCAGCCCGACTGCGGTCTCTCCTCGTCGTTGCGGGTGTCGATCCCCAACGTCAGCTTTACGCTCTGCAAATCACCGCGGTCGATATCCGCGTTGGGCCCCAGCGGCTCGGTCTTGTTGAAGAGGATCGTCCAGACGTTGTTCGTCTTGACGCTGTCCTGCTTCTCGTCGATGTACTCGAGTGAGCCGAACAACGTGCCGGAGTTCCAGCCGAGCAGACCGTACCAGCCCTTGCGCTCGTAGTAGTCGCGGTAGTCGTGCCGGAAGAGGAACAGGGAGAGCGAGTTCTCGAGGTTGGAGAACTTCCAGCGTTCGATGGGATCGATGATCGACTTGATCCCGCCCTCTATCCAGAATGCGCGGTGGCCGCCCAACCACTGCCGGACATTCACCTGGTACCCGAGGTTGCTCTCGTCGGGATTGAAGCCGCCTTGCGTCCGGTAGATCAACAGCGCGTTCAAGCGTAGCGGATTGCGGCCGCCGGTCTGAATACGAGGCCCGATGGCGATCGGCAGCGCCTCGATCCGGTTGTATGCCCGGGCGGAGATGTAGATCTCGCTGCTGCCCAACTTCCAGCTGGGCAGGGTGAGCGTCCGGCCGCTGGGCTCCGACCGCTCTGCGGGTTGGGAGCCCAGGTACTCGATCCCCTCCTCGGTCCGGCGGTAACGGAAGATGGCCGTGTAGGTCGTGATCACGCCGTCCACATCAGCATGCTCGACGCCGAAAACAACGCCGCCGACCACGGTCAGCTCGCCGCCGATGCGGGAGCCCTCGACCAGCGTGATGTCGCCGTTCAGTACCATGAGGTTGCCGTCAACGACACCCGCGATCTCCACCGGGCCACCCAGGATGGCGACGTCGCCGGCGATGCTTTGCCCGGCCGGTATGCGCGTTCGGCCGCTGAAGCGGATCGTGCTGGTGCGGTTGTAGAACGCGACGAGCTGGTCGGCTACCCGGTCCGGCAGCTCTTCGCCCGGGGGCAGCGGCGTCCGCACGCCGACGGCGACGGTGTCCTGGGCGGCGAGCGGCGCCTGGACGCAAAGGAGAAGGACGGCGGCGATGAGAGTTCTGTACGCGCCATTCATAGAGGTCCTCCAAGCAGGGAAAATGCGACACACACCTACCTGGAAGCAAACCCGGTACCGAAAACGGTTTCGCGGCGAGCCCAGTATTCAAGCGTCTCCTGGCGAGTCCGGCTGTGCGCGATCGTGTCAGTTGGAGACGCCGGGCGTGGCTGAGACGCACGGACTGTCAGGCGTCGTCCAGGTCGTCTTCCGCGCCGCTACGCTGGATGCTGAGCCGCTTCATGCGGCGATGGAGGTTGGGTCGGTCGGTGGCGAGCTGGCGCGCGGCCTCGGCGATGTTGCCGCCGGCGGTATCCAGCGCCCTTTTGATGAGCTCGCGCTCAAAACCTTCCAGCATCTCGGAGAGCGAGCCGGCCCGCACAGATGAGGCGGACCCGCCGGGCCGGACACGGGGGAGGACGGTGCCGATCTCGTCGGCGCCGACGGGCTTCTCGGGGTAGAGGATCATGAGCCGCTCGATGGCGTTGCCGAGCTCACGGACGTTGCCGGGCCAATCGTAAGCGACGAGAGCGCTCATGGCGGAGTCGGTCAAGATGGGTGCCCGCAGGCCGTGTCGGGTCCGGAAGCGAGCGATGAAGTGAGCGACGAGCAGGGGCACGTCTTCCCTCCGCTCGCGGAGCGGCGGGATGTGGATCGGCATGACGTGGAGGCGGAAGAAGAGGTCCTCACGGAATTGGCCCTCCTCGACCTCGGCCTGGAGGTCGTGGTTCGTGGCGGCGATGATGCGCACGTCGACGGCGATCGGGGCGCTGCCGCCGACCCGCTCGATCTCGCCGGCTTCGATGGCGCGCAGCAGTTTCGCTTGCGCTTCGGGACTGAGGTCGCCTACCTCATCGAGGAACAGCGTGCCACCGCTGGCCAGCTCGAACTTTCCGCGGCGCTGCCGGGTCGCGCCCGTGAAGGAGCCCCTCTCGTGGCCGAACATCTCGCTCTCGATGAGATCGCGTGGGATGGCCGCGCAGTTGATGCGTACGAACGGACCGCCGCTGCGTTCCGATAGCCCGTGGATCGCCACGGCCACCAGCTCCTTGCCGGTGCCGCTCTGCCCGCTGATCAGCACGCGCGAATCGGTCGCTGCGACGCGCCGGGCGAGCGCCTTGACCTCCTCCAGGGCGGGACTCTTGCCCACCAGTTGCTGGCCCGGCTCGAGTTCCTGACGGAGCGCGCGATTCAGGTCGCGTTGGCGGGCGAGCTCGAGCGCCGACTTCAGCGTGATCAGGACGGCCTCGGGAGTGAGTGGCTTCTCGAGAAACTGGAAGGCGCCGAGACGCGTCGCCTGCACGGCATCGCCCAGAGTCGCCTGCCCGCTCATCATGACGACGGGCACCTCGGGCCAGCCCTCGTGGATCCGTTCGAGGACCTCCAACCCGCTGGCACCCGGCAGCGCCAGGTCGAGGAGCACGGCGTCGGGCTCCTGCACGGCCATCTTGTCGAGGCCCTCTTCGCCCGACCCCGCTTCATCGGTCGAGTAGCCTTCGGCTTTCAGAAGGCTGGCGACCATCCGGCGGATGTTGCCTTCGTCGTCGATTATCAGGATGCGCGCGATGACCATCTTATAAAGCGCCCGCAAAGTAGAACTCCAGCCAGATGTCATCAGCTTCCGGGAACACCAGGTCGGTGCGGAAGATCCCCCAGAGGAAACTGGCGCCGATGCCGAACGACCAGAGCGGGTCACTGCCCGGCCAGTCCTCTGTAGACCCGGCCCAGCCGATGTCGCCGAAGACGACCGGCGTGATCGCCTTGCGTCTCGGGCTCACTTCGAGCCGCCCGGTCCAGTAGGAGTCGCCGCGCTGGGTGCCATAGGTGAAGCCGCGAACGGTCTGGAGCCCGCCGATGCCCCAGAAGCGCTGAAGTGGAGCATCGCCGGCCGACCAGCCGCCCTGGGTCAAGAAGGCCAGGGCCGCCTTGTCCCCGAAGTCGACCCGGCCCTCCAGCTTGGCCCGCGGCTGCAGGTAGTCGAAGGTGTTGGGGCCGGCGCCGCCCCCGAGACCGAGCTGCAATTCGGCGCGGTCGGTGGGTCGCGTCCAATCGCCGATGTAGATGATGGCTGCCACATCGCCGCGCCAGAAGCCGCCTTCGTTCGCCGGCGGGTTGGGTGGGAACACGCTACTCTCCCAGATGCCGGGAATGGCGATCTGCGTGTTCGTTTCTACCGATCTCTGGTCCTCCCAGCCGACGCCGAGGCGTCCGCCCAGGCGACCCCAGCGCTTACCGTACGTCAGTGCGACGCCGCTGGCCCGATAGTAGTCGGCGTCGTCGCGGCCCAGGACGAGAGCGCGGAGGGCCGCCGGAGGGCCGGCGCGCTTCTGGTCGGTGAGCGCTGTGCCCGCCCGATCGAGCTGGCTGTACACGGCGAGGTCGATGCGTTTGCTGGGCGAGTCATAGCGGAAGTCGAGCTTTCCCTTGAACGCGAGGTCGGCCACACCGAAGCTGACACCGGCGCCGATCGACCAGAAGGGCCGCCGCGGGATGTCGTACCTCACGTCGAGTCCCATGCCCAGCGCCTCAATGCGATCGTAGCGGATGAAGTCGGTGATACGGTCGTACTGGACGAAGAACATCTTCCGTCCGAGGATGTCGGGTGCCAGCTCCTGGGCGCGGCGCTCGAGATCTTCCGCCGATGGCAGGGTGAGTTCCGACGTCGGCGTTTCCAGCGGGCGATCCCATTCATCGTAGGCGAGCAGTGAGTCGTCGGGCGGCCGGATGATCTCCCAGCCGCCGTCGGCAGGCCCGGCCCGGACCTGCAGCGTTGCCTTCTCGGGAAAAACGTCTTCGACGCCGGTGGTGTCGGCGCCGGCGACCTTCTCGGTCTCTCCACCGACGCTTAGGGACAGGGTCGCGCCCTCGTTGAAGTCACGGGTCGGCTCCGCCGTGTCGCGAAGAGAGTCGGGCGAGAGCCAGGCGATGGGCTCGCCGGTATTGACGTCGTAATGGCCGAACTCGCTCTTGAAGATGATTGGCATAGCGAAGTTGCCGATGAAGGGGATGTTCACCATCAATTCGAGCTCTTGCTTGTGCGGCAGCCAGTAGCGCGTCTCCCAGAGCCCCTGCTGCAAGGTCGCCGACAGCGAAAGGATGCGATTGGCCCAGGTGGAGCCCTCGGGGTCCTCATCGCTTGGCCAGAGCGGCTTGCCTACGAAACGGATCTGCATCGCGCCCACGTCGCCTGTCAGGGCGTCGACCCAGATCGATCCGACCACGAGGGCCTCGTCGCCGCGAGTCGGCGTGACCCGCACTTCCACCAGGTCGACGTTGCGGGAGGGAGTGAGCAGCGTCACGGTATCCCCTAGCTCGTACTCGTAATAGCGCCCGGCGCCCTCGGCAAACGGGTGGACGGCAGCGCGACCCGGCAGCTCGATGCCGCCAAGCACACGCAGGCTGTCGCCGGGCGTGATCGCCACGAACCAGGGCTCGCCGAAGTCGAGGCCCACCTGGACGTCGCGGCCGAAAGAGGTCACATAGCGCTGCCCTAGCATCCTGATCTGCAACCCACCCTCGCGCTCCCAGGCCACACCCGCTGCCAGCTCGCTGGCCACGATCAGCTTCGGTGGCGCCAGCGGGTCGGTCATCCAACCGACGCTGACCAGCGTGATGAGCTTGGATCTGTAGTCTTCGAGCGTCGGGTCCGGGTTGCGGTGGCGCCGGCGCGCCAGCTCCACGATGTCCTGGGCGCTGGCATCGGCAAGAGGCGCCTGAAGGATGAGCAGCGCCGCGATGCCTCGCAGCAGGCCGGCCACCCTGACCCTGAGCCGTCCACGCCTGCCGTCATCTGAGTTATCTGATCGAGCTGAGTGCATCGCTTGCCCAGTCGTTGAGACTTGTGAGAGTATCTTTTCTCCAGGCTAATCCGTAGGGCGCGAACCGCGCCTCCCAATCCGGGTTGGCTCCGGTCGCCAGCCAGTCGCCGATCCAGCCGTTCTCTCTGACCGCGGCCAACGCGGTGGTGAGATCCTCGGTCGTTAAGCGGTCACGGGACGCTACCTCCCGGAGCACGCGTTCTAGCGAGCCGCCGCGATCCTGGAACCCCAGGTCGAGGAGGAACGCCGCCGCCGCGCCACCGTCGTAGATATAGCGGTAGGCGTCCTCGTCCCAGAAATCCTCCTGCGCTTCGGCGATCGACGTTCCGTAGAGGGGGCTCGCACGATAGCGGGCGAAGCGCGCGCCGATCTCGTCGAGGAACTCCCGCCACTCGATGAGGCCGCCCACCAGCAGGATCTTGAGGGCCATGTAATCTGTGAACCCTTCGGCGAACCAGGAAGGCGGCGCGTCCTCGAAGTCGAACGCCGTCGGGATGTACCAGTGCATGAGCTCGTGCGCCGTCGTGTACATCCAGTGCCGGAACTCTAATTCGGCGGGCCCGCTCCCGCCGACGAACACGATGCCGGAATGTCCGATCACCTGGCCGCCGGTGCTCAGGCCGGGGACATCGGCGGGCACCCGCCCCGCCGCCAGCACGTAGTCGCCCGGGACCCAGCCCGCTGCGGCAATTCGGTGCAGGCCACCGGCGATCCGGTTCACCGCATCGACGACCCGCTCATCGCGTACCGGCCAGCGGCCGTAGATGGCGGCGGTCAAAGACCGCGGTCCGATGTTGAAGCGCTGGGTGCGCAGCGGCCCTACTACGAAGACGGCGCTCGAGATCTCTTTGACATCGTAGCCGGTACCGGCGCGAGGCTCGACGGTGACGACTCGCCAGTTGCCGGGCATGCCGGCGAACCAGAGTCGGGCCGGCTGCGGGCCGGCGCGCGGGCTGCCGAGCCAGACTCGTGGCAAGAGGTCGTTGCCGATCAAGTGGCCGCCGTCCGTCGCCAGCTGGGAGACGCGGTGGTAGTGGCGCGACTCTCCGTCCGGTGTGAGGGCGATCGTGTAGGCGATGGTGACGCGACCGGGCTGCTCGAGCTGGACGAGGTAGTGCCCGGGTCCCAGCCCTTCCGGCACCTTCTCGACGGGCATCGCGCCGGCCGGCCCCCACGCCTCCAGCCGTTGGAGCCGTGTCTCGAGACCGGGGTAGCCCTCCCACTCGGTTCGGAAGAGGAGATGGAGCGGGCTCGGCTCCGGCACATCGAGCTCCATCCGGGCATCGACCGCGTGTGTCCCGGGATCGAGTCGCAGGCGGAACTCGGGGACCGCTGCGGGCCGGTGCGCCGGTTCCGCCGAGTCGTCCAGCGAAAGGGCCTGGTCGAGAACCTCCGGGGAGCCGGCGCTGCCGGGAGCCCGGTTCTCGCGTTCACCACAGCCGAGGCAAACGAGCGCGGCCGCGATGAGGACCGCGAGCCTCATTCGGGACCCCGCCGC
Organism: Gemmatimonadota bacterium; assembly: GCA_036475815.1. Lineage (GTDB taxonomy): Bacteria > Gemmatimonadota > Gemmatimonadetes > Palauibacterales > KS3-K002 > JBDHGH01. The sequence goes on from JAZGAL010000154.1 coordinate 33,016, forward strand.
GACAGGGGCAGTTCCACGACGAAGCAGGCGCCCGCGTCGGTATCGCGCAGCGTCACCGTACCGCCGTGCGCCTGAACGGTCTGCCTCACGAGGGCCAGGCCCAGTCCGGTGCCCCTGCTCTTGGTGGTGAAATCGGGATCCCAGAGCCGGTCGCGGTGCTCGGCGGAGATTCCAGGGCCGTTGTCGGCAATCGCGACCTGAACCCGCCCGCTCGTCGCGGTGATCGTTACCTCTATGCAGCCATCCGGCCGGTCATCCAGCGCTTCCACCGCGTTGCCCAGCAGGTTCCTGAAGGCGCGGCTCAAGGCGGTGAGGTGCCCATCCACCGGCGGCAGCGCGCCGGTGACGTGTAGCGTTCCGTTCACGCTGTCGGGCAAGTCGCTCTTCAGCAGATCGCGCAACATCTCCTCGAGGTCGATCACGCTGGTCGGACCCTCGGGCAGGCGGCCGAGCTGTGCGAAGCTGCGTGCCATCTCATCGAGCCGTTGCGCCTCTTCCGCCGCGATCCCCAAAGGCTCCTCCAACAATTCCGACCGGCCCTGCGATGCCAGCTGGCGCGCCTGCCGAACGGCTAGCATCAACGGCGTCAGCGGGTTCTTGATCTCATGAGCCACGCGCCGGGCCATCTCGGTCAGGCCTCGCAGTCGTTCCGCCTCCAGCGCCTGCCGGCGACCTTCGGCCAGCCGGGCCGCCATGCGTCGAAAGGCGTCTCGCAAGACGGAGAACTCCGGGGGCCCGTGCCGCTCCGCCGGACCCGCTTCCGGCAGAGGCTCGTCCCGGGCCAGGCGGCCGGCCCAGTCGACGACCTCGTCCACCGGCTTGCTCAACTGCCGGGCCAGCTGTTGCGCCGTCCAGGCGGCGACAATGCCGAGGGACAGACCCAGCACCAGTGCGACCCAGGGCAGCGCGCCAGCGAGGCGCCCGGCGATCAGATCCCAGCGGCGCGCGAGATTGACGGAACGAGAGAGCTCGTTCTCGTGCGCCTCGGCTGCGGCCCGCACCAGCGAATCAGCCTCCGCCTCCTCCAGCGCATCGAGAAGCGCGTGACCGGTCGCGCCGACGTCCTGCCAGGCGCCACCTCCGCCCGCCAGCTCCACGTAGGTCCTGAGACCCCAGGTCGCCAGGCCCAGCAGTGCGACCGATGGGGCGGCCGACAGCAGAAAGAGGGCGATGAAGAGCCGGGTCGCGAAGGAAATCCGGCGGCGTCGCATCGTCCCCTACGAAAGCTCCTGAGGTTTGGATTCAGGTGAAGAGGGTGTCGAAGGCCCGGGTCGCCGCCCTCTGGAAGTCGCCCGACGTGTCGATCTGGAGCAGCATCTCGGCCTCTTCGGCGTCCACGGGTTCGTAGGCCGCCCGCTGGTCGTCGAGCAGCTCCAGGCGGCCGTCGGTGATGGTACGGGTGGGCTTCGAGAGCCGCGCCCTGAGCACCTCGTCGGGCGCGGTGCACTCGAGGACCGCGAACAACGCTTCCCGCTCGGCAGCGACCTGCCGGGCCATCGCGCGATGCCCGGCCTTCGACCAGGAGGCATCCAGAATGACGGACTTCCCCAGGGCCAGCTCCTTCCGCGCCGCATCGGCGAGCGCGCGGTAGGTGCGCTCGGTCCACTCGCTCGAGTAGATGCCGGAGCCGAAGGGTACCTTGTGCTCCTCTTGCGGATCGAGACCGGCCAGCTGTTTCCTGACTACATCGCTGTGGAAGACGCGCGCGCCGGCGCGATGCGCCAGCTGCTTCGCCTGCCTCGTCTTTCCACTTCCCATCAGACCGGTCACCAGGACCAGCCTCGGCCGCAGCCGCAGAGCGTCAGCCAGCGACAGCTCGAAGAAGGCGCGCGCCTCAGCCGTCGCCGCTGCCTTTTCCCCAGCGCTGGGCCCCGGCTGGTCGATCACGAAAGAGCGCACCTTGCCGCGGACGTAGGCGCGGTACGACTCATAGAAACGGAGCAGCGACGGGATGCGCTCGTCGCTCGAGTTCTCGTAGTAGGAGTCGAGAAACGCGGCGGCTAGATCGTCGGCGCCCCGGTAGCGCAGATCCATCGACAGGAACGCGATGTCGGAGATCGTGTCCGAGTAACGGAACCGCTTGTTGAACTCGATGCAGTCGAGCACCTGCGCGGCTCCGGTCTGGGGATCGATGAAGATGTCGTCCGTCTGCAGGTCGCCGTGGCAGTCGCGGATCCAGCCCTCGTCGATGCGCCTCTCGAACAGGTCGGCGTACACCCGCATGTAGCGCTCCACCTCCTGCTTGCAGGTCTCCCACGTCTTGTAAGTGAGCGTGCGCCCGATGAACGGCTCGGTCTGCTCGAAGTTCTCGTCCCAATTGTGCCTTACGGTTTCCAGCGATCCGTAGCCGGCGATCTCGGGAGAGGTCTCGGCGCGCTTGTGGAAATCGGCTACCAGGCGGCCCAGGTCGCGCATCATCTCGGGCCCGACGGCGCCCGACTCGATGAGCTTGGAGAGCCGCTGCTCCTCCGGCAGGCGCCTCATCACTACGGCGACTTCCTCGACGATCGCCGGCGCGGCGAAGCTCAGGCGGCCCTCCTCGTCACGGTGCACCGCGGCGATATCGAGATAGACATCGGGAGCGACGCGGCGATTGAGCTCGAGCTCGGCCATCGCCGCGGCGCGCCGCTTCTCGAGCGTGGAGAAGTCGAGGAACCCCAGGTCCACCGGCTTCTTCACCTTGTAGACGTAGTCCCCGGCGAAGAAGAGATGGGAGACGTGGGTCTGAGAGTGTTCCACGCTGCCGACTTCGTGCCTATAGCTGGCGGGGTCGAGGAAGAAATCTATGATTTCCTGCGGCGTAGCTGCCTGGCTCACGGTACCGTGTCCTCCCAATTGATCTCGAATTCGTCGGATCGCTCCAGTGTCCGCGCCCGTATGTCCCCGGGATCCAGCCGCGGCCCACTAAGCTCGCCGCCTTTCATCTGCAGAGCCAGCAGCGGCTCCAGGTCGGCTCCACACTCGGGGCAGCTCTCCGGCCACTCCTCCGCGCGGTGCAGCGCCACGATATCGTCCTCGTGGCAGCCGACGCAGCGCAGCACCTGCTTGGCGCCTGACCACTTGCCCCGCTTGGCCTTCGGCTCGCCGTCGATCTCCACGATGTCCATGCTGAAATCGACGACAGGCGCGGCGCTGATCCAGGTGCCCACCCCGTAGCCGTCGACCACGGGGTTCAGCTCGCGAATGGTGTGCTCATCGATGCCGCCGCTGACGAAGAGGTCGATGTCGCTGTAGCCACGCAAGTCGAGCTCCCAACGCACCTCGCTGAGTATCTCGAAGAAGTCGCCGCGCCGGCTACCGGGCGTATCGAGCCGCATGGCGGCCAACCGCGAGCCCAGCGCATCCGCCACCTCGAGTGCCGCGAACTTCTCGTCGTCGAACGTGTCGATGAGGGAGATGCGCGGCACGTTCTTGTCGATGACCTCGTCGAAAGCCTGCGTGGCGCGGACGGTGTCACCCATGACCAGGACGAGGGCGTGCGGGATCGTTCCCACCGGGTCGGTGCCCAGCAGCTCCGCGCTGGCCACCACCGCCACGCCGTCGCAGCCGCCGATGTAGGCGGCCCGCTCGATCATGGGGGCGATGGCCGGGTGCATGCGCCGGGCGCCGAAGCTGATCAGCTTGCGGCCCGGTCCCGCCGCTTTGCGGCAGCGGGCGGCCCGGGTCGCGATGCCCGAGGCCTGGCAGATCAGGCCCAGCACGGCGGTCTCGTAGACCCCGAAGTCCCGGTAGTTGCCCTCGATCTCGATGACCGGCTCGTAGGGGCGGAAGATGGCGCCTTCCTCCATCGCCCGGACGTTGACGTCGATCCCCTCGAGCAGGTGCGTTACCTCGGCCAGGCCGGCGAAGACGGCCCACTCCCAGTCCTTGGGGAGCGACTTGGCCATGAACTCGGCCCGCACGTACGCGTCCACCCCTTTCGCGTCCAGGATGGCGGCGGTGCGCTGGAAGTAGACATCCGCCACCGCGCCGGACTTGATCTGTTCCGGCGTGGCGATGTGGAAGCCTTTCACGGGATCAGCTCTTCTTGGCGGTCTTGGCGAAGAACGAGCTGTACCTGTGCTCCAGCTTGCGGCTGCCGCACTTCGGGCATTTGGGCCGTTTCCTCTCGTGCTCCTCTATGCGGAGGCGAACGTCGAACGTGTGACCGCAGTCCCGGCACACATACTCGTAGAGCGGCATAGCGGACCTCCTTTAGTAGTTGCCCTGGAGACCGGTTCTGACGGCCAAAGTAACATCGGGGCTGGCTCCGCGGGAGACAGCGGGTCTCCCGGGGTTGCCAGCATGTGTAGGCGCGAGGCATTCTGCATGTAATGTCGTACTTGAGTTCCTTCATTAGCGAGCTTAAGCGCCGTAGTGTCGTCCGCGTGGGGATCGTGTACGCGACGGTCGCGTTCGCGGCCCTGGAGGGTGCCGACATCCTCCTACCGGCCCTCGGTCTGCCCACCCGGATCATGACCGTGCTCGCGGTGCTGGCTATCGCCGGGCTCCCCCTCGCGCTGGGCCTGGCGTGGGTCTTCGAGTTACGCCGCGAGAAGCCGCCGGGAGCGCCGTCGAGCGAAAAGGTCGGCGCCGCGGTCGAGGGGCAGGCAACTGCGGCGGACGTGCGTGCGGGGACGTCCGACTCGGACCTGCGGACGTTTGCCCGCCTGTTCTGGAAGCCGGCCATCGGATTGCCGTGGCTATTGGTCCTGGTCCTGGCGGCCGCCGCCGTGATCGTGCCGAACTGGCTGCGGCTGCGACGGGAGGCCGCTAGGGCGCTCATACCGCGCATCGAGCGGCTCGCCGGCGAAGGTGAGTACCGGGCGGCGTACGGGCTGGCCGTGCGGGCCGAGGCGCGCCTCGGCCCGGATTCGGCTCTGCACCAGTTGATGGCGATCGTATCGGACCGCCTCTCGGTGACGACGGAGCCGGACGGCGCAGATGTGTACATGCGTCCCTACGCTCCCGATGCAGAGGGGCGCTTCCCGGAACGCGAGTGGCTGGGCGCCGCGCCGGTCCTGGATATTCAAGTCCCGCGCGGCGACTACGCCGTGTACCTGGAGTTGGAAGGCTACGCGCCGGCGGAGCGGATCGCCTCGAGTGCGCTGCAGCGCGCGGAGGGTGCGTTATTCGGGGGATCCTACGCCATCGATCTCAGCCTGACTCTACTTCCGTCGGCCGAGGTGCCGGATGACATGGTGTTCGTCCCGGGAGGCGCGTACCAACTCGTCGCAGTCGACGCGCCGCTGGGCGCCGTGGCGCAGTTGGACGACTACTTCATCGACCGCTACGAAGTCTCCAACGAGCTGTACAAGGCGTTCATTCTGGCGAGCGGTTACGCGGAGCGTTCCTACTGGAGACATCGCTTCGTCCGAGATGGCGAGGAGTTGTCTTGGGAAGAGGCGATGGCGGTGTTCACGGATCGCACCGGCTTGCCCGGACCGCGGAGCTGGGTGGGCCAGGACTATCCCGAGGGCCGGGACCGCCACCCGGTCACCGACATCACCTGGTACGAGGCGGCGGCCTACGCCGAGTTCGCCGGCAAGAGTCTCCCGACCGTGTTTCAATGGGAGAAGGCGGCCCGCGACGGGGCCTATTCGCACTTCGAGGGCGTCGTGATGCCGTGGGGGTACATGGGTCCCGGCCAGACGGGCCGACGTCGGGCCAACTTCAGTGGAGACGGCACCGCCCCCGTCGACGCCTATCCGTTCGGTGTCAGCCCCTTCGGCGCCCACGCCATGGCAGGAAACGTAAAGGAGTGGACGCTCAACGAGATGGGTGATGGACGCGTGGTGACGGGAGGCTCGTGGGAGGATCCGATGTACGTCTTCTCCGCCTTCGGATCCTTCTCCGGGTTTCACTCCTCACCCGCACTCGGTTTCCGCTGCGTTCGCAACTCGCCGAACGCCGCCGGCGATCAAGGGGCCATGCACATCGATGCGGAGCGGACGCCGACCTATATGCCCGTGGATGAGGCGACGTTCCGCTCGTTCTTGACTCACTATCGCTACGACCCGCAACCGTTGGCTCCCGTTATCATCGAGGCGGTAGACACCGAAGATTGGACTCGTGAGAAGGTTCGCTTCAACGGCCTCGATGGTGATTCGATCCTCGCCTACCTGTACTTGCCCAAGCGGGCGACACCTCCCTTTCAGACGATTGTGTTCGTACCCGGGGTCAGCGTCTTTTTCTCCGAGACGGTGACGGTGTCCGAGGCGGTGGAATGGCTCCTGGAGGCGAACGTAAAGGCCGGAAGGGCGGTCATGGCGGTAGTGATGAAGGGCATGATCGAGCGCGAGTGGGGGCCGGGCTACGTGCCGCCCGAACCGAGCTCGGTCCGCTTCCGGGACTTGATGGTGCTTCACGCGACGGAGCTGCGATTGGGGCTCGACTACCTGGAGACGCGGTCAGACATCGACTCGGACAAGCTGGCCTACGTGGGACTGAGCTGGGGGGCGGGCTCCCGACTTCTCTTTGCGGCGCTCGACGACAGGTTCAAATCCGTGGTTTTCCTCGGAGGGGGGATCGATGAAACCATGCAGCCGACTCTTCCGGAGGCCAGCAACATCAACTTCGCCCCGTACATAGGCGCGCCGACCCTGCTGCTCAACGGCAGGCAGGACGAAGAGCATCGCTACGACACGCGTGCGCTCCCACTTTGGAACCTGCTCCGCGAGCCCAAGAAATTCGTGCTCGTCGATGGAGCCGGCCACGTTCCGCCCGCCGTGGCGCGGGTCCCCGCGATCAATGGGTGGTTGGACGAGACGCTCGGGCCGCCACGGAGATAGCCGCTAGAGAGTCAGTGGCGTCGGTGGGCATTGATGCTACCTTACAGTACAGTCTAGGACCACAGGACATCGGGGAAGCGATGCACGACGCCCGAGGGCGTTGGTGGACGATCGAGCACACGGGCGACCTTGGCATCGAAGTCGAGGCCCCGTCCCTGCCAGCTCTCTTCGTGATGGGCGCTTGCGGGATGACCGGAGTGCTCTTGGGCTTGGAAGGGGACTCACCGGAGCCCGAGCCAGAGTCGGCGGCACTCTCGCGTGAACTGGTTCTCGAGGCGCCGGATCGGGAAGCCCTGTTAGTAGAATGGCTGCGTGAGCTCCTCTATATCCACGCTTCGGAAGGCCTCCTGTTCACCGCCGCCGAAATGGTCGAACTGACGGACAAAGAGCTGGTCGCCCGTGCCAGCTTCAGTTCCCCCGAGGACGAGGTGTCGCCGGAGCGCGAGCTCAAGGGCGTCACCTATCACGATCTCGAGCTGAGCCGGCGCGGGGATGGCTGGTTCGCCAGGATTGTGTTCGACTTGTGATAATCGGCGATTAGACAGTCGAGGTAATCATGGCTGTCGAAGGCTACAGACTCGAGAAGATCGACGATCACCGCTGGCGCATACCGCGCACCGGCCCGATGCTCACGGACGGACTGGTGTTCGCCGACGATGAGCTGATCCCTCACATCGAGAGCGACAAGAGCCTGCAGCAGGTGGCCAACGTCGCCTGCCTGCCCGGCATCCAGGGCCCATCAATCGCCATGCCCGACATCCACTGGGGCTATGGCTTCCCGATCGGGGGCGTCGCGGCCTTCGATCTAGAGGAGGGCATCATCTCGCCGGGCGGTGTGGGCTACGACATCAACTGCGGCGTGCGCCTGCTGCGCACCGATCTCACCGCGCGGGACCTGCGGCCGCAGCTCTCCAAACTGATGGACAGGCTGTACCGGAAGGTGCCGTCGGGTGTCGGCGCTTCACGCTCCGACCTGAAGCTCAGCCTGCACGAGGTGACGCGGGTGTTGTCGAACGGTGCTGCCTGGGCGGTGGAGAACGGCTACGGCTGGGCACAGGACCTGGAGCGCATCGAGGCGGGTGGCGCCCTGGACGGCGCGGACCCCGACCAGGTCTCGCAGCGCGCGCTGGAGCGCGGGCGGGCTCAGGTGGGCACGCTGGGCTCCGGCAACCACTTCATCGAGATCGGCTACGTCAGCGAGATCTCTGACGAGGAGGCGGCGGCGGCGTTGGGGCTGGAGATGGGGACGGTGACCGCCTTCATTCATTCGGGCTCCCGCGGCCTGGGCTACCAGGTGTGCGACGACTACCTGAAGAAGATGCTGCAGGCATCGGAGAAGTACGGGATCGTCCTACAGGATCGCCAGCTCTGTTCCGCGCCGCTGGGCTCCGACGAGGCGAAGCGGTACCTGGGGGCGATGCGCGGCGCCGCCAACTACGCGTTCTGCAACCGGCAGATGATGGCGCACCGGGTGCGTGAGACGTTCGCGGAGGTCCTGGGACAGAGCGCCGAGCGGCTCGGGATGCGCCTGGTCTACGATGTGGCACATAACATCGCCAAGATCGAGACGCATCGCGTGAACGGCGTCGAGAAGAAGGTGTGCGTGCACCGGAAGGGCGCCACACGCGCCTTCCCGCCGGGTCACCCGGAAGTGCCGGAAGCCTACAGGCACGTGGGCCAGCCGATCTTCATCCCTGGAGACATGGGTCGCTACAGCTATGTGCTGGTAGGGACGGAAGGCGCGTACAACGAGACGTTTGGTTCGACCTGCCACGGTGCCGGCCGGATGATGAGCCGCAAGCAGGCGAAGCGGACGGCGAAAGGCCGCGCCATCGTTCGGGAGCTGGAGGGCAGAGGGATTCTGATCCGGGCGGCGTCACGGGCGACCGTGGACGAGGAGATCTCGGAGGCCTACAAAGACGTCAAGGACGTGGTCCAGGTGGTGCACCGTGCTGGCATCGGAAAGATAGTGGCGCAGCTCAAGCCGATGGGCGTATTGAAAGGATAGATCATGCGTGAAGTGAAGAAGGTGCTGGCCGCAACGGACGGCAGCGAGCACGGCCTGGCCGCGGTTGTGACCGGCGCCGCCTGGGCGGAGCGGGCGGGCGCGAGTTTGGAGGTCGCCACTATCGTCGAAGTGCTGCTGCTGCCGCCGACGCACGCGCCACCCGGCGTGGATGCGAGCGAACTCGAGCCCGAATTCGTCAAAGAGGCGCGTCAGAAGGCTGAAGCGCAGGCCGCCGTGGCCGGCGCGGCCGGCGCGACGGTGCATGTGCGCGCCGGCCTGGCACCGCAGCTCGTCAACAAGATCGCCGAAGAGTCGGGCGCGGATCTCATCGTGGTGGGGGCGAGTCCGCAACCCGCCCTCGCCAGGAGCCTGGTGGGGTCAACGGGACGCAGGGTCCTCTACCTGGCCGATCGGCCCGTTCTCCTGGCGAGCGAGCCGCGACGCGAGCCCTTCCGGCGCGTTCTTGCCGCGATCGACCTCTCGGATGAGTCCGGCCCCGTGCTGGAGAACGCCTGGACCTTCGCCAGAGCCGATAGCGCGGAGATGCGGGCCCTCTTCGTGCTGGAGCCGCTTCCGATGATGCTGGCGAAGATGGTCCGGCACAAAGAAGAGGAGCGCGTTCGCCAGGGGCGCGAAGAGTTGGAGCGAGTGTTGAAGGAGTCGAATCTGTCGACGGAGCCCTCGGTGGAGCCGCGGATGCGGGAGGGAGACGGGGGCCGTGAGATTCTCCAGGAAGCCGAGGATTGGGACGCCGATCTGGTCGTTCTGGGCACACACGGGTTCGGATTCTTCGACCGGTTGATGCTGGGAAGAACCTCACTGCATGTACTGCGGCACGGGCATCGGGCCACCCTGGTCGTGCCGCGGGCCGAGTCAGCCGACTAGCCCCCACTGCGTAGGGGGAGAGCATGTATGATCTGAAGCGTGTGCTCGCGGCGACGGACGGTAGCGAGCACGGTCTGAGCGCCGTGGTGAGCGGCGCGTCCTGCGCCCGTCGCTCCGGTGCAGAACTCGATGTCGTGAGCGTCGTCGAGGCGATGATGATGCCGGTGGGCGTCGACCCCACCTCGCTCCAGGACACCTACTCGGAAGAGTTGAAGCGCAAGGTGGAAGCCCAGATCGAGGAGGCTGGGGCCGCCGGTGCCACGCTGCACATGCGTACGGGAATGGCCGCGCCGACTATCACGGATGCGGCGGCGGAGCTGGCCGCCGATCTCATCATCGTGGGTGCGCATCCGCGGCCGGCGATTGCCCGCTTTCTGGTGGGTTCCACCGCGGAGCGGGTGATCCGTCTCGCGCACCGCCCCGTCCTGGTAGCGACTGAAGGGCGACGTGAGCCGTTCCGCCGCATCCTGGCATCGGTGGATCTCTCGGGTCAGTCGCGACGAGTACTGGAGACGGCGGTGGCGGTCGCCACGGAGTGCGGCGCCGAGCTGCGGGCGCTCTACGTGCAGGACCGACTCACGCCGATGCTGCTGGAGGCAGCGCTGTTCGACGAGAAGGAGACGCGCCATCACGCTCGTAGCCAGCTCAAGAAGCTGCTGGCCACCGTGCCGCTGCCGTCGGAGCTGATGGTGAGTCGCGAGATCCGTGAGGGGCACGCCGGCCACGAGATACTACATGCGGCCGACGAGTGGGATGCGGATCTCATCGTGATGGGGAGCCACGGGTTCGGGTTCTTCAACCGGCTGCTGTTGGGCAGCATCTCGATCCATGTGCTGCGCCACGGGCACCGGGCGACGGTGGTGGTCCCGCGCCCCGAGTCATCGACAGCGTAGGTTCCCCCTCTCACTCTCACTCTTACTGTTACTCTTACTCATACTCGCACTCGTGATCGTACTCGTACTCGAATCCGTTCTCTGGGTCGGCTGCGTGTGGGAGTAGGATGACGAGTACGAGTACGAGTATGAGTAAGAGTAGGAGAAGAAGGTGGCACGGTACCGTGAAGGGGAAGGCGGATCGCCCGGAGTTCGTGAAGGCGGGTTATCCGGACGATCGCGCCTACAGCTTCGAGTCGGGTGAACTGCGAGGGAGGTACGCGGTCCTGGTGCCGGACTGATCTACGGGAGTAGCGCGGCGGCGACGGCCGCTGCCCCCGATCGTTGCCGGTCTGGTTCGCCACGTCGTCAGGCGGCGCCCACCGGCTCGGAGGCCTGCCTCGAGGTCTAACGCGGGCACCTCTTCCCAGCGCTCGCTCTTCGTGTGCTCCCCGATGATGACGCCGATGAGCGCTCCCGGAGCCGCCAGCACCACGCCACCGAAGAGGAAGAACACGGGATCTCCGGGATCATCGAAGCCGGACGCGTACGCCGCTGCGATAGGCATGCGCTTCAGCGTGTCGGGGGCTACGGGGGTTAGAGGTAGAGTAGAATAGCAGAAGGGAGCCCGGCTCCAGGGCCTGAGCCCGCATCTACCACACCCTCCCTCTCGTCTGCCCCCGCTGCGGTGAGACCCTGCGCCTCGTCGCCTTCCTCACCGACCCCTTCTCCATCGGCCGGACCCTCTCCCACATGGGCCAGCCCACCCGAGCCCCGGAGCTTCACCCGCCGCGAGGACCTCCCGACCTCGAGCTCGACCTCGCCGTCGAGCCCGGATTCGATCAGACCCTGGCCTTCAATCCCGCCGAGCCGGAGCCCGTCCCCGCGTTCGACATCGATGAGACCCCCGCGTGGTAACCGCGCTTCCCTAACCCAGGGGACTCGCACCCGTACCACCTCCGCCACACACCCCGCTCAGCCACCCGTCCGACCGTGCCCGGTCGCTGCAACACGCTTCCGGGCAGCCCCTCGCCTCCCCTCGCCGCACCCCTCCCTTGCAGGACACCCCCTCCAAGCCCACACTCCCTCCGAGAGGACCGTTGAAATTCCTATCCCTTCCTATCCCTTATCCCTTGCGAGGACGTGCTGACGGTGGACGGTACGGAACTCTACTACACCTAACCAAGTGAACAACGAGGCCATCGTGATCCCTGAGAACGTGGACGCCGTCCGCGCGCTCGTCGGGACCGTGCAGGAGGGCGAAGAATCGATTCGCATGACCGACGAGTCGCTTGGCGTGCGGCAGGATTTCCTGGCCGCATGACCACCGTCAGGAAGAGGGCCGTGGCGCCTGGACCGCGCGATCCGGCCCCCTCGTCTCGAGTCAGGGCATCATGCCGGCCGGGAGTGGCGGGGGCGCCGGCGCCTCGAAGGTTCCTTCCACGGTGAGCGACACCTCTTCTTCGGTCCTCCCGTCGCTGATCCGACCCCTGCCGATGAAGCTGAACCGACCCGTGATCCGTGACCGGGAGACCAGCTCGATCCGGATCTCGGCACCCTCCTCGTCGGTCTGGAACGTGCCCTCGCGGCCATCCTCGAGCACGAGCGTCACGCCGCCGAAGCCCTGCGTTTCGCCCACGGCGAGATCGCCGCGGCCGATCCGCTTCCACGCGAGCTGAATGACGGAGGACCGGCCCAATCCACCGCTGACCGGTACGGCCATCGTGACCTGCCAGGCCTCGTCGGTGCCGCCGACCCCCGCGGCTTCGCCTTTGATCTCGAGGGCGAGGCCGAGGCCCGCGACGGTCGCCGTCCACTCCCCTGTCACATCCGGTGGTCCCGCGTTGACCAGCAGCTCGGACACCTCTATTACGACCTCGTAGTCGCCGAGCGCCTGCATGCCACCGCCATCCCGCATCTTCCGCATCATATCGCGCTGCTTGACCATTTTGCCCATTTGCTGCTCGACCATCTTGCGCTGAGCCGGCGGCATTTGGGCTAACTGTTCCTCCATCTCGTCGAGTTGCTCGAGCGCCTTCTCCATCTCCTTCCGGTCCTTCTCGTCCATCATCTCCACTACGGCGTCGGCTACGCCGCTCATCCGGATTACCCGCCGGAAAGGCTCGTACATCTGGTCGACCTGCCGATAGTCCGCGTAGCCCGCACTGATCACGATCTCACCGGCATAGCCTTCCATCTCGACGTCTCCCCGGACCGTGGTGTGCCGCGGCACGAGCTCGCGCGTGTCGAGCCGGATCTCGAACGAGGTGAATTCGAAGCCCTCCAGTTCGCCGTCCTCCCCGAAGTCGAGTCCGGAGAGGTCGGTGATCTCCAGGAGGTGGCAATCTGGATTGGAAGGTGTCGCACCGCTCTGCGGGTCGCGGAGCGCCTCGAGGTCCTCGGCCTCGTAGCAGGGGCCGGTGCCCGCGAGCCGTGCGCGCTCTCCCATCCGGTCCATCATCCGCGGATCGATGCCCATCGACCGGTCCCCATCGCCCGAGCCGATGCCGCCCGTGAGGGCCTTCATTCCCTTCTGCATCAGCGCCTGCTTGGGGTCCGGGAGATCACCCGGTCCGTCGGGGAGTCCGCCCGGCATCCCCTCCGGAAGGTCGGGGGCGCCGGGCGGCACGCTGCCCGCAGCTCCGGGCGGCGCCGGCGCGGCGCCCGGCGCCTGCTGGAGCTCCGGCTCCCACTCGTGGGGCGGGACGAGCACGTAGACCGGGACCCCGTCCATCATCTCGCGCTCGTAGTAGAGCGTCGTCACGAGGCCGTTCTGCTCCTGGTAGAGCGTGTAGTTCTCCACCCCGTTCAGCCGGTCCCAGAACTTCTGCTTCGCCAACTCGAACACCGCGTAGGCATCGGGGTCGACGGGCGTCTGCTGCGCCCCGGCGGGCGCGGAACTCACGGCGAGCAGGACGAGGGCGATCGGCCCAACCGTCAGGGCTCGCGTCCCCGCAGGCAGCTTCGGGTGGAACGGTCTCATGGCTTCCTCACTTCGAGCATTGGATCTCTGTCGAGCGGCCGCGTCTGCGGACGTCGCTAGCGGCGCATCTGCGCGAACCAGCCGTAGAGCTGGCGCGCCGGCGTCGATGCGGGACCCTTGTAGGTGAAGCTCCCCGTCAGATATCAGATAGTGGTGCGTGGACTTGTCCTTGGGGTCGATGATGCGCGTGAACACGATCTTTCGGGCCCCCTCGATCCATCGACCCTGGGCCTCCGCGGTGTTCTGCGTGCTGGCCACCAGCTCTCCGTTTCGCCCTACGCTGGTGATCGTGAGCGTCCTCTGGCGTCCGTTGGCGTTCATCTCCCAGGTGCCGAGCGGCAGCGAGAGTACGGTGCGCCCGTCGGCCGCGGGCGAGGCGAAGCCGAACGCGGCGGCCGAGATTGCGGCTGCGGCGGCGAGGGTGATGCTGCCGCGCTTCCACGGAATCGTCGGGGTTCTCATCTTCGCTGCTCCTTTCTAGCCGTCTTGGGTGGCTTCGGTGTCTCGGTCAGAACTGTTTGGCCAGATCGCCGAGATCGTGACGTGTGTTCGGGCCCGCGCCAAACCCCTGGTGGTAGCGCATGGTCACCCTATCAGAGCCTCTCTTTAGCTTGAAATCCCAATCGCGATTGGCCGCGCACTTCAGGTCGACCTTCACGGTGAAGTTCCGGGTCTTGCCGGACTTGACGTTCACGTTCGACACTTTCTTGATTTCTTTCCACCACCCGCCTGAGGACTTTACCCGGCTGTTCTGCATATCGATCAGAATGCTTTTCCTTCCGGAATTGCTAGCGCGGAAGTCAATGTCACAGCCCACACCGCTTGGCACCCAGGAGATGATGGCCACTTCCGATCCGGCTAAGAACTGGGTCTCGGTGGGCCGCGAGGCCGCGAACGGCAATAGTTCTCGAAACACAGCGAATCAGACGGAATCGGTCCAGTCGAGGCATGTGCTGGGAAGGCCATGAGGCTCAGGGCCACGACGACTGAGATCCCTTCGATCAGTGCGTGCCGCAGTTCATTCGTGTTGTTCCATTTCCAGGACATGTGTCACCTCCGGTTTGGGGTGTCTCGGCCGCCCGCAGCGTCGGCTACTGAGAGCTGGACGGCCTTGCGGTCGAGGTGGTTTCAGTTCAACACATCCTTGAGGGCCGGCGCGGGCTCGAACTCGATCATCGGGCTTGTCGTATCGGAGTCACCATTCTCTTCACCGGCGCCGTCGTTCTTTTCGGTCGTCGTGTTCCGGCCTTCTCGGGCCTTGCGGTGCTTGACCGTGAAGGTTCCGAACCCGGGGTAGCTGAATCTCTGCTCGTGGTCAATGGAGCCGGAGATGGTATCGAAGATGATGTCCCAGCAGCTTACCGGTCACCGAACGCGTAAGGCCGGTCCGGGTCTCGATCTGTGCGGCCAACTCCCCCTTCGTTCGTGTTTGTGCACCGCTCGAGCGCCGCTCCGACTCCGGGGCGAAGCAGACCGTCTTGTCCCCGGCCGCTGCTTCGCAGACGAAGAAGGTACCGAAGCCGTCGAGGACGACTTCGTTCCCCTGGGCCAGCGCGTATCCCACCAGCTCTGGAACGTATTCGAGCACCTGTCGCACCTGGTCTCGCGAAAGCCCCGTTCGCTCCGCCGCCTCCTTGACCACGGCCTCGAAGTCCTCCGCCGCGGCGGCCCCCGCTGGGAGGAAGCCGAGGGCCGCCGCCAGCACGGCGAGCGTCAGCGCGCTCTTGACGCGTGCGAGGCCGGCGGCGGGCGTCCGGTTACCGGGCACGGCCGCCGGAACGTTGAGCAGGGCTGGTCGCGCGCAACACGTTGAGATCTTCATGGTTTCTCTCCGGCGCTCTGAGGGTAAAGCCTCAGCGCTCGGCCAACAGCACAATCAGGGGTCGGGTCCGAAGGCCCGCTCGTTCTTCTTCGTTCGCCGCAGTGGCGACCAGGTAGAACATTGGTGCTCCGGGCTGAATGCCTGCCTCACTCAGCAGCTTGCTCGCCGAACTGATATCGAACTGGTCGCCCGGTAGGAACTGGTCGCCGGGTAGGAACTGGTCGCCCGGCAGGAACTGGTCGCCCGGCAGGAACTGGTCGCCGGGTAAACACCACTCGCCGACGGGGATCGCCTTGCCGGGCTTGACGTCAAAGTTCCGTGATACGTTCTCTTTGATCTTGCTGTCACCGCTCAACTTGGGGATGATGGCGGCGTAGCAGATCATGCTCATCGCCTTCGAGCCCTCGAAGTCCATCCGCAGCTGGTCGCGGAATGCCTCGAAGGGAAGCCC
>JAZGAL010000155.1:0-2346 GCA_036475815.1 Gemmatimonadota bacterium
GACCGCGGATGGAATGCAGCCGGCGCGTCCAGCATCCCTCCCATCATCGCTCGTGGAGTCTTGATCGACGTGGCTACCGCCAAGGGCTTGGAGATGCTGCCTAACGGCTATCGAGTGACGCGCGACGACCTGGTCGAAGCGCTCGACCGGCAGGGCGTTCAGCTTCTCGAGGGCGACATCGTGCTGATCCGCACCGGCCGGATGAAGATCTACGAGGACGCGGCCGCCTATATGGACAATCCGCCCGGATTGGGGATGGAAGCGGCGCGATTCCTGGTGGAGGAGAAGGGCGCCATGATTGTCGGAGCCGACAATCTGAGCCTCGAGGCCTTCCCCTCGGAAGTCGCCAACAACTACGTCCCGCTCCACACCTACCTTCTGGCCGAGCAAGGAGCGCCGATCCTCGAGCTCGTCTATCTGGAGGAGCTCGCTCGCGACGGCGTGTACGAGTTCGCCTTCCTCGGGGGATCCCTGAAGCTACGCGGGGCCGACGCTGCGCCGATCCGCCCCATCGCCATTCCACTCCGTCCGCTGTCGGAGGCGAACACCGAGGTCTTGAAGACGGCGGTCAATCCTGCGCATCTCCCCAACACCACGCAGTACGGCTACTCGCAAGCGACGGTCGCCGCGTCGGATGCCAGGCTGATCCATGTCGCCGGCCAGATCGGGATCTCGGAAGAAGGGCCTAACGACTTCCGACATCAGGTGGATCGGTCCTTCGACGCTCTCGTCGCCGTCCTGCAGGCGGCTGGAGCACAGGTCGAGGACGTAGTCAAGATCACCCTCCTGATCCGGGATCACGACGACGAGAAGCTACAGTACCTCGTTCGCAAACGCAGAGAAGTGTTCGGCGAGAACCCACCCGCCAGCACGTTGATCCCCGTGACCGTCCTCGCCCTGGAGTCCCTGGAGTTCGAGGTGGACGCCGTCGCAGTGGTCCGCTGATCGCCGCATGGAGTCGCCGCGCGAGCCCCGGCCTTCGCCCTGAGGGCCGGGAGCTCGATCCAAAACACTCACCAAGGAGGCAATGATGAAGAAGTCGATCCGGAACCAGAACCATCTCATCCTCGGTGCCACCGGCGCCCTCGGCTACGGCCATGTCAAGGCACTCCTTGAAAGAGGAGCCCAGGTCACCGTCCTGGTGCGCAGCGCAGAGCGGGCCCTCGCGACGCTGGCGCGTGGTCGGTTCCTGGACGGTGATCCACAGGGAAAGACCGTGGTGGTCCTCGCCGGGCCTGGTGGCAACGGAGGCGGTGCCCTGGTCGCCGCACGCCGGCTTCACGGGTGGGGAGCAACGATACGGACGGTCCTGGCCCGCGAGCCGGCCCGTTACACCCCGGTACCGGCCAAGCAGCTGGCCACCCTGCGACGCCTCGGTGTCGAGGTCGTCTCTTCAGGACAGCTCATGGCCACCCCGGAAGGCCCTACTCCGGACCTGGTCATCGACGGAGTAATCGGCTACAGCCTTCGTGGCGCTCCTCACGGCGGGGCCGAGGCCCTCATCCGCTGGTCGGGGGCGGCGGGAGCCCCGATCCTCGCTCTGGATGTGCCTTCCGGGATGGACGCCACGAGCGGAGACGTGCATGAGGCCACGGTACGGGCCACGGCCACCCTGACGTTGGCTCTCCCGAAGACAGGGCTGGTTGCAGGTCCCTCACGCGCTCACGTCGGTGAGCTCTATCTCGCAGACATCGGCGTTCCTCGGCAACTCTACGCCGAGATCGACATTCCCGACCCGGGAGCACTCTTCGCGGAGAGCGACCTGGTGCGTCTGGCTTCACGGCGGTCGCAATTTCCCTCCAGCCGAACGTTGTCCGCAGAATGACGGGCGCAGGCCGTCATACGCCAGGGCGGGTAATCCGCAGCTATTACGCCGTGGCCGGATTGTACACGCTCTCGGCGGCCATGATCTGGGGCGTCAATACGCTGTTCTTGCTGGATGCGGGGCTCGACATCTTCGGCGTGTTTTTGGCCAACGGCGCGTTCACGGCCGGCATGGTGGTCTTCGAGATCCCGACCGGCGTGCTCGCCGACACCCGCGGCCGTCGGGTGTCGTTCTTGCTGAGCGTTGCGATCCTGATCTTCACCACCCTGGCCTACGTGGCGGTGGCGCGATCCGGCGGCAACCTGCTCGCGTTCGTCGGTGCGTCCGTGTTGATGGGCCTCGGGTTCACCTTCTACTCGGGCGCGGTCGAAGCGTGGCTGGTCGACGCCCTGCGCGAGACGGGGTTCCTAGGCAGACTGGACAGCGTGTTCGCGAGGGGCGCGATGGTGACGGGCGCGGCGATGCTCATCGGGACGGTGAGCGGCGGCTTGTTGGGCAGTGTCGACTTGGCGCTGCCGTAC
>JAZGAL010000156.1:0-29882 GCA_036475815.1 Gemmatimonadota bacterium
TCGCCTCAAGTCGTGTCGGCTTTGTAGTGTTTGTGCGGTTAAGTTGGGTAGAGTCGTCTACGATCGTGAAGCGGCCGCGCCATCGACCAGACACGCCTACGCCCTGGACGGTCCCTAGCATCTCGCCACGCCCATCCCACTCGGTGACAGAATGGGTGACAGAATGGGGTGCCTTCGGGGGTTGCGTAGTGCCTTCTAATAGCGCAAGATGCCGCGCAATACCTTGTAAAGTGGTACTCGGCGCGCACCGGCTTGGCCTTTGGATCCAGAAACGATGGTTCGACCCCATCCGGGCCAATCACCCGTGAACCTTAACGAAAACGAAGAGGGAAAAATGCCCCGTTCTTCTCCAAGTCTGTCCGTGTACATGATGGTCGTCCTCCTGACTGCGGCGACTCCCGTCACGGCCCAGGAAGCGAGCGAGTGGCTGCAGGTCATGAATGATGAGGAGCAGGAGGAGCTTGTGTTCCTCGTCGGGCCCGTCGATCTACCGGCGGGTACGCACCACAACATGATCAAGCAGCCGCCGCTCCTGTCCGCCACCGTTCCCATCGATGCGTATCTGTACGGCTTCGACGTGCAGATGCTGGATTCTGAGGGGCAGCCGATGACGAACGAGGTGCTCCACCACGTCAACCTGATCGACCCCGATCACCGGGAGCTCTTCACCCCGATCGCCCGCAGGTTGTTCGCGGCGGGTGGCGAGACACAGCCGGAGTCGTTGCCGCGGGTGCTGGGCGTTCCGCTCGAGAAAGGGCAGGATCTGGTTGTGAGCGCCATGTTCCACAATCCCACGCCGACGGCCTACCCCGGCGCCCGGCTGCGAGTGACGCTCAAGTATCGCAAGAAGGGCTGGTTCTTCCCTATCGGCGTGTACCCGGTCTACCTCGATGTCATGGGCCCGGTGGGCGCGAAGGAATTCGACCTGCCGCCCGGCCTTTACGAGCGCTCGTGGACGGGAAGCCCGGCGATAGCGGGCTACCTGCTCGCCGCCGGCGGACACGTGCACGACTACGCGACGGGTCTGCGGTTCGAGGACCTCACGACAGGCAAGGTCTTATGGGAGACCCGCCCGGAGGTTGACCGGAACGGACATGTCGTCGCTGTACCTGTGGGCGAATTCTGGTGGAAGGGCGGGCTCCGTCTGAGACCGGATCACACCTATCGGCTGACCGTCGTCTACGACAACCCGACGGGCGAAATACTGCCCGGCGGCGGCATGGGTGTTCTGGGCGGCGTCTTCCTGCCGCGACGCGGGCAGGAGTGGCCGTCGCTGGATCCGCAGGACCCCCAGTACGTGGCGAACATGGAGAAGACTCGTGTGACGGCGGAACGCCGCGCCATGGGCATGGACATGAGCCATGGTGGCGGCGAGCACGGCCACGGCGATCATAACTGAACGCCCATCGGAACGGGGCGCGTTCGAGAATACCGGCTCAGGAGGGTAGGGCCAGAAGGACTATGAACGCGATGTAGGCGGCCAGAAAGACCCCACCCTCCCAGCGGGTGAGTCGGAGCGTTGTCCAGACGAAAGGCAACACGAGGATGCTCACCGCCAGCATCACGGGAGCTTCCACGCTAATCACCGATGTTGAGACTTCCAGAGGGCGCGCTACCGACGCGGTGCCGAGGACCATCAGGAGGTTGAAGATGTTGGAGCCCACCACGTTGCCCACCAGGATGTCTCCTTCATCCTGAACCGAGGCGGCGATCGCGGTGGCCAGCTCGGGGAGAGATGTCCCGATCGCGACCACCGTGAGGCCGATGGCCAGCTCCGAGATGCCCAGCAAACGGGCGGCCTCGGCCGCTTCAGTTACCACCATGTGTGCGCCGAGCAGCAGTAGTCCGAGCCCAACCACGGTGAGGAGCAGATGGCCGGCCAGCGTACCGCCGGTCGGCACGAACTTCTGATATTCCACCTCGATGGCGGGCGACTCACGCCGCGCCCCATCCAGCAGATAGAGCGTGTAGGCGATGAATCCTGCCAGCATCGAGAGGCCGTCCCAGAAGCTCAACTCGCCGTCCAGGGCGAAGATGTAGAAGGCGAGCGAGGCGAAGATCATGATCGGGACCTCCCTCACCAGCAGCCGCATCTGCACGCGGACCGGGCGAATCAGGGCGGCGATCCCGAGGATGAGGGCGATGTTCGCGACGTTCGAGCCGACGACGTTCCCGATGGCGATGTCGCTGCTGTCGCGCACCGAAGCCACGACGCCGACGAGGAGCTCGGGCGTCGAAGTGCCCATCGCGACAACGGTGAGTCCGATGACCAGCGCGTTGATACCCAATCGGCGGGCGAGCCGGGAAGCGCCCCGTATCATGAGGTCCGCGCCCAGGTAAAGTCCGACGAGGCCCAACAGGAATAACAGTAGTGTGCTCGAGTGCATAGGAGCAGAAATCTGGAGCGCCCCGGCCTGCGGGACAAGGTTTCCCCCGTTGACGCCTAATTGGGGCCGGGATAACTTGCGGGGCTTTTCAACCTTAGAGGTTAAGAGGTTAAGGTTCTAGACAAGTGACGGATACATCAGTCATAGATCCCATGAGCCGGGAGTTGATGCTCCTCGGGGGGACCGCCAATCGGCCGCTGGCCGAAGCCATCGCGGCGAAGCTGGGAGGCGCGCTCTGCGATCTCACCATCAAACGGTTTGCGGACCGTGAGATTTTCGTCCGGATCGACGAGAACGTTCGCGGGCGGGATGTCTATATCATCCAGCCGACGGCTCCGCCGGCCGAGAGCATCATGGAGCTGCTGCTCCTGATCGATGCGGCGAGCCGGGCATCGGCGGCGCGGGTGACGGCGGTTGTGCCCTACTACGGCTACGCGCGGCAGGACCGGAAAGACCAGCCCCGTGTGGCTATTGGGGCGAAGCTGTTCGCGAACCTGATCGCCACGGCGGGTGCGGATCGTGTGATCGCGATCGATTTCCACCAGCATCAGCTTCAGGCGTTCTTCGATATCCCCGTCGATCACCTCTACGCGCTGCCGGTCTTTGTCGACCACTTCCGCTCCCGCGACCTGGAGCCGCTGGTCGTCGTCGCCAGCGATGTCGGTGCCGCCAAGATGGCGCGTGGCTACGCCCGGCGGCTTGGCGGAGAGATCGCGATGATCGACAAGCGACGGCCCGAGGCCAACGTCGCCGAGGTCGTCAACGTTATCGGAGACGTGGAAGGGAAGAACTGCTTGATCCCCGACGACATGATTGATACCGGCGGCACGATGGCGGAAGCCGTGTGGGCTTTGAAGGAAAAGGGCGCCGCAGAGATCATGATTTGCGCGACACACGCGCTATTGAGCGGACCGGCCGTGAGTCGCCTGTCGGATTTGCCGGTAAGCGAGGTCGTAGTGACGGACACGATCAGTATACCTGAGGAAAAGCGCTGGCCGGGTCTGCGTGTTCTCTCGGTGGCCGATCTCCTGGCACGGGCCATCCGCTATGTTCACGAGAACCAGAGTGTCAGCAGCCTATTCGAGTAAACTGGACCCGATCGTTGCGGTCGGATCGGGCAGAACGGTAGAGGTTGAGCTAGATGGCTACACAAGTAACACTGGATGCTCGCTTGAGGAGTGAGACGGGCAAAGGCGCCGCACGCGCGCTGCGGCGCGCGGGTCTGGTCCCGGCCGTCCTCTACGGTCACGGCGAAGAGACCCGTGCCTGCTCGGTGAACACCAAGGACCTCGAGCGGTTGATCACTTCAGGGGGGCATGAGAGCACCGTGATCGAGCTGAAGCTCGACGATGGGAAGACCGAGCGTGTGCTGATCCGCGAAGTGCAGATCCACCCCTACAGGCCGGAACTGCTGCACGTTGATTTCCTGGCTGTCAAAAAGGGCCAGAAAGTCAAGCTGGAAGTGCCCGTCCGTTTTGTCGGCGTGGCGCCGGGGGTCAAGGAAGGCGGAATCATGGAGCATCTACGACACGAGGTCGAGATTCGCTGCGTCCCGTCCAAGATACCCGAATCGCTGGAGTTCGATATCTCCAGCCTGGGGATCGGTGACAGCGTGACCATTGGCGAACTGGTAGTGCCGGAAGACGTCGAAATAATATCTGATCTCGCTGCCACAATCGCCTCGATTGTGCCGCCGACCGTGCATAAGGTCGAGGTGGAGGTCGAAGAAGTCGCGGCGGAGGTTGCCGAGGAGGAGGCTGAGCCCGAGTTGGTCGGTCGCGGCAAGCCCTCCGAGGAAGAAGGGGAGGCCTCGAAAGAGGAGGGTTAGCCCTGAAGGCCGTTGTCGGACTGGGCAACCCGGGAGCCCGGTACGATGCCACCCGCCACAACGTCGGCTGGTGGCTCGTCGATCTGCTCAAGCGCCGCTGGTCCGCTGCCCCGTTCCAACAAGAGGATCTCTGGCTTCGGTGCACGGCCGAGCTGTCTGATGTCGGGGATGTCTGGCTGATCAAGCCCACCGTGTACATGAACAGGAGTGGAATGGCGGTAGCGGCGCTCCTGGAGTCGACTTCCTTGGACCTTGCAAGCGACTTGCTGATCGTCGTGGACGACGTCGCGCTCGAGCCGGGCCGACCCCGCTTCCGTGCCAGGGGCTCCGCGGGTAGTCACCACGGGCTGCAGTCGATCGAGGACGCGCTCGGCACCCGGGACTACGCCAGGCTCAGAATCGGCGTCGGCGCGGCCCCTCCGGGCAGGGACCTGGCCGATTGGGTGCTTTCTGAGTTCGATGACCCGGCGGATGAAGACGCGGTGCTGGATGTTTTCCCGCACCTGGCGGATGGAGTGGAGGTTTGGGCGCGTGAGGGAATAGAGGCTGCCATGAATCGCTTCAACGTTCCTTCCGGCTCTGAGGATTAGGGCGTTGTAGACCAAGGAGGGTCAGTGACGAACATAGCTGTGACGTATGCGGCGCCACTGGGGCTGTTCGGCCTGGTTGTAGCGGCGTTCATCTACGTCTATTTGAAGCGGCAGCCGGTCGGTACCGATCTGATGGCCGATCTCGCCGCGCAGATCCAGGAAGGCGCTAACGCCTTTCTGAAGCGCGAGTATTCGGTCCTTATCCCCTTCATCATCGTCGTAGCGGTCCTGCTCTTTGTGGCCTTGGGCTCGCTACCGACGTCGTTGGCGTATGTGGGCGGCGCGCTCTGTTCGCTGATGGCCGGCTTCTTCGGCATGAACGCAGCGACCGAGGCCAACGTGCGCACCTCCGAGGCCGCGCGCGAGGCTGGGACGGGCAAGGCTCTGCGAGTTGCGTTCAACGGCGGCGCCGTGATGGGGCTGTCCGTCGGGAGCCTCGGGCTGCTCGGCATCGGCGCGGTGATTTTCCTCTACGCGAATACCCTGACCTCCGACGTTGCCTTCAAGACGTTCAGCGAGATCATCGCCGGCTTCGCGATGGGTGCGAGCTCGATCGCGCTGTTCGCCCGCATAGGTGGCGGGATCTACACAAAGGCGGCGGACGTGGGCGCTGACCTGGTGGGCAAGCTCGAGGCGGGGATCCCGGAGGACGATCCGCGCAACCCGGCGACGATCGCCGATAACGTCGGCGATAACGTGGGTGACGTTGCCGGCATGGGCGCGGACATCTTCGAGTCTTACGTCGGGTCGGTGATCGCCACCATCGCGATCGGTGCGACATCGATTCAGATCATGGCCGGGCAGCGATTGGAGGCTGTGACCCTGCCGATCCTTTACGTGATGGCCGGCCTGGTGGCAAGCTTCGCGGGGATCTTTTCCATGAAGCTGATGGAGAAGATGAACCCGGCCGCGGCGTTGCGGAACAGCACGTACATCGCGGCGATCCTCTTCTGGGTCGCGGCGTGGTGGTTGACGGGCGAGCTCGACGTCTTTGCGGGCAACGGCGATTTCAGCACCTTCGGCCCGTTTTGGGCCATGTTCGGTGGCTCGCTAGTGGGCATCTTCATCGGCCTCTCTACCGAGTACTACACGGCGGCGAAGCCGATCCGCAGGATCGCCGAGGCATCGCGAACGGGTGCCGCGACCAACATCATCGCCGGTCAGGCAGTGGGAATGATATCCACGGCGATCCCGGTGCTCCTCATCTGCGGCGCTATCTGGCTGGCCTACCACTTCGCCGGTCTGTATGGGATCGGCATTGCCGCCGTCGGCATGCTGGCAACGGTGGGCGTCACCATGTCGGTGGACGCCTACGGTCCAATCGCCGACAACGCTGGCGGAATCAGCGAGATGAGTGGGCTCGGCCCGGAGGTCCGCAGCGTCACCGATAGCCTCGACGCGATCGGCAACACGACGGCGGCGATCGGCAAGGGCTTCGCCATCGGCTCCGCGGCCCTGACCGCTCTGGCGCTGTTCAGCGCCTACTCCTCGGCTGTTGGCTTGCAGGAGATCGGGATCAACCTGATCAACCCGATGGTGGTTATCGGCCTCTTCATCGGTGGCACGCTGCCGTTCGTCATCGCGGCGTTGACGATGACGGCTGTCGGGCGAGCCGCCGCGGGCATGGTGACGGAGGTGCGCCGGCAGTTCAAGGAGATCCCGGGCCTGATGGAGGGCGAAGCCAAGCCCGACAGCGCACGCTGCGTGGACATCTCCACGCGGGCGGCGCTGCGCGAGATGATCTTGCCTGGCACCATCGCGGTGATCGCGCCGGTGCTGGTCGGCTCGCTCCTGGGGGTCGAAGCGCTGGGCGGGCTGCTGGCGGGCGCGACGCTGACCGGTGTGCTGCTGGCACTCTATATGGCCAACGCCGGGGGCGCCTGGGACAACGCCAAGAAGTACATCGAGGCGGGCGCGCTCGGCGGCAAAGGGTCAGAGCCACACAAGGCGGCTGTCGTCGGCGATACCGTCGGCGACCCGTTCAAGGACACCTCGGGGCCGTCGATGAACATCGTGATCAAGCTCATGAGCGTGGTGAGCCTGGTGCTGGCGCCGTTCTTCTTGGCCATGGCCTGACCGCTCCTGTGTTGAAAGCCGGGATCGTCGGACTGCCCAACGCTGGGAAGTCGACGCTCTTCAACGCACTCACAGCGGCGAGCGTACCGGCCGAAGCCTATCCCTTCACGACCATCGACCCCAATGTCGGAGTCGTTGAGGTCCCCGATCCCAGGCTCGATCGACTGTTCGAACTGATCCGGCCGCTGCGCAAGGTGCCGGCCGTCGTAGAGTTCGTCGATATCGCAGGATTGGTGGAAGGCGCGCACCGGGGCGAGGGACTGGGCAATCGCTTCCTGGCGCACATCCGCGAGGTCGAGGCGCTGGTTCACGTGGTCCGCTGCTTCGACGATCCCAACGTCGCCCATCCCGCCCACTCGGTGGATCCGGCACGCGACGTGGATACCGTGGAGACCGAACTGCTGCTCGCCGACCTCGAGACGGTGGAGAGACGGCTGGACCGTGTGGAGCGGGTAGCGCGCGGCGGCGACCGGACCGCCCAGCATGAGGTCGATTGTCTGCACCGTCTTCAGGACGGGCTCGGCGCGGGGAAGCCGGCCAGGGATATCGAATGCGATCAGACGGAAGCTCAGACGCTCGATTCCCTTTTCCTGCTGACCCGAAAGCCGGTCCTGTACTTGGCCAACGTTGCCGAAGAGGGTGTGTCCGGCGACGACCCGCGGGCACAGGCGCTCGCGGCGGCGGTCGGCGAGAAGCATGTTCTGGCCCTGTGCTGTCAGCTTGAGGCGGATCTCCTGAGCCTCGAACCCGGCGAGCGGCGGGAATACATGTTGTCGCTGGGGCTGGAGCAGCGCGGTGTCGACAGGCTGATCCGGGCGACCTACGACCTTCTCCGACTGATCACCTTCTTCACGTTCAACGAGAAAGAGGTGCGCGCCTGGACGATCGGGCGGGGCAGTCTCGCGCCGCAGGCAGCCGGGGTGGTGCACACGGATTTCGAGAAGGGCTTCATCAAAGCCGAGACGGTGGGCTACGACGAATTCGAGCGAGCCGGATCCCTGAAGGCCGCTCGCGACCAGGGCCTGGCCCGGGCGGAAGGCCGGACACACGTCGTGGAGGACGGCGACATCCTGCTGTTCCGAACCCAGTCCTGAGGCGGGCCCTCCCGGTCGAGCCGGGGAGCTTGAGTTCGCGGCCCATATCGGCTAAGTTAGCGAGTCTCAATTTCTGGACCCTGTGATCACATACGACCTGCTCCGCCCCCCGGTCACCGGGCGGGGCCAGACGAGTTCGAGCTTCCGAGCTCGAGACCAAAGGGAGGTGACGATGCGCGATTACGAGATCGTGTACATCTTCGATTCGGCCCTCGATCGTTCGATCATCGATCAGAAGCTGGAGCGTTTCAGTGAGCTCGCCACCGGGAACAACGGGGGCGAGATCGTGGCTGTTGAGCACTGGGGCAAACGGCAGCTCGCCTACCCGATCGAGAAGCACGACAACGGCTACTACGTGGTGGTGCAGTTCCGGACGAGCCCTAAGAGCCTGCCCGAGTTCGAGAGAGCGATCAAGCTTGACGAAGACGTCTTGCGCTATCTGGTCGTTCTCTCCGAGGGTGAACTTCCCAAGCTGGATTCCTCGCCAGCTGTGGTGAAGGATCGCTCAAGCGAGGACGATGAGATCTTCGAATAGGACGAGGCTGTAAGACATGAGAAGAAGACGACGCAAGCCGTGCCATCTTTGTGAGGCCAAGATCAAGAGAGTCGACTACAAGGACGGGCAGCTTCTCTCACGTTTCGTCAGTGAGCGTGGAAAGATGGTCCCGAGCCGCATCACGGGTACCTGCTCGCCGCATCAGCGCCAATTGACCAAGGCGATCAAACGTGGTCGGTATCTGGCTCTGCTTCCCTACGTGGAAGACTACCGACGCTAGAGAGCGGTCGTGACTTCCGGCCGGGGTGAGTTCGGTCGCATCGCGAGCTTCGCGCTCGTCGCCGTTGCCTTCGCAGTGGTCCAGCCCCTCATCGTGATCGGACTGCCACTGGCGTTGCTGCTCCTCACTCGCGGGCCACGCAACCTGAGGTCGGCGGTGATCACGGCCGCGATCCTCGCCGGGGCGCTCCTTGGCGACCGCTCGGGGCTCTGGTGGATCGAACGCGGCTGGTCCTTGATCCTGGCCGGGACGTTCGTCTGGATTGTCGGCTGGCGCCCCAACTGGAACTTCTCGGCTCAGGCGCTGGCGGCGATCGGCATGGCGATCGTGGCTGTTTCGCTGGTCTTGGCCGCTAGCCCGGGGACCTGGATGGACATCGATAGTCTGATGACCGCCAGGGCGAGCCATGCCGCCGAGACCGCCGCTGGAGTGTTGGGTGCCCGGGCGGATGAAACGGTGCAGGTGCTGATGCAACGGGTTGTAAAGCTTCAAGTGGCGGTGTTCCCGGCGCTGCTGGGCGTCAGTTCACTGGGCGCCCTGGGAGTCGTCGTGGGCGTGCGCAAGTGGCTGGCCGGGGATAGCGGCAACGCCTTTGGGCGGTTGAGGAACTTCCGCTTCAACGATCATCTGGTGTGGCTCTGGCTTCTTGGCCTGGTAGTGATCCTGGCGCCTGCGGGCGAGATCGCCGACCGCATTGGCGCTAACGTCGTCTTCTTCATGGGCGCCTTGTACGTCGTGAGGGGAATGGCGGTGTTGTTGAGTCTTGCGGGCGGGATCCCTGTAATGGCGGGGGTTATTGGAGCGATAGTGGCGTTGTTGCTCTATCCCGTCCTTGTGTTGATCCTCGCCGTAATGCTGATTGTGGGATTGGGTGATACCTGGCTGAACGTGCGCAGTCGAGTCAGTGGCCGCGAGGGCGGCGGGTGACCCGTCGCGGCGCGGAACGTCCGGCGGAATCAGATATGGAGTGGTACAGTGGCTAGAAATCAAGAGGTCATCCTCAGGCGGAAAGTTGAAAATCTCGGCGAAGTCGGTGACATTGTCAGTGTGAAGCCCGGATACGCGCGGAACTACCTGCTGCCGCAGGGGCTCGCGTACCAGGCGACCGAGCAGAACCGTCGGCGCCTCGAGCAAGAGCGCGCGGCCGCGCTGATGGTGGAAGAGAGAGACCGGGGCGATGCTAGGGCCGTAGCGGACCGCCTGGAAGGTGTATCGATCACCTTCTCGATGCTCGCCGCAGACGAAGGGAAGCTTTACGGTTCGGTTGGGCCACGGGACATCGCGGCTCAGCTTAGCGAGCAGGGCTTCGACGTGCACGGGCGCCACGTCGCATTGCAGGAGCCGATCAAGGCTCTCGGCGTGTACGCTGTT
This sequence comes from Gemmatimonadota bacterium, assembly GCA_036475815.1. Taxonomy (GTDB): domain Bacteria; phylum Gemmatimonadota; class Gemmatimonadetes; order Palauibacterales; family KS3-K002; genus JBDHGH01. The sequence goes on from JAZGAL010000156.1 coordinate 10,123, forward strand.
CCCATCAAGCTGTACCCGGAGGTCGAGGCGTCGGTGAAGGTCTGGGTCATCAAGGAAGAGGGCGAGTAGGGCCTGGCGGGGATGCGTCGAGCAACAGCCAGGACCGCTTCACATGACTGAGCATGGGTCGCGTCTGGCGGCTGCTGGACGGCTGCAACAGGCCGACCTCCCCGCGCTGGTCAAGCGGGCGGTGGAGCTGTGCCTGGAGCGCAATGCGCGTGAGCCACTGATCCTCGACCTGCGCGGGCTGTCCGATGCCACCGACTTCTTTCTGATCGCGTCCGGTGACTCGGATGTGCACGTTCGCGCGATTGCGGAACACATGTTGGCGGGACTGGCTGAAGAGAGCATTCGGCCTTTAGGTGTGGAAGGGAAACAGACGGCTCGCTGGGTGCTCGTCGATTACATCGATCTGGTGGTGCATGTGTTTCACCCCGCTGCACGCGAGTTCTACCAACTGGAACGGTTGTGGGGCGATGCGCCCATGATGCGCGCTGAGGAGCCGGAGCCGTGAGTGGAGGTGTGGGGTTCGGCGGAGCCAGGGCGAGCCCGCGGGCGGGTGGTGCGGTCGCGCTACTCGCCGTCACCCTCCTGTCCCTTCTGCCCGAACCGGCTCTGGCGCAGTTCGGGCGTAACAAGCTCCAGTACGAAATCTTCGACTTCAAGATCCTGCGCACCGCTCACTTCGACATCTATTACTACCCACGCGAGCGCGCGGCGGCGCTCGATGCGGCACGGATGGCCGAGCGCTCCTACGCACGGTTGAGCCGAATACTCGGCCGAGAGTTCGAAGAGCGGAAACCGATCATCCTCTACGCCTCACACGCCGAGTTTCAGCAGACGAACGCCTTGCCGGGCTTCATCTCGGAAGGGACGGGAGGCGTCACGGAATTCGCGAAGCGCCGCGTGATCTTGCCGTTCACCGGCTCGTATGCCGATTTCGAGCATGTACTGACGCACGAGCTGGTGCACGCCTTCCAGTACGATGTCATCGCTACTGGACTTGTCGGCCAGCTCGACCCGGGCGCGTTTCAGCCGCCCCTGTGGTTCATGGAGGGGATGGCCGAGTATCTCTCTATCGGCGAGCTGGACGTTCACACGCACGCGTGGGTCCGTGATGCGGTGCTTACGGGCTACCTGCGGACGATCCCCGAGATGTCGCTCTACAGCGACTACCTCTCCTATCGCTTCGGCCAGTCGCTGTGGGCCTACATAGGAGGGAAGTACGGCGATGAGACCATAGGCCTTCTGCTCCATCGAGCCATGCGTATCGGGCTGGAGGCGGCGGTCCAGGTGACGCTGGGCATCACGGTGGCCCGGCTCTCGGATGAGTGGATCGAGACGGTTCGGACGACTTATCTCCCGGACGTGGCGAGGTACGCGTATGCGGGCGACGTGGGCCGCCGCCTGACGAGCCACGCGTTCCGGCCGGGGTCCAAACAGTTCGCTTCCTACGTTTCGCCGGCCCTGTCGCCGGACGGACGTTACCTGGTCTATCTCTCGGATCGCGGTAACGACCTCTACTCTTTCTACGACCTGTGGCTAGCCTCCGCCGAGGACGGGAAAGTCCTGGCTCGACTGGTGCAGGCCTCCCGCACACCCGATTTCGAGTCGCTGCGATTCCTGAATTCGTCCGCGTCCTGGTCGCCTGACGGCCGGCATCTTGCCTTCGTCGCCCTGGTTGGCGGCCGCGACGCGCTCTACATCTACGACGTCGCAAAGCGAAGAGTGGCTCGCCGGATAACCGTGAACCTGGACGGCATCCAGAATCCGACGTTTTCTCCGGATGGCCTGCGCATCGCGTTCACGGGCCTGCATGGCGGCATCAGCGATCTGTTCGTGGTCGATGTGAACGGCGAACGATTCCAGCAGCTGACCGACGACAAGTACGCCGATTTCCATCCCTCCTGGTCGCCGGACGGCCGGCACATAGCGCTCGCCACCGATCGCGGGGATGAAACGGATTTCGAGGAGCTGGTCTTCGGCAACTTCAGAATAGCCCTGTACAACGTGGGCCGGGGTGATGTCGAAGTCCTGCCCTTCCAGGAAGAAGGAAAGAACATCAATCCCGCGTGGTCTCCGGACGGCACGGCGATCGCGTTCGTCTCGGACCGCACGGGCGTGAACAACGTGTTCGTCTGGTCGCGCCTGCAGAACCGCCTTTACCAGGTGACCGATCTGGTTTCGGGCGTGACCGGCGTGACCCCGCTGAGCCCGGCGATCTCATGGTCCGCGCGGGCGGACCGGCTGGCTTTCACATACTTTGAGGCTGCTGGCTACAACATCTACGTCGTCGACGACCCGCGTGCGATCGCGCGGCCCGTCGATGCGGCGCCGGCTCCGATGCTGGTGGCGTCATCCGACAACGGCGGCGAGGACGGAGGGGAGGACGGCGGCGGTCACGGCGCGTCGCCGAGCGTCGAATCGGAGAGCCTCGATCTCTCCGCCGGGGTTTCCGCCGCTCAATCCTACTACAGGGTGCTGGACGGTTTCCGGCCCTCGAGCGAGCGGCCGGACGCTGGAGAGGTTGTCGCCGAGCGTGAGGTGACGGTGGCCTCCTTGATGAGGGACGCGCAGATGGGGCTGCCGGATACCACCACGTTCGAGCAGCGCGAGTATCAGGTCAAGCTTACGCCCGATATCATCGGGCAGCCTGTCATCGGCGCGCAGGTTGGCGGTTTCTACGGCAGCGGTATTTACGGCGGGTCTTTCATCCTGTTGTCGGATATCATGGGCGACCACAACCTGCTGCTGTGGGGACAGATCGCCGGCTCGCTCGACGATGCCTACATCCTGACCCAGTACTCCTACCTGCGTGAGCGAGCCAACCTGTCGATGGCGTATCAGCAGTTCCCGCTCTATCGCTTTTGGGGCACGACGGCCACGATTGATCAGGCGAATGGGCGGATCGTCGAGGATCGGTTCGAGCGCGATGTCTATAGGATACTGACCACTAACATCGACTATCCCCTGAACACGTTCCAGCGTCTGGAACTCTCGGCGGCCGGCTTCTTCGTCAGCCGGGACAGCGTGATCGACCGCCTGCTGCTTGGCGTAACGAGCGGCGGCAACAGGTCCACGCGCCGGCTGGAGAACATGGTGTTCGCCGGTCCCTCGGTGGCCATGGTCTGGGACAACACGCTCTATGGGTTCACGGGCCCCATCTCGGGCCGCCGCTTCAGGATCGAGGTGGGACGGTATTTCGGCGATATCGTCGTCAACAATATCACCGTCGACCTCCGCCACTATTTCAATCTGGGCGGGCAGTTCACGCTGGCCACCCGCCTTACGAGCTTCTCCAGGACGGGTCCTGACGAGCATGAGTTCCGCGTCTATTGGGGTGGCCCTTACTTCATTCGAGGCTATGACGGCGGTTCATTCACGCTCGCCGAATGCACGGCATCCGCGATGCAGGTGAGTGATCTGGGCACCACCTTGTGCCCGGTTCGCGACCAGCTCATAGGCAGCAGCGTTGCCTTCGGCAGCGCGGAATTCCGCTTCCCGATCTTCAACTTCCTGGATCTGGGGTTCGTGCCGCTGGGCCTGCCGCCGATGGACGGCGCACTGTTCTTCGACGTGGGGGCGGCGTTCAATTCGTTCGACCAGCTCGTGTGGGCGCGGAGGCCGGGGGACGACCCCTTTGACGTACGCGAGCCTGTCGCTGCGGTGGGGGCCGGCCTTCGAGTCAACATCTTCTACAATGTGTTCCGGATCGACTACGCGTATCCGCTCGACCGGCCGTTCCGGCGGTCGGGGGTGTGGTCGCTATCGTTCGGGCCGACGTTCTAGTGAGCCGCAACCTGGCGCGCTGCCTTGCGTTGGCGAGTCGGCAGCGGCTATCTTGTTACATGCCCACTGAAACTCCAGCCTGCCCGGAAACGATCCGAGGGGTATCGGTCCGAGGACCGCACACACCGAACTGAAGTTGCACCTGTCGAAGAGCATCGCTTTCGTCGCCGTTCTGGCTGGCGCGTGGCTGGCGTTCGTCTCGTGCGGCTCTGAGAAGGAGTCGACGCCCGCGAACGCGGCTTCCCTTGACCGTGTCGCGTGGCTGGGCAGCGCCGAGGGGTGGGGTGTCCTGGGGTTGCCGCTGGACGGCGGCCCGCTGGCTTATCTGAGCGCCGAGAACCTGGAATCGCCCACCTGGGCACCGCCCGAGCTGGGCGGCATAACGGCTGCTTGGCCGGCGGCGGGCGCGATATGGGTCCAGTTCGAGGATTCACGTATCGGCCGATACGACTACGCGACCGGCCACCTGCTCAGCTTCGACAGCCTGGGGACGATGGCCGAGGCGGCTGTCGCGCTGGAGGATGGGAAGGGCCTCGTCGTTGCTCCCGATGAAGAGACGGTCGAGCTGGTGGCCGAGTTAGAGTCCTGGCGCGTGCGGCTCGGCGGGAAGCTGGTGCGGCTGGAGAGCGCCGGGAATGGATGGGTGGTTGCCGTGGTCGATGCGGAGTCCCGTACGGATCTGGTCGTCCTGCAGCCGCCCGAGGCGGAGCCGTTGGCGCGGCTGCAGACCAGCGGGGTGCGTGATCTGGTCGTCACCGCCTGGGGTGGTAGGCTCTACTATCTGTCGGAAGATGACGCTGACCCGACCGTTCACGGTTTGAGCTTGCCGGATCTGGAGGAAGCGGAAGAGATCCTGCTCCCGGGGCCCGGCAGAGCGATCGCGGTCACGCCGTCCGGGCATCGTCTGTACACGGCGGTGGAGCGGAGCCTTCACGTCTTCGATCGGTTGCGGGAACAGTCCGTGAGGGAAATCGCGCTGCCCGGCGCCGCCTCGGCCCTGCGATTCAGCCTCAACGGCGCGAACCTGCTGGCGCGGCTGGATGGCGATCGGGTTGCGGTTCTTCAGGTCGGGATAGACTCGCTGTTGGCTGTCGTAGAGGCGGAGTGGGACGATAATCTGCCGCTGGCGCTTCCCGCCGGCCGGCTCCTCGCGCGAGTGGACGGGGAGCTGGTGCTTTACGACATTCCGCGCTCGGTGGAGGTGGCCCGGACGGCTGTGGACGACGGACAGGTGTGGCTGGCGGTGAAGTGGCAGCCGCCCCGCCCGCGCGTCGAGCTAGCGCGGCGCACCGCAGCGCCGGTACCCAAGCAGACGCCGGCGATGTCAGGTGCGACTGGAAGTGCCACCGGTGAGGGAGACGTCATCGACCCGGACGCCGCTGTTTCGCCCGGCTTCTACGCCGTCGTGCTGGCGGCCCGGCAGCGAGGTGGCGTCGACGATCTCGTGATCTGGCTTCGCAGCGTCGGCTATCCCGGAGTCGTTGACCGGCACCGCGACGTCATGAGCATAACCTGGTTCCGGGCGATGGTCGGGCCGTACGCCAGCCGGGAGCGGGCAGAAGCGGCGGCGCAGGAACTGGGCGCCCGCTACGGTTACAAGCCCTGGATCCTCCATGTCGATCGGCCGCCTGATGAAGCGGCTGCGCCCGCCGATTCCGCACCAGCTGCGGGCGCGGTGTAAAACGGGTGAAGAGACCGGGAGGATTGGGAGGTGGTTGAAGCGATGGGAGGTTCTGAGACCGGTTGGCCGCACGCCGTCACGCTCGTTCTCGCCGCGGAGAGCCGGCGTCAGCGGCGATGGACTGTTGACACCGCCATCGAGATCGTCCGCAAGCTCGCGGAACAGCGCAAGGTCGTTCTCGCCGATGTTCATGCACGCACTCCCTCTTCTATCCTGGCCGCTCTGGATGTGGAAGAAGGGGAGGGAATCGTCGACGTGCTGTTTCGCGGGGCATCCTTCTCCGCTGTCGCCCGGCGACCCCGATCGGAGTCTTTCTTCTGCCTGTCCGCAGGAAGCGCTCTGCCGCCTCTCCAAGTTTTCTACCACCATCCTCGCTGGCAGAAGATCGCATCCAGGCTCCCGGCGGCCGACGCCCACCTGTTGCCATGCGTGTCCGCCGAGGACTGGCTGGAGGCCGGGCCCATCCCCGGCTTCGAGGCCTGCATCGTTCTCAACGGGTCGGGCCGCGAGATCGAGCTCCCGGGTGGAGCGCGACGACTGGCTGAGTTTCTGGCGCCGGCGGAGATCCGCGAAGAAGCGGACCTCGCAGACGTGTCGATGTCAGCGGACGCGGCGCCGCCTGATACTGAGGCTCTCGTTGCCGAGAACCACGATGTCGGTGTGTTGACGGCCGAGCCCGTCGACAAACCTCGTGCTACGCTACGTTTGCTCTCCGGCCCGCGCCGGCGAAGTGCAATCGCGGCCGCCGGCCTGATTGCCGCCCTCGCGTTCGTCGTCCTCCTCTGGCGGATCGTCAGCGGCCCGGAAGCGCCGGAAAGGTCCGAGCCGGTTGCGGTGATCGGCATGACGGAAGCCGCCGGACCCGGCGCCCTCGTCAGCGAAGCCGCTGCGGCCGGGGGTCGACCTCAGGAGGTCAGTCTGCCATATTCTGTGGCTATAGCTTCCTACAGTTCCCTGGACGACGCCCTGGCGCGTCAGAGGGAATTGATGCGGGCGGATTTGCCGGTATACGTTGCGCCGACGCCGGTGCGCGGCGTTGTCTACTATCGCGTGTTCGCCGGCATGTTGCCGGAGCGGGAGCAGGGTGAGGAGCTCATGACGGATCTTGTCCGCCGAGGGATCAAGGACACCGTCAGAGCTTGGGACGTGAGGCCGGCGCGGTACGCGTTCAACTTTGGGGTCTATCCCAGCGCCCGTGACGCCCGGGCGGTCGTCGAGACGCTGCAGGGCCAGGGCGTCCCCGCCTATACGGTCGCGGCCCCCGCTGCCGCAGGAGGCGATGAAACAGCGTACCACGTCTACGCTGGCGGTTACGAGAAGTCCGAGGATGCCCAGCCGCTGCGGAGGATGATCGAGCGGGCTGGTCTGGATACAGAACTTGTGGAAAGGGTGGGGTGGGTGCCGCAATGAAGCTTGTCGGGCTGGAGTTCCACGGTTTCAAGTCGTTCGCCGATTCGCAAGACCTCCGCTTCCATGATGGGATCACGGCGATCGTGGGTCCCAACGGATGCGGCAAGTCGAACATCTCTGACGGCCTTCGCTGGGTGCTTGGCGAGCAGCGGCCTACCGCGATCCGTGGCTCGCGTATGGAAGAGGCGATCTTCCAGGGCACGCAGAAACGTAAGCCGATCCAGCGGGCAGAGGTCACGCTTCGGCTCTCCAACGAAGACCATGCCCTGCCGGTCCCGTACACCGACGTAGTGATCAGCCGCACCGTGTTCACAGGCGGTGAGAGCGAGTATCGGTTGAATGGCACGCTCTGCCGGCTTCGAGATGTCCAGGATCTTTGCCGCGATACCGGGCTGGGCTCGAGCGCGTACTCGATCATCGAAGGTCGCATGATCGATGCGATCCTCAGCGATAGGGCGGAGGAGCGCCGCTCCATGTTCGAGGAAGCGGCGGGGATCGGCCGCTACAAGGAGCGCCGTCGAGTGGCCTCCCGCCGGTTGGACGAAGCGGACGCCGACCTCGCCCGGGTCGACGATCTGATCTCGGAAGTGGAGACAAAGGTTCGCAGCCTCGCCCGTCAGCGCGGCAAGGCCCGCCGTTACCTGGATATGCGTGAGCGAAAAATCGCCCTCGAGCTGGCTCTGGCCCAGGCCGAGCTGGGCCGCCTGCAACAGCGGCACCGGGAAATCGACTCGGAACTGCGCTCGCTGGAAGAGGCCCGGGTTCAGGATGCGGCCCAGCTGCGAGCGGCCGAGGCGGAGCACGAGTCGTTGCGTACACGCCTGATGGAGCTGGAGCGCGAGCGCGCCGATTGTGCCACAGGGCTGATGGCCGTTCGTGAACGCCTGGCGGAGCGCGAGAGGCAGCGGCTGCTGGCGGAGGAGCGTGGGCGCCACGCGAGCGCCCGGCTGGAACAGCTGGCCCGCGAGCGAAGCGAGCTCGAGGAGCAGCGCGTCGAGCTGGGGAGGGTGGTGGAGCGTCTCCAGGCTCAGGCGCGCGAGGAGAGAGCCGCTCTGGCCAAGCTCCGTGATGAGCTCAGAGAGCGCGAAGTCGAGCTTGCCGAGCTCTCGGAACGCCGGCAGGCGATGGAGGCTGCGGAGGCGGCCGTCGAATCGGGGCAGCAGGCCTACCGTGAGGACCGGGCGCGCCTTCAGGCTGGCAGGGAAGCCGCCCGTGCGGAGGCGGTCGAGCTGGCCCGGCGCCTGGATGACGCCCGGCGCCGTCAGGCGGCGGTCTCTTCCGCGATCGAGGAGGCCGAAGAGGCGGAGCGTCAGGCGCGGCGCGAGGGCAGCCAGGCCGAGGAGCGCCGGCGCCAGATCTCAGCTGAGCTGGAGGCGGAGCGGGCGCGGTTGGCGGAAGTGCAGGCGGAGCATGAGGAACTGCGTGGCCATCAGGCTGCCGTAGCGGAACGGCTGCAGGCGATCTCCGCGCGAATCGATGCCCTGCTACCGCTGACCTCCGGCCGGGAGGGGTTCAACCCGGCCGTTCAGGCTGCCATGGCCCGGGCCGAGCAACTGGGCATCCGGGGCGTGCTGGGTCGGGACATCGAGGTTTCGGAGACTTTCGCCGACGGAATCGAGGCCTACCTGGGAGCGTTCATGGAGGGGTTGGTTGTCGACGACCAGCTGGCGGTGGACCGGATACGTCATTGGTTCCTCCACGACTACGATGGCCAGGGCGGCCTCGTCGTGCTCCCGCTGGATCGGGTTGGAGAAGCCGCCACAACCGAGGTGGAGTTGCCGCACGGCGTTCGCGTCAGGGGGCCGGGCGCGCCCTGGGTGCTTCGTCTGCTTCGCGGTGTGAAGCTGGGCGGTGGCACTCCCGAAGCAGGTGCCGCCTGGGTCGGGCAGCGCGAAAGTGTGGACGATCTCGGCATCTTCAGAATCGGCCGGCCGTACGCTGGAGCTGGAATGCTCGCGCGCAAAGCGGAGCTCGAGCGATTGCGTGTCCAGCAGGCTGAGCTCGAGTCAGAGATTCGCCGCGTCGCCGCCCTCGTAACGGCCTCCGAGGGGCGTGCTTCCGCCCTGGCCTCGCAGGTCGAGAACCTGGAGTCGGTGCGCCGGACTGCTGCGGAAGAGGCGGAGCGTCTGGCGGCGCGGGCGGAAGCGGCGGCAGAGCGTCTGGCCGGAGTCCGTGGCGAGCTGGAGGCAGTGAGCAGCAGCGTGACGCGGCTTCAGGAAGAGCGGGCGGAGGCGCTGGAGCGATGTTCGGCCGAGGAAGAGGCTCTGCGGACATTGAAGCCGGTGGGCGCGGAGGCCGCTCCCGATCCCGAGGCGCTGGCGCGGGCAAGGTTCTCATGGGAGCAGTCGCGCGAGCGAGTCGCAGGGCTTCAGTTGAGCGAGGCGAAGGCCGCCGCGGCCGTCGATCGCGTTGACCGGGAGCTCAAAGCTCAGCTGCAGCTGATGGACAATGCGGCTGAACGGGCGGAGCGGCTCGGCCGGGAGACGGAAGAGCTCGAGGCCGGACTGGCCCGCGCACAGGAGGAGTCGGAGAGCACCGCGCGCGACCTCGAGTCGTTCTTCGAGGAGCGGTCGCGCCTGGAGCTCGAGTCTCGGGAGAAGGAGGAGCGCGTCGAGGAGGTCCGCCGCAAGGTGACGGACCTGGAGGTGCTATTGCGCCGGGTCCAGCAGGAGGAGAGAGGCCACTCCGACCGGCGTCACGAGCTCGAGCTCGAGCGGATGCAGATCGATGCCGATCTGCAGCGCACCCGCGAGCGGCTGGAGGACGAGTGGGGCAAGCCGTTCGACGAACTGGCGCAAGAGGTCGAGCCCGCTGAAGGCGCGCACGCTGAGCTCCGCGAGGAGCTTGCCGGTGTCGCCGAGCACCTCGCCCACATCGGGCTCGTCAACATGCTGGCCGAGCAGGAATATCAGGAGGAGAAGGAGCGGCTGGAGTTCCTCGAGGGCCAGCGGGCAGATCTGGCGAAGGCGTGCGACGATCTGCGGGAGACGATCCGGCGGGTTAACGAGACGGCGTCGGCGGCCTTCCTGGAGACGTTCGAGAAGGTCAGGGTGAACTTCAAGCATACGTTCTCGACCCTGTTTCAGGGGGGAGATTGTGACGTGTGGTTGGAAGACCCGGAGGACCCCCTCGATTCACCGGTCGAGATCTCGGCGAGCCCGCGGGGTAAGCGAACGCACCGGATACACCTCCTTTCCGGCGGTGAGCGTGCCCTCACGGCGCTCTCGCTGCTCTTTGCCATCTACCTGGTCAAGCCCAGTCCCTTCTGCATCATGGACGAGGTTGACGCTCCTCTCGACGAGACGAACATTCAGCGCTTCGTCGCTATGCTCGAGCAGTTCAAGTCGGACGTGCAATTCATCGTCATCACGCATAACCCGCTGACGATCGAGGCCGCCGACTGGATTTACGGCGTCACCATGGAGGAGCCCGGCGTGTCCAAGATCGTGGGCGTCGAGTTCAGCGACTACGCCCGCGGGGCGGTGGCCTGATCGGTGATGCGGCTGGTCACAGTCGGGACGGGCACGGTCGTGCCCGATCCCAAACGGGCGTCGGCGTGCCATTGGGTCCAGCACGAGGGTACTCGCGTCATCGTCGACTGCGGGGCCGGCGCACTGCAAGGTCTCGCCCGGGCTGATCTTCCCTGGGGTGAGGTCGACCACCTCATCATCAGCCACTTCCACGCCGACCATATCGGCGAGATCCCCTCGTTGGTCTTCGCGCTGTGCCACGGGCTGGAGGTGGCGCGGGTTGCTCCGTTGCAGGTGTGGGGACCTTTGGGCACTCGGCGGCTGTTCGAAGCATGGGCAGCGGCACTCGGCTCGTGGCTGGTCGAGCCGGGCTTCGGTCTGCAGATCCATGAGATGCGGCCGGGCGCGCCTGTTCAGATCGGGACCCTGCACGTCGACGCAGCGGAGACACCCCATACTGACGAGAGCGTGGCCCTGCGTATTGAAGCCGGTGGTGCCGCCCTCGGATACACCGGGGACACAGGCCCCGACGAGGCGCTGGCGGGATTCTTTCGCGGCGTCGACCTCCTGCTGGCTGAGTGCTCGCTACCCGAGGATCTCGTCGCGGACAACCATCTGTCGCCCGAGAGGCTGGCTCGGCTGGCGCAGGCGGCTGGGGTCGAGCGCGTGGCGGTGACCCATGTCTATCCCCAGCTTCATAGGTTGGACGTCCCCGACCTGATACGCCGGGCTGGCTACACGGGGCAGATCATCATGGCGCGAGACGGGCTCGATCTCGAGGTCTAAGACAATAGAAAAAGGTATCGGTTGAAAGATTGTTGATGCTCAGATGCTAATCGTCATGAAGCACAGCGCCCGCCCGGATGAAGTCGATGCCGTGGTGCGGGCTATTGAGGAAATGGGTTACGAGGGGCGGCCCATACCGGGCAAGCAGCGGGTCGCCATCGGGCTCATCGGAAACGATGGAAAGGTCGATGCCGGGCGGCTGATCGCGTTGGCCGGTGTCCTCGAGGTCATTGAGGTCACTCAGCCGTACAAGCAGGTGAGCCGCGAGTGGTGCGAGGAGCCCACCATCGTCGAGCTGGCGAACGGCACGGTGATCGGTGGCCGCGAAGTGGTGCTCATGGCGGGGCCCTGCTCGGTCGAGAGCGAGGAACAGATTCTCGGCGTGGCCAGGTCGCTCAAAGAGGCCGGGGCTACCGTTCTCAGGGGTGGTGCCTTCAAGCCCAGAACCTCGCCCTACGCCTTTCAGGGCCTCGGCGTGGCGGGGCTCAGACTGCTGGCCCGCGCGCGTGAGGAGACGGGGATGGCCATTGTGACGGAAGCTCTGGATCCGCAAGGGCTCGAGCAGGTCGCCGAGTACGCCGATATAGTCCAGATTGGGGCCCGCAACATGCAGAACTACTCACTGCTGCGCGCCGCCGGCCGGGCGGGTGTTCCTGTCCTCCTCAAGCGGGGAATGTCGGCGACGGTTCGCGAGCTGCTACTGGCGGCGGAGCACATCGTCAACGAGGGTGAGGCACGGGTGATCCTCTGCGAGCGCGGACTGCGGAGTTTCGATGACCATGCTCGCAACATGCTGGACCTGACGGCGGTGGTGAGCGTCCACGAACTGTCTCACCTGCCGATCATCGTAGACCCCAGTCACGGGACCGGCATCCGAACCAAGGTGCCCGCGATGACGCGGGCGGCTGTCGCGGCCGGAGCGGACGGGGTGATGGTCGAAGTGCATCCGGATCCCGACCGCTCGGTCTCCGACGCCGCGCAGGCCATGCATCCCGACGACTTCGCGGAGCTGGTGGGCGAAGTCCGGGGCATCGCGCGGGCAATCGGCCGGGACCTCGCCCCTCCATTGGGCTGACCAGATGGTTGCGCCCCGCGAGCTGGGCGTTCTGGGCGAACGGCTGGCCGCCCGCCACCTCCAGCGGCTCGGATACACGATCCTCGAACAGAACTACCGATTCGGCCACCGGGAGGTGGACCTGATTGTCCGGCATGGCGACACCGTAGCCTTCGTCGAGGTGAAAGCCAGGGCGGGAAACGAGTACGGGCACCCACTGGAAGCGATCACGGCTCTGAAACGACGCGAAGTCGAGCGGGTTGCGCGCTCCTGGCTGAGACGGCACCGCCGGCCGGGGCTGTGCTACCGGTTCGACGCGGTGGGCGTCATGCTGAGGCGCGGTGCGGACCCGGTCATCGAGCACATCCCCGACGCCTGGAGGCTGGGCGAGTGAGCGGGAGGGCGACATCGAACACCCAACACTTTACGCCCCCGACGGCCCGTTGCTGCCGGCGTTCCGCTTGACTAGATTGGGGTGAGCACAGCCCTAAATCGATGGCGCCGGGGTGGATGGCGGGAGGGCTCACTCCCCCCTATACATAACGACTAGCCTCTAACCCACGAGAATGCATCGGCCCGCACTCGCACGCCTCTACCGTCCGCGAAACTTCTCGGAGATCGTCGGACAGGATCACGTCTCGGCCACGCTGCGGACCGCCGTCGAGCGGGGCAGGGTAGCGCATGCCTATCTCTTCTGTGGTCCGCGCGGCATCGGCAAGACGACCGCCGCCCGCGTGCTGGCGATGGCGCTCAACTGCAAAGACCGCAAGGGGGGCGAGCCGTGCGGCACCTGTGAGAGCTGCGAGCGGATCTGGTCTGGCCGCACGTCTCTGGACGTGGTCGAGATCGATGCGGCGTCCAACCGGGGCGTTGACGACGCCCGCGACCTGCGGGAACGTGCGATGTACGCCCCGTCGGAGGAGTCTCGTTACAAGGTCTACATCATCGACGAGGCCCACATGCTCACCCGGGAGGCGTGGAACGCCTTCCTCAAGATTCTCGAGGAGCCGCCCCCTCGCGTGATCTTCGTGCTCGCCACCACGGAGCCCGGCAAGATCTTCCAGGCGGCGCCCCCGATCCTCTCCCGTTGCCAGCGGTTCGATTTCCACCGTATCTCCACCGAGCAGATCTGTGGGCGGCTCGACGAGGTGCTGCGCGCGGAAAACGTCGAGGCCGAGGAGGCTGCGCTCATCCCCATCGCCCGCAAGGCCGACGGCGCCCTGCGTGACGCCCTGTCCGCACTGGATCAGACCCTCGCCTTCAGCGGGGATCGAGTGACGGTGGAGGACGTCCGTCAGGTGCTGGGCCTGGTCGATGAGGAAATCTACTTCGAGCTGCTCGAGATTCTTCTCGACCGGCGCGCCGCCGCCGTCTTTGGCCTCGTCGACAAACTGAGCGCCGGTGGTTACGACCTGGAGGAGTTCTACAAAGGGTTGGGTGAGACACTGCGCTTGCTGCTCCGCATTCGACTGGAAGATGCGGAGTCGATGCGCTTCGTTTCCGAGCATCTCTCGGAGCGCTACATCGACTTCGCCCGGCGCTTCGCTCCAGGCGACCTGCTGCGCATGCTTTCCGCCCTCGCCGAGCTCGACACCGATGGCCGGTTCCGCAAGAGCGAGCAGCAGCGGATCCTCATCGAGGTCATGTTGTTGAAGTTCGCGATGCTCGACCGCACGGTAGAGTTGGAAGAGATGATCGACGCGGTCGAGGGCCGCTCGCCTTCCCGGCCGGATCCGGACCCGCGCGGCAGCCCCGGGGGCACGCCGGGCGGCGAAGGCCGGCCCGGCAGCCAGGCGCCCGCCGGGCCGCAGAGCGCCGGAAAAGGGTCAGGCAGCAGATCCGAGACGCGGGCGGGCCGTGACTCCGGGAACCCGCTGGAGGACGTGCGGGCGGCCTGGCTGGAGATGATAGCGGAAGGCCGGGTGCTGCGGCCCGGGCAGGGGATCGCGCTGAGGGCGGCCCAGGTCGTTGATCTGGGACCCGGAGGTGAGTTACGGATCTCAGCCGCCAATGGGACGCCCGGAGCCGAGGTTCTGGAGGACACCGTCACACGCCGGCGAATCGAGGAGGAACTTTCGAGGCGTGCCGGGCGTCCGATACGCATAGCCCGTGGGGACCAGGGGGATCCGCTTCCCCCAAGGGTCAGCCAGGAGGCAAGCCGTGAGCAGCGGCTCGCCAGGTTGGTGGAAGCGGACCAGGGGCTTCAGGAGCTAGTGAACGAGCTGGATTTGGAGCTCATCGACTGAAGGGAGGTGGACACCGGGCCTGGATATGACGGGAAATGGCTGGGCTTGCGTGTCTTTTGGCCATTTGTAAACTTTGACCTGTGACAAAGGGTGAGCGGGAGCTACCAGGATGAATAATCTCCACCAGTTGTTCCAGCTGGTCCAGCAGGGCCAGGCTCGACTGACCGAGATTCAGACGCAACTGGCCTCGAAGACGGTGACGGCCAGTAGCGGCGGTGGGTTGGTGACAGTCGTTGCGGACGGGCAGGGTCGAATCCGCGAGGTGAAGATCGATCCGTCCGTGGTTAATGCGTCGGACGTGGAGATGTTGGAGGACCTTGTGCAGGCGGCGGTGTCCGATGCGCAGGCTCGCGCCCGCCAGCTCTACGAAGAGGAGATCGGCAGGATGGCTGGCGGCTTGTCCCCGTTCAACTTGGGCAATCTCTTCGGAGGCTCGTAGGGCCCTGGCATGTCGGTTATAGACGATCTGGCCAGTGAGTTCACGCGCCTCCCTGGTATCGGTCGGAAGACCGCCTATCGGCTCACCCACTATTTGCTGAAAGTCCCGCCGGGGGAGGCGTGCCGACTGGCGCGGGCCATCGAGACGATGGCTGAGCGGGTGAGGCACTGCTCGATCTGTAACAACCTGAGCGAGTCCGACCCGTGTGAGTATTGCTCCGACCCGAGCCGTGATCGGGCGACGATCTGCGTTGTGGAGGAGGCATCGGATATCGCGGCGATTCACGGTTCGGGCGGGTATCGAGGGCTCTATCACGTCCTTGGCGGTTGCCTTTCGCCGCTGGACGGGATCGGCCCGGAAGAGCTGAAGGTGGAGTCATTGGTCGCCCGGTTGAATGGCGAAGTTCGCGAGGTGATCGTGGCGACCAATCCCAGCGTCGAAGGTGAGGCGACGGCGACTTACTTGCACAAGGTGCTGGCGCCGCGGGGGGTTGAGGTCACACGTCTGGCACGAGGGTTGCCAGTGGGAGGTGATCTGGAGTACGCCGATGGCGTGACCATCGCCCAGGCAGTCGCCGGGCGCAGGAGCATGTAGAATCGCGGTGAATAAGATGATGAAGGGGGCGATTGCCACGAATAGACTGCTACGGACTATCGGCCTCACACTCGCAGGTACGGCGGCGGTGAGCGTGCTTGGTGTTCTGCTTATCCGCGACCAGGTGCACCGGCATCGCCGCGACCTGTTCAGCGCGCGGCCGCTGCGCCGACTGGCGGCTCTGACCTATATCGGGAAGCACCCCGATGTGGAGAACGCCAACCTCCTTCGTGATTTCCTTAGTTGGGAGAAGGAGCCGATGCTACGTCGTCGCGCGGCCGCGATCCTCGAGCGGACAGAGCGGGCGCTGAGCGCCCGCTCTGAGGAGGCGGTTGGAGCAAGCTAAGAGGAAGGCGAGGCAATGGCGCCTGGTGGAGCACCCAGCTGGTCATTCGGTCCTAGCGACTCGGAGCGGATAGAGGAGATTCTTAGCAATCTTCTGTATGAGTCGAACGCCCGCTGCGCGCTGCTGGTCGACAGGACCGGGCAGCTAGTGACGACCGTGGGTGAACAGCTCAACTTCGATTCGGCCGCGTTTGCCAGCCTGACGGCCGCTGATTTCTCGGCGAACGACCAGTTGGCCTCGTTGATCGGTGAGGACGAATTCGACTCGCTGTTTCACCAGGGGCGCAATGAGTCGATGTACCTGGCTGACGTTGGCAAGCGGCTCATTCTCGTCGTGCTATTCAGTCAGCAGACGACTCTGGGCCTTGTGCGGATCAAGATCAAAGACGCCGTGATCGGGCTGAGCAAGGCCTTCGAGGACGTGTTCGGGAGAGCACAAGAAGAGGAGGGTCCTGTGCTCGAGCGGGGCTTTGTAGACGAAGCTGAGGACGAGATTGACAGACTGTTTCGGGAATAGGGGATCTCGACAATGTCGATGATCAACTATGCGTCCCGTGAAATCAACTGCAAGATAGTGTACTATGGCCCCGGGCTCGGCGGTAAGACGACGAATCTGGAGTACATATACCAGAAGGTGAAGCCGAACACTCGTGGCAAGCTGATCAGCCTGGCCACGGAGACGGAGCGCACGCTCTTCTTCGACTTCCTGCCCGTCGACCTGGGGACGATTCGCGGCTTCAAGACGCGCTTCCATCTCTACACGGTTCCGGGACAGGTGTACTATAACGCCAGCCGCAAGCTGATTCTCAAAGGCGTGGACGGCGTCGTGTTCGTTGGCGACAGCCAGGTCGAGCGACTGGATGCCAACATCGAGGCGATGCACAACCTGTACGAGAATCTGGCTGAGTACGGTTACGATCTTCGGCAGATTCCGTTCGTCATTCAGTACAACAAGCGCGATCTCCCCAACGTATCGCCGGTGGAGGAGCTGGATCAGCACCTCAACCCTGACCGCGTTCCGAGCTACGAGGGCGTGGCGACAACGGGCGTAGGTGTGTTCGATACCCTCAAGGCTGTAGCGAAACTCGTAATCAAGTCGCTCGGCTGACGGGAGTCCTTCCCGTGAACCTACCGAACGGCATCACGGTCGCACGGGTTGTGGCGGCGCCAGTGATCTTCGCTCTGATACTGAGCGGAGGGTTCGGTCAGCTCGTCCTGGCTTTCATCGTTTTCGTCGTTGCGGCCGTATCCGACATCTGGGACGGTTACCTGGCACGTCGGCGCGGCCAGATCACCGACTTCGGCAAGCTGGCCGATCCGATTGCCGACAAGTTGCTCGTCCTCAGCACCTTCGTCCCCTTCTATGTCGTCTCGGTTCGCGAGGGCGGAGTAACGGACTTGGCCGTGGTGCCCTTCTGGGGGGTGTTGCCGCTCTGGGTGCTCATCGTCATTCTGGGCCGCGAGTTTCTGATCACTCTCTTTCGTGGGTTCGCCAAACGGAAGGGCGTGGTGATCGCCGCCGGCAAGGCGGGCAAGTACAAGGCGCTCTTCCAGAACCTGTTCATCGGCGGTGAGATCCTTTGGCTCGCGCTTCGCTCCCGCGCGCTGGAACGGGGCTGGGATAGCCCCTTCTGGTCGTTCTGGAAGGTGTTCCACGGCTCCTACGTTGCCATCACCCTGGCGATCGCGGTCGTGCTGACCGCCTACTCGTTGGCCGTCTATCTCTGGAGATACCGCGGGCTGGTGGCCCGGTCTTTATGAAGCGAGGTCTCACAACGGTTGAGATCGTCGCCATTGGAGACGAACTCCTCAGCGGGGCGACAATCGACTCGAATGCCGCCCGGATCGCCGAGGAGCTCGAGCCGGTCGGCCTTCGCGTTATCTACAAGGCCACCGTCCCCGATTCGGCGGACGCCGTCGCCGCTGCGGTCAGGTCCGCATTGCAGCGTTCCGGTGCGGTGATCACCACCGGAGGATTGGGTCCCACGAAGGACGACCTGACCAAGAGCGCCGTCGCCGAAGTATTCGGAGTCGAGCTCGAGTTCCGCGAGGATCTGTGGAGCGCCCTCCAGCAACGCTGGACGCAGCGTGGCAAGATTCCGCGGACGAACAGAACGCAGGCCGAGGTGCCGGCGGGCGCTCGAGTCTTGCCTAACCCCAGGGGCACCGCGCCCGGGTTGGCCCTGGAGGACGAGCGGCTCGGAGTCTGCGTTATGCTGCCGGGGCCACCCCACGAGATGCAGCACATTCTGGTCGAGTCCGTCGTCCCCTATCTGGCCGCTGGGGCCGACCCCGAAGCGCGGCGGCCCTTTCGCCGACATCTGCGGACAGCCGGGATCGCCGAGTCTGCGATCGCGGAAAAGATGGCCGACAAGCTCGATGATCTGCCGCTCGAGGTCGCGTACTTGCCCGAGATCGCCGGAAACGATCTCCGCTTGACCGCCTGGGCGGCGGACGGGTCCGAGGCGGAGGCGTTGCTGGATGAGGCCGTGAAGCGGATACGCGATGTTCTCGGCCTTCATGTCTACGCCGACGGGGCGATCGACTTGGCGGACGTCGTCGGCGACCTCCTGCTGCAGGCCGGCATGACGGTGGCTGTCGCCGAGAGTTGCACGGCCGGGCTCGTGGGCGCGCGACTCACGGAGCGGCCGGGCGCGTCCGGCTACTTCTGGGGCGGCTTGATCGCGTACGACGATCGGGCCAAGATCGAGTTGCTGGGCGTCTCTGAGCAGACGCTGCGGCGGCACGGCGCCGTCTCGCAGGAGACCGCGCGGGAGATGGCGGAGGGTGCCTGCTCACGGTCGGGCGCTGACGCCGCTATGGCGGTAACGGGGATCGCCGGCCCCAGCGGCGGCACCACTGAAAAGCCGGTGGGCACGGTCTGGCTGGCTGTACGGATGGGGGGTCGTACGGTGGCGAAACGACGGCATTATCCAGGTACGCGTGACATGGTGCGAATCCGAGCGGCCCAGGGCAGCCTGGACTTGTTGCGGCGAACCCTGCTGGGGGAGCCGTGATGAGGGGTTCTCACGCCTACCTGACCGGCACGAGCGGCCTCCGGCTCCACTATCGATGCTGGGATGTCGCGGCTCCGCGGGCCGTAGTCGTTATCTGCCACGGTCTGGGCGAGCATTCCGGACGCTACGAGCAGCTTGCGCACGATTTCGCCCGGGCCGGGTTGAGCACGTACGCGCTGGATCACCGGGGGCACGGGCGCTCGGACGGGCGCCGGGGGCATGTGCGCCGGTTCGTCCGCTACGTGCACGATCTGGAGAAGTTCCGCCGGCGCGTCCTGGGCAGTGTCGGGCCCGACGTGCCGCTCATATTCCTGGGCCACTCGCTGGGTGGCCTGATCCTGATCCGCTATCTCGAGGAATACCCGGGTGTCCCGGCCCACGGCGCCGTTCTCTCCGCCCCGCTGTTGGGGTTGGCGATAAAGGTGTCGCGCTGGAAGGAGCAGCTTGTGCGGCTGCTCTATTACGCCGTGCCGGCGCTGCCGATGAACTCGGGACTGCCGCCCGAGCACTTGAGTCACGACGCGCTGATTGTGGAGGCGTACAAGCGCGATGCTCTCGTGCACGATCGGATTACGCCGCGGGCATACGGTGAGATCGTACGGGAAATCGACACGGCCTTTCGCAAGGCGACACGGATTCGTCTGCCGATGCTCTTCCTGATTCCCAGCGATGACCGGCTGGTGCGTGCCGATTTGATGCAGCGCTTCGCCGCGTCGTTGAACGGCTCCGGCCGCGTGCAGTGGAAGACCTACCCCGGGCTCTACCACGAGGTGCTGAACGAGACGTCCCGCTCGACGGTGGTGGCCGACGTGCTCGGCTGGATCGAGCGGCGAATAGCGGCGTATTCCACACCACAGGACATCGTCGAGCCGCTTGTGTAGGGGGGTGGGGGTGGGGAGGTCGGTCTCCCGTGGGGGCTTGACGACCGA
>JAZGAL010000157.1:0-41112 GCA_036475815.1 Gemmatimonadota bacterium
GGTAGACGGCAAAAACCCCGACCGGACGAGTCCGGCGGATGGCGTTCCAGCAGGCTTGGGGCATTAGGCGGGCCATGGATCTCTCCGAGGTCGACCGCGCAACGAGGACGTGCAAAGCTAGCTTGGACCGACGGGCGTCACAAGTGGGGCGGCGCCGCGACCTCGTTGGGGCCAGACCGTCACCGCCCATGTATTTCGGAACCCGTAAGCCGAGCGATTGGTTTCAAAGAGTGGAAACACATGTTTATCGCCCCCTGTACATTTGTTTTGTACGGAGGCCACGGCATAAGGAAGTCGGCAATGTTATCAAATAGATTGACCGCAGCGTTCGGCTCGGTCCTGGTTCTCGTTCTGGCTGGATGTGCTTCAAAGCAATTTCGGACAGACTACAACCCGCAAGCATCGTTCTCGCAGTTAAGGACGTACAGCTGGATTGGGCTGGATCATGCCGAGGGTTTTGGTGACCCTGCGCTCAGCAGCCCGCTCCTGGAGGCGCGCATCCAGGAATCCGTCGACGAGGTGCTAGCCAGCAGAGGGTATCAACCGGAGCTGTCCGGTGAGCCCGATTTTCGGGTTTCCTACTGGATATCCGCGAGCGTGCAAACAACTTACAGACGGTCCTACGGCTACAGCCCTTATTACGGACACCGTTCTTTTGGGCACTCTCACTTCGGGCATCGTGGCTACGGATACCCTTATTCCGCGTACGGTCACTCTGGGCATGGCTCGTATTATGACGGGTTCGGGTCTTTCGCCGGGCCGGTCTACGCTCGCCAGAACCTGAGAGCCACCCTGGTACTGGACATCGTCGATGCCAGGACAGACGAGCTCATCTGGCGGGGCTGGGCCAGCGGCGTGCTGGCGATGGACCCGAAGCCCGAAAGGGTTCAGAAGTTCATGAGCGAAGCCGTTCAAGGCATCTTGGAGAAATTTCCCCCCGACAAGGGTCAAGAGAGCGCCCCGGCACTCGTTGCACCGTAGCGCTTCGGCTGGACAGGCGGTGCTGCCCGGGCGATGTGTGGGTAGTCGAGGGCGCCCGCCCACGCCGTGGTTGTTGCCTTTGGCTGCCCGACGCCCTAGCTTGGGAATTCTCATAAGAACTTGACGTTGGACCATTGAAAGTGTTGTCCCGCACTTTCGGGGTCTTGCTGCCCTTCACGTCCACGCTGTGTCATTGTCGCGCTGTGCGACCCCCACAAGGAGGAGCCCCATGAGAAGAGTCTTGCTACTCGCGCTCGTCGCCATCCCGGTGCTCGGCCTTTCCGGCCCGGCCACTGCGCAGGAGGCGGAGGAGTACGGCCCACCGGAGATGTTCTGGGTCTACCAGGAGTACGTGAAGCCCGCGATGCTCCAGGAGTACGAGGCTGCGACGAAGGACTTGATCGACCTGCTGGCCTCGTCACAGGAGGCGACGAGCTCGATTGAGTTCATCACGATTTCCGGGTCCGAGTTCAGCTACTCCTACGTCATTCCGGTCGAGGGATTCGGCGGTATAGACGAAGCCTGGAAGAGCTGGCAAGCCGCGATGGAGGCGGCGGGGCGGGACAAGTTCAGCGAGATCGAGGCCCGAACCGCGAAAGCCATCGATCACGCCGAGTCGTCGGTTCTCATGTTGCGTGCGGACCTATCGTACATGGTCGAGGCTACCGCTCTGACGGCCGACAAACCATTTCGCATGTACCATTACTGGTATGCCATCCCGGGGAAGGAGAGCGAGCTCGAGGGAGTCGCGAAGGAGTTCGCAGCGCTGTACAAGGCGAAAGGAATCGACCACGGATGGCGCATCTATCAGGCGGTGATGGGACCGGACCTTCCGATGTACCTGGTGGTCGAGACGGCGGCCGACGAGGCCGATTACCACGCCACCGTGAAGAAGGTTGAGGAGATGGCGGGTGAAGAAGGTATGAAGCTGAACCAGAAGGCGCTGAAATTCGCCCGCAACATAGTGATACAACACGGTTGGATCCGCCCCGACCTGTCATTCCCGCAGACTCTGTCTACGAGCAGCCGCGAGTAGACGTAGCTGTCGCTAGCTGACCGGATATTTCGCAACGAAGGGCAGTCGCGCGGCTGCCCTTTGTTTCATCAAGCCGCCCGGATCTTGACAAACGGATTCGCCTCGTCGTATCGAAGCGGACCGGGCGGCTGCAGGATGCGGCCGATATCGAAACGCTGGAGGGGATGGTCGAGAGACGCGCTGGCCGGGCAAGCAGTCGGGCCTTAGAATCAACGGGAATCTCCAATAGGATCTTCCAAATGTTTCATATCAAGTTCGGCGTTGCGCTACCGCTCGCCGTCGCCGCCTGCCTCGGCGTCGCCGCCTGCGGAGACGAGCCGACGCCGCCGACGCCCACGCCGGTGCCGGGCAACCTGGTGGTGAGCCTCGTATCGCCGAACGGCGGGGAGGGGGCCGCGGTGCTCGAGACCGGCGACGAGGGGATCGTGGATATCGCGGCCGAGGGCGGCCAGGCGCATCTCTGGCGGGCCGGCGGGGCCAGCCGCATCGTCGTCCTCCTCGATGAGCCTGGCGACGTTCGCTTCACCATCAGCGTGGAAGATGTGAACAAGCCGCCGAGGCTAGAGATCGTCGAGGTGGCCGATGGCGACAACCGGCTGCGCGAAAGCCTGACAGGGTACCGCGTTGTCCTTGAACCGGTGATCGGAGCGTGATCGTGACGACGGCGCGTCGTTCGGTTGCCCTGATCCTCGGTGCCGCCGCGCTCGCCGCCGGCGACGTTGGCGCTCAGGACGTCGAGATCGCCGCACAAGTTGCAGGCCGGGAACTTCCCGCCGGCTACTACGAGCGTGTGCAGCGCAGTCCCGATTTCTTCCGCCCGCAAGGCGGCTGGATCGCCCGGGCAGCGCGGGACGGCGTCATCGGGCAGCCGGTCACGGGCGACCTGCCTCTCGTGGCCATCCCCGCGCTGTTCGTTGATTCGCCCGACCCCCAGTTCAGCGTGAGCGATCTTAGCGCGGTGCTGTTCGAGGGTCCGGGTGCCGAGGGCACGCTGCGGGAGTACTACGCCGAGGTCTCCGGTGGGCGACTCAACATCGCCGGCGGTGTGGTGCCCTGGGCACGCACCAGCCTCACGCTCGCCGAAGTAGTGGCGGGTAGCTGGGGCCTCGGGGGCGACGCGCGGGTGGGCGAGTTTCTCGTGGAGGCGTTGACGATCGCTGACGCCAATACCGATTTCGGACTCTTCGACAACGATGGCCCCGACAACATCCCTAACAGTGGTGACGACGACGGGGTCGTTGATGCGGTGGCGTTCTACTTCCTGGAGATCGCCGCGTCGTGCGGGGGGCCGGGCATCTGGCCTCACTTCTCCTCGATTGAGAATTGGGTCGGCCAGCCCTTCGAGGCGAACGACCAGCGACCCGACGGCACGCCGATAAAGATCAACCCGTACTTCATCCAGAGTATCGTCAATTGTGCCGGGACCGAGATCGGTCCCATCGCCGTCATCGCGCACGAGCTCGGCCACCTGCTCGGCCTGCCCGACCTCTATCACCCCGTGGACGGGTTGCTGCCTGAACAGCGGCGCTGGGTGGTGGGGTGCTGGTCGCTGATGGCGGCGGGGGCCTGGGGCTGCGGCGAGGTGGGCACGGGCGTATTGAAGCGGCCCACACACATGGGGGCGTGGGAGAAGAAACAGCTGGGTTGGCTGGACGACATCTTGCTCGTCCCCGATAACGAGCTTACGTGGGTGACGCTCATGCCGGTCCAGACCAGCCGCAGGATTCTCGAAATTCCACTGGGGGAGTCGGAGCGGCTGCTGATCGAATACCGGGAACGCAGCGGGTTCGATCTGGATCTCCCGGCGGCGGGCGTCCTCATCTACCGCATCAACGACACGATTCCTTTTCGTCCGTGCTCTGAGTGCCCGCCGCTGTACCGGGTGGGTTTGCTGGAGGCGGATGGCGACAGCGCACTCGTCAAGACGCACCCCCAGGGCGGCAACCGCGGCGAGGCCGGCGATGCGTACGGCGCGCTGGGCCCGGGCGCGCTGACGATCCTCACCAATCCTTCGACGCACCTGGACGCGGGACTGGGTGGGGAGTCGAGCGTCAATATCTATCAGATCTCGCTGGCGGACGGAACTGCGCAACTCGTCTTCTCTACGACGGCGATCTCTTTGGCCCGGCTCCTGGCACCGTTGCTGCTCGATGACGGACACCAGCTGACGGACCTGGAGCGGCAGTTCCTCGACGAGCAGAACAATTGGAACGGGCGCTACGACGTGGGTGATCTCCGAGCCTACCTGCAGCGAAGCGCGGCGGAGTAGGCATGGTCCTAACAGCTGAACAGGCAGGTGCTTTGCATGGTTAAGGGAGCGGACTATCTGAAGAAACTTGGGATCGAGGACACGAACCCCGGCGGCTTTTGCGGCGAGTGGATGGGTTCGGGGCCGGAGCTGGAGGTCATCACTCCCATCGATGGCTCGCGCATCGCCACCGTCCGGCAGGTCACGGAGGGCGAGTACGACCGGATCGTGGAGCGGGCGCACCAGGCGTTCTTGGAGTGGCGAACGATTCCCGCTCCGAGGCGTGGCGATGTCATTCGCCAGCTCGGCAACCGGCTGCGGGACGTAAAGAGCGATCTGGGTCAGCTCGTCACGCTGGAGATGGGCAAGATCGCCGCCGAAGGCGAGGGCGAGGTGCAGGAGATGATCGACATCTGCGATTTCGCCACCGGACTTTCGCGCCAGCTCTATGGGCTGACGATGCAGTCGGAGCGTGCGGACCACCGCATGTACGAGCAGTGGCACCCCCTCGGTGTTGTCGGGGTCATCACCGCGTTCAATTTCCCGGTCGCCGTCTGGAGCTGGAACACCGCGCTCGCGGTGGTCTGCGGCGACAGCGTGCTCTGGAAGCCGTCCAGCCAGACGCCGCTCACCGCGATTGCCTGCATCAGGATAGCTGAGCAGGTGGCGCGGGAGAACGACGTGGACCCGGCGATCTTCTCGCTGGTGGTGGGGAAGGGGTCCACGGTGGGCGATCGGCTGCTGCACGACCGGCGGATCCCCCTCGTGTCGGCGACGGGCAGTTGCCAGATGGGCTACCGCGTGGCGGAGGTGGTGGGGGTGCGGCTCGGCCGCACCATCCTGGAGCTGGGCGGCAACAACGCGGTCATCGTGACGCCGAGCGGCAACCTCGACCTGGCGCTGCGGACGATCCTCTTCGGCGCGGTGGGCACGGCGGGCCAGCGCTGCACCTCGACGCGCCGGATCATCGTGCACCAGTCGATCAGGGAGGAGCTGGTGAGCCGGCTGGTGAAGGCGTACGAAGGGATCCCGATCGGCGACCCGCGCGATCGCGGTGTCTTGATGGGTCCGCTGGTGACCCGCGATGCGGTGGCCGACCTGCAAGGCGCCATCAAGCGGGTGCAGGAGGAAGGCGGGGAGATCCTTTGCGGCGGCGAGCCGCTGGAGGGGCCGGATTATCCGGGCGGCCACTACGTGAAGCCGTGCATCGCCGCGGCGAAGAACGAGTACGAGATCGTTCAGGAAGAGACGTTCGCGCCGATCCTCTATATCATAGGGTACGGTAACAAGTCATCATCGCCGCGGCAGGCGGTGGACGAGGTCGAAGAGGCGATCGCCCTGCACAACGGCGTGCCGCAGGGTTTGACGTCGGCGATCTTCACCGACAGCGTGCGAGAGGCGGAGCTCTTCCTATCCAGCCGGGGCAGCGACTGCGGGATCGCGAACGTGAACCTCGGCACCAGCGGTGCCGAGATCGGCGGCGCGTTCGGCGGCGAGAAGGAGACGGGTGGCGGCCGCGAGTCGGGGTCCGACTCATGGAGGGCTTACATGCGTCGGCAGACGAACACGGTCAACTGGAGTGGCGAGCTGCCGCTGGCGCAGGGGATCAAGTTCGGGGACTAGCGGCTCGGGTGCCGAGGGAGCGTGCTACCTCACTCCCACTTTTCTGACGAGAGCACCGAAACGGGGGTCCGAGCGAAGCGGCTCGTAACCGGGGTCGAGGTGAAGGTAGATGAGTCCGGCGGAGCGTGCCTTGAGGGCTTCTTCCAAGCAGGCGAAGGCTCGGTCGTACTTGCCCAGGGCTCCGTAGCCCATCGCTAGGATCTCCGCCCGCACATATGTCCGCTCCGCTTCCTCTTCCAGGCGTTCCAAGATCGGGTGCGCCTCTTCCAGGTCGCCCATCGCGGCGAGCGCGCGGACGATCAAAGCGTCATAAGAGCGCACGCTCGAACCTTGCGACTGGCCCTGGCGATACCACTTCAGAGCTTCTTCGGGCTGCCCTTGCGCCAGAAACGCCGAACCGATGTCCAGGTATGACTGGAAATAGTTCGCTTCGATCTCGAGGGTGTTATGGCTCTGTTGGATCGCGCCAGCGTAATCCTTGGAGTAGAGGAGAAACCGGCCAAGCCAGCGACTGTGGTGCGGGGCCAAGGGATCCAGGACAAGTGCGTGCCGCATCTCTTCGATCGCCTCGTCCAGCCGCCCGACCGCGGGAAGCGTGCTTCCGAAGACGAAATGCGCCTCCGCGTAGTTAGGATTCATCGCGACCGCCCGGCGAAGCTCGCGCTCGGCGCCAGCGAAGTCCCATTCGTACCAGCAGAGCACCTTTCCGATGGAGGTTAGTGCTTCGGCGAGGGAGGACTCCAGCTCGAGCGCCTTCGTCGCTGCCGCCTTGGCCCGCGGATAAGCGTCGTCGGGCACGACCCAGTCATCCGCCAGCTCGGCCCAGACATCCGCAATCCCGGAATATGCCTGCGCGTAGCCCGGATCTTTCGACAGCGCCTGCTGGAAGTACTTGAGTCCTTTCCTCAGGTCCGGCTCCGAGAACTTGTTGAAGAAGAACCGCCCTTTGAGGTAGAGGGTGTAGGCGTGTATGTCCTCCGTCGTCGGCACGACGAGCTGTCCGACATCGCCGACGAGCCGTACCTTCAGGGCGTCCACGATCGCCCGCGAGATCTCATCCTGGATCGCGAACACGTCCTCGAGCTGGCGATCGTAAGTCTCGGACCAGAGATGGTAGCCGTTCGCCACGTTGATGAGCTGGGCTGTGAGGCGAATTCGGTTTCCGACCTTGCGCACGCTGCCTTCCAGCACCGAGGCCACTCCGAGTTTCTTCCCGACGTCACGCACATCGACTTCCTTCCCCTTGAAGGCGAAGCACGATGTGCGCGACGCTACCTGCACGCCGGGTAGCTTGGCGAGCGCGTTGATGATCTCCTCCGTCATCCCGTCGCTGAAGTACTCGTTCTCGGGATCGGCGCTCATGTTGGCCAGGGGCAAGACCGCGATCGATTGCTTGGCAGGCGCACTCTTCTCAGCTGGCGCTACCCCGCCGGGCGGACTCGCGCCCCCGGCTTGAATTGCCCGCAGCACCTCGGCGAAGTCCGCCGCCGAAGCGAACCGGTCTGCAGGAGTGCGGGCGAGGGCGCGGGTGGTAGCCTCATCGACAGCCTCGGGCACGTCCCGGACGGCCCGCACCTGAGGAATCGGGGAGACGAATCGTTTGGTGATGACAGCTTGGGCCGTCGGCCCCGTGAACGGAGGCTCGCCGGCCAGCATCTCGTACAGCACGCAGCCCAGGCTGTAAAGGTCGCTCCGGCCATCCACGTCCCGGTCTCCGGCGGCCTGCTCGGGACTCACGTAGGTTGGGGTCCCCATCATCATACCGGTTTGCGTGATCTCGGCTTCTGCATCGCTGAGCGCCTTGCCGATCCCGAAATCGGCCACCATCGCCGAGCCATCGTGCAGCAGGATATTCTCGGGCTTGATATCCCGGTGGACCACGTTATGGCGATGGGCGTAGTCGAGCGCCGAGGCCACTTCCCGCGCGATCTGGAGAGCCTCGTCGAGCGGGAGTTGGCGTTCGGCATCGAGGCGCTCGCGCAGCGATTTCCCCTCCATGTTCGGCATCACATAGAAGAGCAGTCCTTCGGTTTGGCCGGAGTCGTAGAGGGGGAGGATGTGTGGATGGGTAAGCCCTGCGGCCAGCTTTATCTCACGCAGAAAACGGTCAGGCCCGATGTCAGAAGCCAGCTCTGGCCGTAAGACCTTGAGGGCGATCTTTCGGTCATGGCGTAGATCGTGTGCGAGGAACACGATCGCCATGCCACCCTGGCCGAGTTCGCGTTCGAGGCTGTAGCGGTTGGCTAGACCGCGTTTGAGGCGTTGCACGAGGTCCGTCACAAGACCGTCAATATGCGCGCTGGCTACGGCCGCCGCTAGTGCTCTCCGGGCCCCGTCGCCTCCCTCACGGCAAGCGGTCGTTCAGTTTCCCGTGTTCGTGGTGATTGCGGGGACGGCTAGCAACTCGAAGAACTCCTTGGTTCTGGCGAGGGCGGCCGGGTCGTTCATCTCGAAGAACCAGAAGCGCTCGATGTCGCCGCGGTTCATGAGGAGCTGCATGGTGCCCTGGGACTTGTGCTCGGCGATGAGCCAGTTGACGATGATCTGGTAGTCGAGCCGGCCGTCTTCACTGAGCGGCTCGCTGCGGTCGAAGACGAAGGGCGGGATGCCGGCTCGCACCCGTGTGACGGGATAGCCGGGATGCTCGGTGAACTCGCTGAAGCCGAAGAGAGCGTTGTCCTCGCTGCTCCCCACGAAGCTTCCCAGCACAACTGGCCTGTGTGAAGCAGGAAGCTGCTCTACCGCCTCCAGAGCCAGGATCGTCGCGGCCTTGTGGTGCGCGTGGAAATTGGGGATGGGGAGGTGGACGAAGACGTAGTCGTAGTCGACCCGCATCATGATCTTACGGAGACGCATACGGACGTCATCGGCGTCCCACACATGGTCGATGATCGTGTCTACGTTCTCCGTATAGGCGTTGTCGTACTGGTCGAGGAAGAAGTAGCCTCGCACGCCCACGATCTTGCCGCCTGACCTGAGCTCCTGCGCCCGGATGGCCGGAAGGTGCTCCCGGGCGATCTTCTCGTCGGTGAGCTTCAAGCCGTAGATGGGTTCGGCGAGCTGCGCGTAGCGGAAGCCGCCGCTCCCGTCGGTCACCAGCGCGAGGTCGACGTTGCCTCCCAGGGTGTGCGTGATCTTGTAGACGCTGGCCGCAAACATCGCCTCGTCGTCCGGGTGAGCGACGACCAGCAGGACATTCAGTTCGTCGTCTTCCTGTAAGGCTGCGGGCGCCGCTGCGGCGGTCGCGCCCGGGAGCCCGAAGAGGGCAGTAAGCAGTAAGCAGTAGGCAGTTAGGAAGCTCGGTCGCGACCGCATCATGCACCCTCCACAACGTTCACCGCTTGCTCTAGCTCGATTTCAGCTTCTTCGCGAGGTTGTCCAACATGTCGCGCGTCATCTCCTCCAGATCGTACTCGGGCGCCCAACCCCATTCCTTCCGTGCCGCGCTGTCATCGAGCGAGTGCGGCCACGAATCCGCGATCGCCTGGCGAACGGGATCGACGTCGTATTCGATGCGGAACTCCGGGATGTGCGCCCGGATCTCCGCAGCCAACTGCTCTGGACTGAAGTTCGCCGCGGTGATGTTGAAGGCGTTGCGATGCTCCAGGCGGTCGGGGTCGGCGTTCATCAGGTCGATGGCCGCCTTGACGGCATCCGGCATGTACATCATGTCCAGGCATGTATCGGGAGCCAGGAAGCAGGTGTAGCGCTTGTTGCGGATCGCCTGGTAGAAGATCTCGACGGCGTAGTCGGTGGTACCGCCGCCCGCCGGCGCGACATAAGAGATGAGCCCGGGGTAGCGGAGGCCGCGAGTGTCCACGCCGAAGCGCCGGTGGTAATAGTCACAGAGGAGCTCGCCGGCCACCTTGGTCACCCCATACATGGTGTTAGGCCGCTGGATGGTGTCCTGGGGCGTGTGGTCTTTGGGTGTGGTGGGCCCGAAAGCGCCGATGGAGCTGGGGAAGAAAACCGCGCAGCGGTTCTCGCGGGCCACTTCCAGGACCCTGTAGAGGCCGCCCATGTTCACGTCCCAGGCGACGTGTGGCTTCTCCTCGGCGGTGGCCGACAGTAGCGAGGCCAGATGATAGATGGTGCCGACGTCGTGCTTGTGCACGACCTCGTCGATCATGCGACGAACGGTGATGTCCACATATTCGAACGGCCCGTTGTGATCGGTGGGTCTGGCGGGCATTCGGATGTCTGAGGCGACGACCTGATCGGCGCCGTAGCGCTTCCTGAGTGCGATTACCAGCTCGGAGCCGATCTGACCGAGCGCACCGGTGATGAGGATCTTTCTCAAAGCAGCCTCTTTAGGTCAGCAGTTTCCTGTCCTTCGCCGCGTGCTCGAGTTCTTCCTGGAAATCGGGGGCGGCGATCTGGATCAGCGCCTTCGCCCGTTCCCGCAGGTTCTTTCCGAACAGGTTCACGGCGCCGTACTCGGTGACCACATAGTGCACGTCGGCCCGGCTCGTGACCACCCCGGCGCCTTCCTTCAGGAAGGGAACGATCCGCGACATGGTGCCCTTCCTGGCGGTTGAGGGAAGCGCGATGATCGGGCGCCCGCCCTTCGACCTGGCGGCGCCGCGGATGAAATCCACCTGGCCACCGAAGCCGGAATAGATGTAAGGGCCGATGGAGTCGGAGCAGACCTGGCCCGTGAGGTCCACCTCGATGGCCGAGTTGACGGCCACCATGTTCTCGTTCTGGCTGATGATGAAGGGGTCGTTGACGTAGTCCACGGTGTGAGCCTCGATCAGCGGATTATTATCGAGGAAATCGTAGAGTTCCTCGCTCCCGAGGGCGAAGGTGAGTATCACCTTTCCTTGGTGCAGGTTCTTTCTGGTCCCCGTTACCACGCCGCGCTGGATCGCGCGCATGCCGCCGTTCGAGATCATCTCGGTGTGGACCCCGAGATCCAGGTCTCCCTCCATCGATTCCCAGACCGAGTCGGGGATTCCGCCGATCCCCATCTGAACCGTCGAGCCGGGCTCGATGAGTGGAATGACGTGCGCGGCGATGGCCTTCTCCACCTCGGTAGCTGGCTTCGCCTCGAGCTCGGGCAGCGGTTCGGTGGACTCGACGATAGCGTCGACTCGGTTCACGTGCATGAACGAGTCGCCGAGCACCCGGGGCATCTTCTCGTTCACCTGTGCGATCACCGTCCTGGCCGTCTGGCAGGCGGCGATCGACGCGAGGGTCTCAACCCCCAGGCTCATGAATCCGTGCTCGTCGGGCGGCGAGCACTGCACCATGGCCACATCGAGAGGGATGATACGCTCGCGGAACAGGCGCGGGATCTGGCCCAGGAAGATCGGCACGTAATCGCCGCGCCCTTCGTTGACGGCCTGGCGGTCGGCCGGGCCGACGAACAGCGAGTTGTGCCGGAAGCTCACCTCCATGCCTGGAGCCGCGAGTGGGTCTACCCCAACCAGCAGCACGTGGTTGAGCTGGACGTCCTCGAGCTCGCCTTTGCGCTCGGCGAGCGCCCGCACCAGCGTTTGCGGGATCGCCGCATTCCCGGCGTAGTAGACGCGGTCGCCGCTCTTGACCTTCTTAACGGCTTCGGCCGGGCTCTGCAACTTGGATCTATAGTCGTCAAGCCAGTTCATTTCCCGTCACCCCTCGATCAATCGCGCCAACGGCACCGCGGGAATGTTCAGCGTCGCTCCCACTTTGTCGTTCACCATCCGGCCCGCATAGAGATAAACTCCCGCCGCCAGGCCGGGGTCATCGCGGAGCGCGGCGCCGAGGCCGTTACGGAGAATGTTCTTGAGGGTCGGCAGTACGGCGTTGGAGAGGGCGCGTGAAGCGGTTCGGGCGATGTTGGCGGTCATGTTCGGCACGCAGTAGTGAACGACATCGTGGACGACGAACGTGGGATCCGCGATCGTGGTGGGCCGGCTCGTCTCAACGCAGCCGCCCTGGTCAATGGAGAGGTCGAGTATGACGCTCCCCGGTTTCATCCCTTTCACCATGTCTTCTGTGACGAGGATCGGTGAGTGGGCGCCGGGGAGGAGGACGGCTCCGATCACCACGTCGGCGATCGAGGTGAACCGCTCCAGCTGCGCCATGCCCGCTACCGCCGTGACCAACTGACCGGCAAACTCTCTGGCCAGCGCTCTGAGCTTGGTCAGATCCTCGTCGATCACGATGACATGAGCGCCGCTGGCTCGGGCCTGGCGCGCCGCGGAACGGCCCACGGAGCCCGCCCCCAGAATGACGACCGTGGGTGGAGCGACGCCCGGCACGTTGCCGAGCAGTATCCCGCGGCCGCCCGCCTCGTTCTGCAGGTACTGAGCCGCGACGTGCACCGCCATCTGCCCGGCCATCTCGCTCATGGTGGCGAGGATGGGATGAGCGCCGTGCTGGTCCTGGATGATCTCGTAGCCGATCAGTGTCGTCTCCAGCTCCATCAGCCGCTCAACCTGATCGCGGGGCGTGACGGCGAGGTGATGGAAGGCGCAGATGATCAGGCCCGGCTTGAGCAGGTCGAGCTCGTCGGCTGAGAGAAGGCCGACGCGGCAGACGATGTCGGCGCGCTTGTAAGCCTCCTCATTGTTGAAGACGATCTGCGCGCCGGCATTCTCATAGTCGCTGTCGGAGAACCTGGCGGTGAGGCCCGCGCCTTTCTCCACCACCACGGTATGCCCGTAACGGGTGAGCCTGGCGACCGCGTAGGGTGATAGCCCTACCCTGTGCTCCAGGCGGTGGGTTTCTTTGGGTACGCCGATGAACATGGCTTCAGCCTCCGTTACCGTGCTGACATTTCGAAGGGAACGGTTGAACTACGGAGCAATAGAACGATGGAGCAGTAGAACAATAAGATAATGTCGAAGTGCGGCGCTGAATTTCAGGACCGGCCTTCGACATACGCCTTGCCACCCCAGGCGAACGCTTCCTCGTTGACGGCGAGCAGGGCGCATTGATCCTTCAGTGCCTGTCGCATGGTGGCCAGGAAGCTCTCTTTCGGAAACAATTCTGTTGCCGCCTGCATCGCACCGAGCGCGACGACGTTCTTCACCATCACCTTACCGAGATCGGCCGCGATCCGGGCGCAGGGTACCCCAACCATCTTGATGCTGGGGTCCAGCTCAGGCGGGCTGGGAATCGCCGCGCTGTCGTAGATGACGATCCCCCCGGGGCGGACTTCCGGGCCGAACTTCTCCAGGCTGGGCGGGTTGAAGGCCACCAGGATGTGCGGCTTGGGAGAGGCCGGGGACATCACTTCCTGGGTGGCGACGTGCACATCGGCGTAGGACGTTCCGCCGCGCGACTCGGGTCCATAGCTCGGGATGTGCGTGGAGTCGAACCCTTCGTTGATCGCAGTCCGGACGGTGAGCATAGCTATCGTCTGCGCACCGTCGCCACCGGCCCCGGCGAATTTTATCGCGATGTCCTTCTCGTCGATGTGCGAGGGGAACACGCTGTCCCCGAATTGCTCCGGCGGCTCGGTCGTCCCGCCGATGACGCTGACCACATCGTCCACCTCGAAGCTCGGCGGGCCGATCTCGAACCACGGCTCCGGGTCCTCGTCCTTCTTGACACCCAGTGGGAAGACCGGAACCATGCACTCCTTCACCCACTGCTCCGCTTCGGTTGGCGTCATCTTCAGATGAATCGGGCACTCGGAGAGCACCTCTACGAACGCCAGGCCCTTGTTCTCCACCTGCAGGCGCAGCGCCTTCTTGATCGCTTTCCGGGTCCGGATGCGCTGCTTGTTGTCGAAGAGGGCGCAGCGCTCGACGTAGATGGGACCATCCAGTTGGCCCACCGTTTCGGCCATCCTCAGCGGCTCGCCGGTGATTCGTGTTCGCCCCTTTGGCGTCGTGGTCGTCTTCTGCCCCATCAGGGTGGTGGGCGCCATCTGGCCACCCGTCATCCCGTAGATGGCGTTGTTGACGAAGATGAACGTCATGGGCAGGCCCAGTTGGGTGGCATGCATGATCTCCGCCAGGCCGATGGAGGCGAGGTCGCCATCGCCCTGGTAGCTGAGCACGATCGAGTCGGGGTTGGCCACTTTGTGGCCGATGGCCACGGCCGGCGCTCGTCCGTGTGCCGCCTGCGTGTTGCCTACGTCCAGGTAGTAGTACATGAAGACGGCGCAGCCCACCGGCGAAACGGCGATGGTCCGGTCCTGTACGCCCAGTTCGTCGATCGCCTCGGCTATGTACTTGTGGATCAGCCCGTGGCCGCAGCCCGGGCAGTAATGCGTGGACTGGCCTTTCAGCCCCTCACCATGGGCGTGTCGCTCGAAGCGCTCGTAGAATACGCTGCTCATGCTACTCCCCCGCCAGTGAGGTGACCATGTCCACGATTTCCTGCTGCTGAGGCAGAACACCGCCGAAGTGTTGCAGGTGGTGAACGGGCGGCAGCGCGCGCCCGTCCGCATAGCTCACCGCTAGGCGCAGCTCGTCCTCGAGCTGGCCGCTCCCCGCCTCGACGATGATCAGCCCTTCGACGCGCTGCATCAGCGGCATCAGGGCATCGATGGGGAAGGGCCAGAGGGTGATGGGTCTGAAGAGGCCGACCCGGATCCCCACGTCGCGCAGCTGTTGCACCGCAGCCTGGGCCATGCGGGCAGGCGTGTTGCAGGCCACGATCACCCAATCGGCGTCATCGCAGTTGAAGAGCTCGGCCCGCTGCTCCTCACGGGTCATACGCCCGTACTTCTCGTTCAGGTGAATGTTGTGGGCCTCGAGGTCGGGCTCGATCAAGAGAATGGAGGTCATCAAGTTGCGTCGGTGCGCCTCGTCGCCGTAGACCGCCCACTCCGGAAGGCCCGGCTGGATCATGTGGTCGGGCAGCTGGACGCGCCCCGTCATCTGACCCAGGTAGCCATCGCTGGCCAAGATGACCGGGTTGCGATACTTGAAGGCCAGGTCGAAGGCCAGCATGGTCAAATCGAGCATCTCCTGCGGCGTGGACGGCGCGAGCACCACGGCGTGGGTATTTCCGTGTCCCAGGCCGCGGCAAACCAGCTTGATGTCGCCTTGCTCCGGCGCGATGTTACCGAGGCCCGGCCCACCGCGCATGACGTCGAAGAAGACCCCGGGGATCTCCGCCCCTATCATGTAGGAGATTCCTTCCAGCATCAGGCTGAAGCCGGGCGAAGAAGTGAACGTCATGCAGCGCATACCGGCGCCGCCGCAGCCGTACATCATGTTCACCGTCGCCACCTCGCTGACGGCCTGGACGAAGACGCCGTCCAACTCCGGCAGCAGCCGGGCAAGGAGCTCGGCGCCCTCGGTAGACGGGGTGATGGGATAGCCGAAGAAGTGCCGGCAGCCCGCCAGCACGGCGCCCACGGCCGAGGCGTGATTCCCCTTGAGGATCATCGGCTCGAGCTGCGGCAACGGCACCTTCTTGTCAGGGATCGCGACGGGCTCCGGAGCGGTCGTACGCCGTGGCCCGAGGAAACTGGCTGGATCGACCAGCTCGAAATCGACTTCAGACGGCGTCGGCATCAGCCCGTAGGGCTCCGGGCAAGCGTCCAGGCAGAGGCCGCACCCGTTGCAGACCTCGAGGTCGATGACCACCGGTGTGAACCCTGTGGCCGCATTGATCTCGGTCCCCACGTGGATGCAGTCCTTGGGGCAAGCGGTGATACAGCGTCCGCAAGCCTTACAGAACTCGGGGAACAGGAAGGGTTTCGGTCGTGACTTGGTCTTTGTGCTCGCCATTCTCCCAACCAGGCAGCGACCGGTGGCCCGACACCACCGGCCGCCCCCGTCCCTGATTGCGGCCGCAACAAACTACGGCCAGATACCGCGTTCCAGCGTTATGTCGGCCACGCGGCTGACTGCCAGCACGTAAGCGGCTGTGCGCAAATCCACCGGCTCGAGCGGCCTGCCGTCCAGCCCCCGCTTCTTGCGGGCACTCTCGAGCGTGGCCAGCGACTCGTTGATCTCCTTCTGCTTGTCGATCACCGCGTGGGTGGACTTCACCATCTTGGCCTTCATCCTCCCGTTGACTTCATCCTCTTCCCACTGCTCGTTCTCGTTGTTCTGCACCCACTCGAAGTAGCTTATCGTCACCCCGCCCGCGTTGGCCAGGATGTCCGGAAGCACCGGGATGCCACGCTCGAAGAGGATCTTGTCAGCGGCCGGCGTCGTCGGCCCGTTGGCCGCTTCGACGATCACCTTGGCCTGGATCTCCGCCGCGTTATCAGCGCGGATCACGTTCTCCAGCGCCGCCGGGATGAGGATATCGCACGGGATCGTCAGCAGCTCCTCGTTGCTGACCTCTTTGGCGCCCGGATAGCCTCTCACGGAACCGGTCTTCTTCTTGTGCTCGAGCACCGCCGTTGGGTCCAGGCCGTCCGGGTTGAAGATGCCGCCGCGCGAGTCGCTGACCGCGATGATCTTCGAACCCTGCTCGGCGTAAAGCTGCGCCGCGATGGCGCCCGCGTTGCCGTAACCCTGGATCACCACGGTGGCGCCGTTCACGGAGTCGAGCCCTGGGACGACACCGCGGGCAAGGGCACGCTGCGTGCAGAAGAGGCAGCCGCGGGATGTGGCCTCGTTGCGACCGAGCGAGCCGCCGAGGTTCACGGGCTTGCCGGTTACGACGCCCAGGTTGTTCTTGCCCTTATGCATCATGTCATAGGTGTCGTAGATCCAGGCCATCGTCTCGGCGTTGGTGTTGACGTCCGGAGCCGGTATGTCGGTGTAGGGTCCAATGGTGTCGCCCAGCTCGGCGATGAAGCGACGGGTTATCCTCCGCAGGTCATCTTTGGTGCGCTTCTTGGGGTCGCAAACCACGCCGCCCTTGGCGCCGCCGAACGGGACGTCCACCACCGCGCACTTCCAGGTCATCCAGGAAGCCAGGGCCCGCACCTCGTCGGCCGTGACGTCGGGATGGTAGCGGATCCCGCCTTTGCCCGGGCCCCGCACCCGGCTGTGCACGCACCGGTACCCGACGAAGTTCTTCACCACCCCATCCGCCGTCTCGATGGGAAACTCGACGGTGATCATCCGGTCCGGCGCCTTGAGGAACTCCACCAGCCCGGTCTTGAGATCCGGAATGTATCTGGCCGCGTGGTCGAACTGTTGCTGCGCGATGTGGTAGGGGTTCAGGTCCTCAGCGGCACTTCCAGTTGCCTTGGCTTTTTCCATCGTCTCTGTGCTCATTTCCTCGCTCGATCCCTGGTCGATGGGGCCTCTCAGGAAAGGTGTAAACCGACTCGACTTCACCTCGTTGAGCATCTTCTGGGCCCGGCGCTCGAACCAAGCTAAGGCGCGCACGAATAATAACATAGAGGCGGTCGCCACCCGCCAGTCCTCGCTCGCGGCGGGACAGAATGTCACATGCAGGGATATTCTAGTGACCGCGCCGCATTCCGGCAACTTGCCGGGCCAACTCATGCCGGGGATGGGCTCTAGAGCATTTGCCGAGACGTGGCCCAGCGGGTATCTTTATAAGGATCCACAGAAGAACAAGGGAGGCAGTGTCGGAGGGCGGCGGATTGATGCGTCGCCCCAGGGGCAGAGTCACCCCTGTCACCAGCGCAACCGTTTCCTATGTAAGATGGCATACACAGGACGTAGGCGCTCAGTGAGGGAGAGACCAGAATGCCAAACGAACACGTTGCCAGGGGGAGGACGGCTAGCGCAGAGATCAAAGCCCGTACCTATCGCGTTTACACTCGCAAGGACATAGACCGTATCCCGCAGTTGCGGCTGTTGAGGGAGACGGACCGGGCGGCCATGAAGGCGGTATCGGCCGTGTTACCGTTCCGGGTCAACAACTACGTCGTCGAAGATCTCATCGATTGGTCGAACATTCCGGACGACCCCATCTACCAGCTCACGTTCCCACAACCGGGAATGCTGAGGCGGCGCGATTTCTTGCGTATGTTCCGGCTAATGCGGCGTGGGGCGTCCGAGAAGGAGATCGAGGCAGCCGGTCGGGCGATTCAGTTAACGCTGAACCCCAACCCGGCGGGCCAGATGGAGCTCAACGTTCCGATGTTCCATGACGAACCGGTGCCGGGTGTGCAGCACAAGTATCGTGACACGATGTTGCTGTTTCCGGCGGCCGGCCAAACCTGCCATGCGTATTGCACCTACTGCTTCCGCTGGGCGCAGTTTGTAGGGGTCGACGAATACAAGTTTGCCAGCCGTGAGGCGGATTCGTGGGTGCGGTATCTGGAGGCCCATCGGGAGGTGAGGAGCGTACTGTTGACCGGCGGTGACCCGATGGTCATGAAGGCGCGGGTCCTGCGCCGCTACATCGAGCCGCTGCTGGATCCGTCTCTCGATCATGTCCGGAGCATTCGTATCGGCAGCAAGGCGACCGCCTACTGGCCGTACAGGTTCGTGACGGACTCGGATGCGGAGGAGCTGCTGACGTTGTTCGAGGATATTCAGCGCGCGGGTCGTCACGTCGCGTTCATGGCCCACTACAGCCACCCGCGGGAGCTGGAGACGCCGGTGGCGGAGGAGGCGGTCCGAAGGATCCGGAGTACGGGGGCGACCATCCGCAGCCAGGCCCCGCTTGTGCGCCACGTTAACGATTCCGCCGACGCCTGGGCGGAACTGTGGAGGCGGCAGGTGAGGCTGGGAGTGATCCCTTACTACATGTTCGTCGAGCGGGACACGGGTGCTCGCAGGTACTTCGAGGTCCCGCTGGCCCGGGCGCAGGAGATCTTCAACGCAGCCTACCGCCAGGTCTCCGGATTGGCCCGCACGGTGCGGGGACCGTCCATGTCGACGACGCCGGGGAAGGTGCTCATTGACGGCGTGGCGACCGTGAACGGCGAGAAGGTTTTCGTGCTGAAGTTCCTGCGCGGGCGCGATCCCGAGTGGGTGAGGAAACCGTTCTTCGCCCGCTTCGATCCGCAGGCCACGTGGCTGGACGATCTGGAACCTGCCTTCGGTGCGAGGGAGTTCTTCTACGAGGCACCGTTACGGGAGATCGCCGTGTCCAGGCGGCGCGAGCGGACGGCGGAATCCGAACTCGCTCACTTCTCTTAGGCTTCTTCGCCGGCGGACCTTTCCGTCCCGGCCGGCAAGCGCTATAACATGACGGTGCTTCGACCCGGGGGTGCAATGCCCCCGGGTTTTCAGTACGGCGAGCTTTGAGAGGGGCAAACTGCAGACCCACGTCGTGAAGGACAGGCCGGAGATCCATCTGGGAGCGGTGCTGGTGCTCTTCGGCACCATGATGGTGGATATGATCGGCTTCAGCATCGTCCTTCCTTTGCTTCCGTTCTATGCCACGGAGTTCGGCGCGGCTGACTGGATGGTCGGCCCGCTCGTCGCATCGTTCTCGGTGGCCCAACTCATCGCGACGCCGTTCTGGGGCAAGATCTCGGACCACTACGGCCGACGCCCGCTGATCCTGGCGGGCCTGGCGTTTTCGGCCGTCTCCTACGTGCTCTTCGGACTGGCCACCACCATCACGGTCCTGTTCGTGTCGCGGATCGTCCAGGGCGCTTCGGGTGGAACGATCGCGGTAGCGCAGGCTTACGTTGCCGACACTACGATGCCGGAGCGTAGAGCGCAGGTCTTGGGATGGCTGTCGGCGGCCACGGGGGCGGCGTTCATGATCGGCCCCGCCATCGGCTCGTGGGCATTCAGGTGGGGAGGCCCCTCCGCGCCCGGGTTCGTCGCGGCTGCGCTCTGCCTGGTCAACCTGGCCTTCGCGCTTCGTTTCTTGCCGGAGACATCGGAGATAGGAGAGCGGGGGCGGCGATCGAGCTTCACAGTCCCGCCGCTGCGTGAGGTGCTGCGCACGGCGCTACGTGCGCCGCTGTTCCAGATGATCGCGGTCTACTTCCTGGGCATGGGAGCCTTCACAGCGATGACGACGATCTTCCCGCTCTTCCTCGAGAGCCGCTTCGGCATTGACGAGACCACGGTGGGCTATGTCTTCGTCGCGGTGGGGGCCGTGTCGGTACTGGTGCGTGGCATCGCCGTCGGTCCTCTGGTTCATCGTTTCAGCGAGCCGTTTGTCTCGAGGCTTGGCGCGGTACTGCTGAGCGTGGGGTTGGCGGTGGCTGCCTTTGCTTACACGTACCCGATGCTCGCCGTCGCCATCGTGTGCATCGCAGCGGGGACGGGGACGCTTTTCCCGCCGCTGGCTGCGTTGATCTCGCGGTCGGCGGGGCCTGAGGTACAGGGCAGCACGCTGGGGGTGAACCAGTTCTTCGGTGGGGTTGCTCGCGTGATAGGACCGCTATTGGGAGCCGCCCTGTTCGATGCTTACGGCCCGTCCGCACCGTTTCTCGCGGCCACAATAGGAGTGGGGCTGGCTTTCATCATCACGTTCCAACTGCGGCGGCCGGAAACGGCGGCGGCCCGGGCCGCGGGCGCGACTCGGGCCGCGAGTGGAACTGAGGTGAAGAGCTGAGGGCGCGCTGAGCTCGCCGCCGTCCGCTACAGCAGCCGCCGGCGCACCCGGAAGTCCACGTTCTCTTCGATCCAGGTCCAGAGGCGCTCCTGCTCTACGAGCTGTGCCCCGCTCGTGATCTGGGCTGCCCAGCCTCTCATCACTTCGGCGTCCACTGTCCACATGCGCACGCGTCGGCGCGGGATATCCTGCTCCCAACGGACGGCAACCTGCGGGCTGGCGTAGAGCAGTCTGACGGTGACGTTGCGCGAGAGGAACTCCAGCGGCTCCAGGTCGATCTTCTGATACCGGTCATCCTGAGCCTCGGCGGGGCGCACCGAGACGTCGGGCACGCCATCGGAGATCACGACGATCGTGATAGGCTTCAGGATGAGATTCTGTCGCTTCACGAAGGTTGCCACCCTCTCGAAGAAGGGATTGAAGTCGGTGAACGCATCGTCTGGCCGGAACCAGGTCCGCAAGTCGTTGTAGATGTCATCCACCGACTTGCCGCGGAAATCATGGATCGGATGAAAGGACTTCGACTCGCCCGGCTGCTCGCCGCCGATGGACCCCACGAACAGCACCGCCGGTTCGTCCAGGTCACCCATCCCATTCAGATGGCCGTAGATGTAGTGCGCGGCGAAACGGAGCGCGTCGTTGTAGTGACCCGTGTTCTGGAACGACCCGCTCACGTCGATCCCGATGAAAAGGGTCATCCGCGCCTCTCGCTCGGTCTCCTGCGGCACACAGGCGGCGGCAAGAAGCAGGCACAGTGAGCCGGCGACTGCTGCTGTGATGCGGTGACGTCTTCCGGTGTTCGATTCGTAGTGATCGTACATAGCACCCACCTGCATCTCGGTTATCGCTCTGCGGTCTCTGTCATCGCCGGCGACGTAAAGCCGACGCCACCGCGCAAGACCTGGATGAGCGTGTCTTTGGCCATCACGTGATTGAGGCTGGTGAACGGCAACCTGAACGCCGGGCGCGCGGCGATGACGGTGGTCGCGCAATTCACAGCTTGGGCCAGCAGCTGCAGCACCGGCAGCGACAGCAGCTCGAGCAGCTCGCGGGACTGGGCCCGGAACCACTCGTTCTGGCTCTTGAGCGTGTCGATCGGACCACGCCACCAATCGGAAGTTGGAGCCATCGGGCGCTCCGTGACCATGCTCTGAACCGCGAGCGTATCGCGGGCCAGCACCGCCAGCAGGGCAGGCGTGCCGTAGCGGCCGAACAGGAACCAGGTCATCGCGCGGATGCCGATCCAGCCGAAGGAAGCGATGGCAAGGGTGGAGCCGAAGCCCATCTGGAAGCCGGTGTTCGCGGCGATCCAGGGCGTGATGGCATCGATGAGCTCGCGATAGAGGAACACGACTTCGAAGAACATCACGAAGAACTCAACGAAGAGCATCTGGATTATCGGCTTGATCTGCCGTCTCTCCCATGCCTCGGCGAGCACCTGGATCGAGGCGAAGCTTCCCGAGATGACCACGAACAGGAAGATGAACAGGATCGGCGCCATAAACTGCCGTGACTGCAAGCCGGCGAGGTCGTAGAAGACCTCCGACACCGTGGGCAGCAGGGTGTAGGTGAAGATGAGCGCTTCCAGCGCCGACCAGGCGATGAGCAACAGGAACGCCAGCCAGGGCACCCCGGGCTTGAAGTACTTGCGACCCAGCCAGTCCATGAAGGCGAACGGCGTGCTGATGACGAGCCGCAGGGACTTGAATACAAGCTCGACAGCCAGCCGCAACAGGCCCCATGTCCAGCCGACCAGCATCCAGAGGAAGCGCGCGATGCCCACCCAGAACAGCCAGATGCTGCGGCCGGTCTCCCACCAGAGCATGACCAGCGCGATGAGGAACTCGCGGCGATTGGATCGGAAAGGCACGGTGTACAGCGCCAGCATCGTGCACCAGACGGCCACGATGAGGAGCAATGCCGGAAGCAACAGAAGCAGACGCCTGAGCACGGTGCCCGAGCCAGCGCCCCAGGCGAAGTCGAAGATGGCCGCCTGCGCGTCCGGTATCCAGGCGACCAGGATGGTCATCAGCTGGAATACCAGTTGCCACTGCTCCGGCATGGTCGCGATGATCGAGTCAAACATGGTACCCCCCGGCCCTCTGGAGCGGCGTCGACCGCGACACACGGCTCCATGGGCGTCGTTTCAATCGCTACGCGGGATTGGTAGCTGTCGGTGTGACGGGGAGATCGGCCCGGGGAGGCGGGCCCTGGACAGGTGAGCGGTCCCCATGATACCCGAGAGCCCGAGCGGTGTCAAGCTGCAGTTATGGTAATACGCATTACACTATACTACAATCCGGTATGGTTTGGGAACTTGGCCCATGCCGGCCCGGTTCGTAATCAAGGGTTGTCGCCGGCGGCCCCGGGGCACAAGTTCCCTAGGGTCGTATCGTGAGCCAATTCGGAGGAGTGTGCATGCTGGCTGGCATTCTGATCACAGTCATCGCCCTGTTCTGGATCGCCTATCGCGTGTACGGCGGGTGGATGAGCCGCGTCTTCGGGCTGGACGACCGCCACGTGGTGCCGGCGGAGGGGCAGTTCGACGGGGTGGATCACGTGCCGGCGAAGACGCAGGTGCTGCTGGGGCACCATTTCGCCTCCATCGCCGGCGCGGGTCCGATCGTGGGGCCGATTCTGGCGGGACTGTTCTTCGGCTGGATACCGGCACTGATCTGGATCATAGTGGGCTCCATCCTGGTGGGCGGCGTGCACGATTTCGGTTCGACGATCGCCTCGGTCCGCCACAAGGCGCGTTCGGTGGCGGAGCTGGCCAAGCAGTATATCACGCCCAGGGCCTACAAGCTGTTCCTCGCCTTCATCTGGCTTGCGCTCATCTATGTGATCGTCGTCTTCATGGACCTGACGGCGGCGACGTTCGTCGAAGTGGAGATGAACGGGAGCGGTGTCGCCATCTCGGCGACTCTGTTCGTCGGACTGGCGCTGGTGATGGGCTACCTGACCTTCAGTCGCGGATTGAGCCTCAAGACGGGCACCCTGGTCTTTCTGCCCCTTCTGCTGCTGGCGATCTGGGTCGGGGACGCGCTCACCGTGCAGGGCGGCCTGCTGCCTGCCATCGGAGGCAGCGAGAAGAACAGCTGGAACCTGGTGCTTCTGATATACTGTCTGATCGCCGCGATCACGCCGGTCTGGATCCTGCTGCAACCGCGCGACTACCTGTCGAGTTGGCTCCTCTATCTGTCGGTCCTTGGCGCAGGGGCTGGTCTGCTGGTAGGCGGTGTGACCGGTGCGGCTGCGGTCACCCGAAACTGGCCGGGTATCGTGTTCCCGGGTGAAGTGAGAGCCCTCGGCGTGGTGCCCCTGGGTCCGCTGTTCCCGATTCTGTTCATCACCGTGGCCTGCGGCGCTTGTTCCGGCTTCCACTCTATCGTGGCCAGCGGGACGACGTCGAAACAGATACGCTGCGAGACGGACACGCGCCGTGTGGGATACGGAGCCATGCTGATCGAGGGCGTGGTGGCGGTCATCGCGTTGGGCACGGTCATGATCCTGCCGTTCGGGGCTGAGGCATTTGGCAAGAACCCGATCTCGGTCTACGCGGGCGGGATCGGCCAGTTCTTGTCCACGCTGGGCATCCCCGCCAGGTTCGGCGCCCACTTTGGCCTGCTGGCGCTCTCGACCTTCCTGCTGACGACCCTGGACACGTGCACGCGGCTGGGGCGCTACGTGATGCAGGAAGCTTTTGGCTGGGCCAAGAACGACGCGAAGAGCCGGTTCTGGGCCACCGTAGTCACCCTAGCGCTGCCCGCCGCACTGGTCTTCGCGACCTACACCGACCCGGTGACGGGCGTGGTGCAGCCCGCCTGGCGCGCCATCTGGCCGGTGTTCGGTGCCACCAACCAGCTCTTGGCCGCGCTCGCACTGCTCGCGATCACGCTCTGGTTGAAGCGGACGGGCCGGGCGTGGGCGTTCGCCGGCGTTCCGATGGCCTTCATGCTGGTGATGACGATGAGCGCGCTGGTGCTGCTCATCTTCCAGGAAGGTCCGCAGCTGATTCGTGTGATTTCGCTTGCGCTGTTCGTGCTAGGGCTGATGCTATCGATCGAAGCGGCGCGGGCGTTCCGTCTGGGAGAGCTGGGTCCGGAGCCGGTCACGCTCAAGCCGGCCGAGGCCATGGGCGACTGATCGCCGACCGAAGCGGAGATTCTTCAGTTGATAGCAGCCCGCCGTGTGTTGAGTCCGCAACGCCCGGCGGGATTGCTTTGAGCGGCCTCTCAATACGGGGGGGACCGGATTGAGCGCGTCTCATACGGCGGATTTTCTGATCATCGGCGGAGGTGTCATCGGGCTGCGCTCGGCCATCGAGGCCAGACGGCGGTACCCGGACGCCCGTGTCGTTCTGATCGAGAAAGAGGAGCGCTGCGGACTGCACGCGAGCGGGCGGAACAGTGGGGTGTTGCATGCCGGCTTCTACTACGGCGAGGACAGCTTCAAGGCGCGGTTCACCAGGGAAGGGAACCAGCGGTTGGCCCGCTACTGCGACGAGGCCGGCCTGTGCGTCAATCGTTGCGGGAAACTTGTCGTAGCGAGGGATGCGGGGGAGTTGGCCGGGCTCGATGAGTTGCTACGTCGTGCGCGGAAGAACGGGGTGGAGCTGAACGAGATCAGCGCGGAAGAAGCGCGTGAGATCGAGCCGCACGCGAAGACCTTCGAGCGTGCCCTGTACTCGCCCACGACTGCGACGGTCGATCCAGTAGGAGTTGTGAACTCGTTCCTCGAGGAGGCTACGACCGGGGGAGTCGAGGTTCTAACGGGCATCGCCTACGTTGGCGTGAAAGATGGCGAGCTGATGACGACCGGCGGCCGTTGGGCCGCCGGCTACGTCATCAACGCGGCAGGCCTGTATGCCGACCGTATCGCCCGCAGCTTCGGCTTCGGGGAACGGTACAGGATACTTCCCTTCAAGGGGCTGTATCTTCATTCGGATCCAG
This sequence comes from Gemmatimonadota bacterium, assembly GCA_036475815.1. Lineage (GTDB taxonomy): Bacteria > Gemmatimonadota > Gemmatimonadetes > Palauibacterales > KS3-K002 > JBDHGH01. Next base: position 25,193 of record JAZGAL010000157.1, read on the forward strand.
GCTCCTATGCCCTGAACACCAACATCTATCCCGTCCCGAATCTGAAGACTCCGTTCCTGGGTGTGCATCTCACCGTGGCGGTGGACGGGCATGTGACGATTGGACCGACGGCCGTGCCGGCGTTCTGGCGCGAGCAGTATCGGCGGATCGAGAACTTCAACCTCAAGGACTTCCTCGAGATCGTTCGGTTGGAGGGGTACCTTTTCCTGGTCGATCGCGCGGGCTTCCGGGGTGTCGCGATGCGGGAACTGCCCAAGTACTACAAACCGAGGATGGTCGGCCTGGCGGGGTTGCTGGCAAGCGGTGTGAGGGCGAAGGACTTCAAGAGGTGGGGCCCGGCCGGCATCAGGGCGCAGCTCATCGACGTCGAGGATTCCAGGCTGGTGCAGGATTTCTGCGTGGAAGGAGACGAGCGCTCCTTCCACGTCCTCAACGCCGTGTCTCCGGCTTTTACCTGCGCCATTCCATTCGCCGAGTTCGTGCTCGACGAGATCCAGACTCTGCTGGGCTAGGACGAAGCCCTGCCCGTTCGCTCCCCATCGGTGACGCCGGTGTCGGTGATAGACAGAGCGGCATATCGCCCGGGCTGTGGCAGGGCCAAGCGGAGGGCCTCGTCACTGGCGAACTCGGCCTTGGTGTTGTCGTCTGGCTCGGTTATCATCCTCGTGCCCCACCATCAGGATGCAGGAATCTCGCGGCTGTCACGTGACGCTGAGCTGCTACAGCTCCAATCACGTTACGAGCAACAACAATAATGACTTCTTGTCAGAAAACGCACAACACGAACACGAGGAGGTCCCAATGAGGCGTCTGAACGTCGCCGCCCTGCCGGCGTTGTGCGCCGTGGTGCTGGCGGGCGCCGCGCCCGGCTCGACGCTGGCGGCTGTGCAGGATCAGGAGGCCGCGGTCGCCACCGAATCGCGGGTGCTCACGCCGAGGGACGTGGCGGGCATCCGGTCGGTTGGCGAAGTGGCAGTCCGTCCCGACGGTTCGGCGATCGCTTACACGCTGGGCGTTCCCAGGGAGCTGGGTAGCGAAGAGAACGGCGCGGCGTGGAGCCGGCTATACGTCGTGTCTTTCGATGGTTCCGAGGATCGACCGTACGTGGCCGGAGAAGTGAACGTGTCGCATCTGCGCTGGAGCCCGGACGGCAAGTACCTGAGCTACCTGGCCCGCCGGGAGGGCGACGACCATCGGGCGATACACGTGATTCCCGCAGGAGCCGGCGAGTCCGTCCGGCTCTACCAGCACGAGACGAACATAGAGGCCTTCGATTGGCGGCCGGACGGGCGAGCGATCGCGTTCGTGGCGAGCGAGAAAGCTTCCGCTGATCTGGAGGCGTTACGCGAGATGGGCTTCAGCCAGGAGATCTACGAGGAGGACTGGCTGTCGCGCCGCCTCTTCGTGTTGGATGTGGCGGCGGTGCCGGAGGAAGCGGCCGGTGAAGCCAGGATGGTGGACGTTCCGGGTCAGCCGTGGCACGTCGTCTGGGGTCCGGACGGCCGCCGTTTGCTCACCGATCTGTCGCCGACCCCGCTCATCGATGACCGGTACATGTTCCGGCGCCTGTACGTGATCGATGCTGAGTCGGATGCCGTGCTGGCGAAGATCGAGAACCCGGGCAAGCTGGGAGCCTTTCGTTGGTCTCCGGATGGCAAGACGATCGCCCTAGTATCGGGTGTGGACATCAACGATCCGCTGGAGGGACGGCTGATGGCCGTTCGTGCTGAAGGCGGTGAGCTGCGCGATTTGCTTCCGGAGCTCGAGGGTCACGTGGCGGATTTCCGTTTCGCTCCCAACGGCCGGATCGTCTACCTGGCCAATATAGGAGTAGGGACCCGGCTGGGGCGTGTGCGAACGAACGGACGAGGTGATGAGGCGCTGTTTGAGAGCAGCGATCTTGTGTTCGATGCCCTCAGCCTCGATGCGAACGGCCGGCGTCTGGCGCTTGTAGCGGAGTCGGCGGAGATGCCCAGGGAGGTCTTCGCTCTGCGCATCGATCGGCGTGAGGAACCGACGCGCTTGACGAATGTGAACCCGTGGCTGTCGGAGATTCGGCTGGCTCGCCAGGAAGTGGTGACCTGGACCGCCGAAGACGGTTTGGAGATTCAGGGCCTGCTGATCCACCCTCTAGGACGCACTGATGGCGAGCGAGTCCCGACGATCGTTGTGGCACATGGTGGGCCCGAGTCGCACTTCAAGAACGGCTGGCTGACCAGCTACAGCCGTCCCGGTCAGATGGCCGCCGCGGGTGGCTACGCCGTCCTCTACCCGAACTACCGCGGTAGCACGGGTCGGGGTGTGGCCTTTGCGAAGGCGAACCAGGGCGATGGTGCCGGCGCCGAGTTCGACGACGTGTTGGCGGGAGTGGACGCGCTGATCGGGCGGGGCCTGACCGACCCTGAGCGCGTGGGCATCACCGGCGGCTCGTACGGCGGCTACTTCACCGCCTGGGGATCGACCCGTCACAGCGAGCGCTTCGCGGCCGGCGTGATGTTCGTGGGCATCTCCGATCAGCTCTCGAAGACGGGGACCAGTGACATTCCCAAGGAGATGGAGCTGGTCCACTGGCTCACCAACCCTTACGAGAACCCGGAACTTTTCCTGGAGCGGAGCCCGATCATGTACGTGCGACAGGCTGGGACGCCGCTGCTGATCCTCCACGGCAAGGAGGACCCGCGGGTGAACCCGGGCCAGTCGCGAGAGCTATATCGGGGTCTCAAGATGATGACCGATGTGCCGGTCCGTCTGGTCCTCTATCCCGGTGAGGGGCACGGCAACCGGCGGGCGGCCGCGCGCTACGACTACAGTCTCCGGATGCTGCGCTGGTTCGATCACTTCCTGATGGAAGGCAGGACCGATCTGCCGCCCTGGCGGATCGATTATGACTTGCAACCCGAGGTGATGTAGGGGGGAGACTACAGGCTTTCCTTCACGAACTCCGTCATGAGCGTGAAGAGGTTCACGCGGGTCTCCGGGCCTCTGATACCGTGCCTCTTGTTGGGGTATAGGCGGAGGTCGAACTGCTTGTTCGAGTCCTCGAGGAGGTGGATCAACTGATACGAGTTCTGGGCGTGCACGTTGTCGTCGCCCGTTCCGTGTACAAGCAGGAACCGGCCCTTCAGCTCCTTGGCGTAGGTTAAGGGAGCGCTTTCCTTGTAGCCCTCGGGGTTCTCTTCCGGCGTCCGCATATAGCGCTCGGTGTAGATCGTGTCGTAGAGCCGCCAATCGGTCACAGGCGCGACGGAGACGGCGGCCCTGAACACGCCGGCCCCCCGGAACATGGTGAGAGCCGCCATATAGCCGCCGTAACTCCAGCCCCAGATTCCTATCCGGCTGCCATCCACATAGGGCAGGCCGGCGAAGTGCTTGGCCGAAGCGATCTGATCGAACGACTCGAACTTGCCGAGGTGCATGTAGGTGATCTTCTCGAAGTCCGCGCCGCGCGCGCCGGTGCCGCGGTTATCCACGCTGGCCACAAGGTACCCTTCGCGCGCCAGCAACTGGTGCCAGAGATAGCGGTCGCCACCCCAGGAGTCGGTAACTGTCTGCGAGCCCGGGCCGCCGTACACGTACATGAGCAACGGGTACTGTTTGGCGGGGTCGAAGTCCGGCGGCTTGATCAGCCAGGCGTTGAGCTCGAGACCGTCGTCGAGCGTCACCTTCGTGAACTCGGGCCGGTTGAGCCCCAGCGCCTCGACCCTGCGCCTGAGTTCCGCGTTGTCGGCCAGGGTGCGCACCGCGTCACCATTCGCCTTTCTGAGCGTCTGCACGGGAGGCACGCCGGCTTCGGAGTACGTATCGATGTAATAGGTGAAGGTGGGGTCGAAGCCGATGCGGTGGGTTCCCTTCGCGCCGGAGATCCGCTTGAAGCCGGTGCCATCGAGCCCGATCCTGTAGAGGGGGCGAACAAGAGGTCCGTCGGCGGCGCCCGTGAAGTAGACTACTGCCTTCTTCTCATCTACCCCGTACGTGCTCAGCACGTCCCAGTTGCCTTTCGTGATCTTGCGAATCTCCCTGCCGTCCCGCCTGTACAGGTAGAGTTGCTTGAAGCCGGCCCGGTCGCTGAGGTAGACGAACTCGCCGCCCTGTTTGATCCACAGCGGTTCCTGAATATCCAGCCAGGCGTTGTTCCGATCGGTCATGACGAAACGGGCCGTTCCGCTGTGCACGTCGGCGATCATCAGTTGCATCTGGTTCTGGTGGCGGTTGAGCCGTTGGAACCAGATCTCGTCGGGAGAGCCAGCGAAATCCATGCGGGCGATGTAGTGATCCTCGTCCTGTGCCCCGGTATCGATCCAGGTCGTCTTCCCGGAAGCGATCTCCACCACTCCGAGCCGGACATCAGAGTTGGCGGTGCCCGCCTTGGGGTAACGAATCGGCTCGAGCTTAGGGTAAGTCGTCAACTCGTCGATCAGGTAGAAAGTCTCGATCTTGCTCTGGTCGAAGCGCCAGAAGGCGATCCGCGCTCCGTCGAGGCTCCAGCGGAAAGCGTCGGCCAGGGAGAGTTCCTCCTCGTAGACCCAGTCGGCGGTGCCGTTGAGGATGTCGTCGCTGCCGTCCTGCGTGAGAGCCTTCTCCTCACCCGTCGCGAGCTCGGTCACAAAGATGTTGTTGTCGCGGACGAAGGCTACTCGACTCGCATCCGGAGAGAACTTGGCGTACTGCTGATACCCGGGGCGCGTGCTGACCGGGGTGAGCACGCCCGCCGCTAAGTCCCACACGTAGTAGTGCGCCTTCGAGCTGCGACGCCAGATACGCTGCCTGTTCGTCGCGATCAGGAGCTTTGAGTTGTCGTTGGAGAACGCGTAGCTGTCTATTGCGACAGGCTGACTCTCTCCCGGTGGGATGAGCTGGGTTCCGCTCACCAGGAGCTGGCGCGTCCCAGAGGCGGCATCGACCTGATAGAGGTCCGTCTGGCCCGGGTCGTCGCGCTCCAGAACCGTGTAGTGACGCCCGTCCCCCATCCAGCGGACCTCGACCTGCTTGGGGCTGAAGTCCTGTGACCCGTAGATCTTCTCTACGGTGAGCTCGGGTACCTGTGCGGCGACCGGTGCCGCGAGGCTGAGTGCCGCGGCCAGGGCTAGGAGACGTGTCGAGATCATCGGCTTCAAGTATCGTTTTGGGGTTAATAGGGCGACAAGATACGTGATGTCAGCCGGAGGCGCGATGGTATATTGCGCGCAGCCAGCGGGCGACGTTCTCGCCGAATTTGAAGGCCAGGCTGCGGTGTGCCTGTTCGTCGGGCACACGTAGCACGTCCTCCGATCTGAGCCGCTCGCGCTCGAGCTCCAGGCGGTAGGCACGGATCCAGCTTTCCAGTGTCTTCGGCACGACCTCCGGGTGGAACTGCACTCCGTAAGCGTGACGGCCGATACGGAACGCCTGCACGTACCGATCGGTGCGGGCCAGGACTTCGGCCCCGGGCGGCACAACGAAAGTGTCGCCGTGCCAATGAAAGGTGGCGAAGCGACGGGGAAAGCCGGCCCACAATGGATCGGCAATGCCGGCCTCGGTGAGTTCCACGTTGGCCCAGCCGATTTCCTTTCCCAGCTCTCCAGCGTGGACCGTAGCGCCGGCCGCGGCCGCCACTATCTGCGCTCCCAAGCAGATGCCGAGAACGGGCCAGCCCTTTTCCAGACGCCGGCGGACCAACTCGATCTCCCGGGCCAGGTACGGGTGGCCTTCGACATCGTAAGCGCTCATGGGGCCGCCGAGCAGGATGAGCGCGCCGGCGATGTCGGGGGCCTCGTGGGCGAGTGTCTCCGCGTCGATGTACTCATAGTCGACGCCTCCTGCGGCCAGCGCCTCCCCCAGGTAGCCGAGATCCTCGATCTCCACATGGCGAACGACGCTGCAAGGGACGTCGACAGCGGCGTGAACGTTCTGCTTCGTGTTCAGGAGCACCTCCAGATGGTCGTCGCGCCGGTCGGCCTCGGCGGGCGTTCGACCGGTACGCTGGCGAACACGAAACTGTCATTTTACGAAAAAGGTGGCGTCGGTCAACGGGGCGCCGGGCATGCGGGCGCACGCGGCGGGGGCGGGCGGACTGCGGATGGACTCGGCGGACGATGCCGTCTGGCTAGCCTACGAAGAGCGTACTTTCGTCGTCGGTAGGAGCCCCTTGGTCGAGAGGCTGGCTCGGCTCCTGTCGAACCCAGCCGAAGAGGCTGAGGATCGCGAAGCAGGCTACGGATAGCAACAAAGCTGATGTTATTCTGGTCCTCATCCCACACCTCTCGTATTTCTCGCCTTCCCCGAGAAGAGGGACGTGCAATAACTACACCAACTCTCGAGCACCGAGCGGCGATGTGTGGAGCCGCGCTCGTCGAGTGTGTTTGGGGCCGGATCCGTGCCGGTGTCGCGTAGATGCCACAGGTGGGGCGCATGATCTGGGGCGGGCCTGCACGGGCCAGGTGAACAGCGGCGCAACGCTGGGCGGTGGCTAGCGATCCTGTGCGATCTCTTCGATCCAAGCGCGCATCTCGGGCGAGCCGGATCGGATCTCCTCCGACAGAGCGGCGGCGCGGGCTTTGGCGCCGGTCCACAGCTTGGGCCGGGTGGCCCAGCGCAGGACTTCGAGCGCCAGTTCGCGGACCGGCATCGACTGCCCGACCCGGTCCCGTCGGATGTTCTCAGCGACGCAGCGAAGGTCGGTGCTCAAGACGGCGAGGCCGTTGGCCAGGTAGGCCGAGTACTTGAGGGTAGGCCTCAGGTGGTAGTAGGGGTTCTCGAAAGGATAGAGGATGAGCCCGACGTCGCAGTGCTGTGCGAGCCAATCGTGCTCGGCGATGCCTAGTTTGCCGTGATGTCGGACATTGGGCACGTCGAGCTCCGTCAGCCACTCGCGGACCGCGTCGCGCCCGGGGCCGCAAACGTGCAGTCGCGTTGCGGGTGCGTTTCGGACCGACCGCAAGACCTCCCTAAAGTTTGGCGCAACCTGTGAATCCACCGGTCCGGAGTAGAAGAAGTTGACGTTGCCGGTCTCGAGATCGATCGCAGGCGGCGTATCGGAAGCCGCGCTGGGCGGGTAAGGATCGCGCCGGAAACTGCGGATGCGCGCGGGTTCGATGCTGTAGCGGTCACTGATGAGCTCGGAGAGCCCATCCGGGGTTATGAGGCGCCAGGCGGCGCGAAAGAGTGTCTGCTCGATGTCTCGAACGCGCTTCGTATCCAATTCGGCTGCACGTCCGTCGGCGATCGCCTCGCCTTCCGCCATATCAGCAGGAAGGTCCATCACGACGACCACGATCCGCTGGTGGGTCAATCGGCACTTGGCGCTCAAGGCCTGAAAGCCGTGACGAACCCGGGTGAGCATCGATGGCTCCTGCACGTAGGCGAAGACCGGGAGGCACGGGTAGACGAAGAGCAGGTAGCGAGATGGGTCCCGCAAAATGCGGCGGAGCTCGCCGGCTGACCAGCGGGCAGCGACCACCCAGTCGCCTAGCTGACCCGGGGCCTGAGCACCGGGCGGCTGCAGCCACTGGAGCCGCAGATCCAGGGCGGGCTCAGCGGTCCGGAGCAGATTCTCCAACCCACGTGTGAACACTGCCGCGCGTGAAGCGGCCGGTGAGCCAGCCACACCGGGCTCGGGTGTGAAGAGGCTCAGCGTTGAGCTCATGGGCGGAGATCTCCGGTCGGCATGCAGATATTCTAACAGGAAACGTGTGGCATCCCTACTGGCTGAGTGCCGGCCGGCGTTGACGCGGCTGGCTGTGCGATCGATCTTTACTCGGCTCCCCGATCCACCCTTCGAGTGCTGCCGACTGCCCGATCACTCCTGGCCGTAGCAATTGATGCCTTTGACGCTCGAGAATCGTCCAGCCCGAGTCGCCTTCGTGGTGAACAACACCAGTTTTGGTGGAGATGAGCGCACCGTGCTCCATCTGGTGAGCGGCTTGCCTCGTGGCAGCTACGAGGTGGCGGTCGCCTGTTCTCTCGGAGGAGCGCTTGTCGATCGGCTTCACGACATGGGCGTTCCGGTGCTCGCGTGGGCGGCGGGACAACGTCCGCGTTTCAGTGCGCCGTTCAGCCTGGCCCGGGAGTTCAAGCGATACCGGCCGGACATCGTTCACGGGCTGGGTGGTGGCGAGCTGCTCGCTCGGATCGCGGCACGACTGGCGCGAGTGCCGATCATCGTGTCGAGCGGCGCTGCCCTAGTCGGCGTTGGGGAGGGGTTCGGATGGACCCGGGGTCAGCAGCGCCTCCTCGGACGTGCAACGGCAGGGTTTGTGGAGCGATACGTCGCATTGAACCGGGCTTCAGCCGACGCCTTGACCGATCGGTATCGGGTAGCACCGTCCAGGGTGGTGGTGATTCCGAACGGGATCGAGATCGAACGCTTCGACCCGACGCAGGCGCGCAGGGGCGTCTGGCGGGCCCGCTTCGGCGTTCCCGATGGCGCCGTCCTGGTGGGTGGAATCGGCCGCCTGTCTCCCGAGAAGGGGTTCCGAGATCTCTTGAGAGCGTTCGCGAGCGAGGAGTCCGACGAGGTATGGCTGGTCATCGCCGGAGACGGCCCGGACTGGGAGGAATTGCAGGCATTGGTGGAGGTATTTGGCCTGAAGGACCGCGTTCTGCTGCCCGGTTTCGTGAAAGACGTCCCGGAACTGTTAGCCGATATCGACATTTTTGTGCTGCCGTCGCTGGTGGAGAACCATCCGCTGGTTCTGCTCGAGGCGATGGCGATGGCGCGGCCCGTCGTAGCGGCGGACATTTCCGGCGTGGGCGATACCGTCGATGATGGGGTTGATGGACGCCTGGTCGCCGCCGGTGACGTGCCGGCGCTGGCTGAGGCGATCAGGATGTTCATCCGTGAGCCCGCAGCCGCTCGCCGCTGCGGCCGGAATGCCCGCCGGAAGATCGAGCGGGAGTACACCGTCGAGCGCATGGTGAGACGCACGGCGGTACTGTACCAGGAGCTTCTATCGGGAAAAGCCGGCGGTGGGTTCGCCTCTAGGCTGGGTGTGCGCCGAGCGATCGACTGGACGCCCGGCGCCACCCCCACCCCATAGCGTTACTCTTCTTTCTCTTTGGTCCAGATCCAGGGCAGCTTGCCGAGCACCCGGAAATCGAGTGTCATCGAGACGAAAGGCTTGGCCTGGTTGTAGAAGATGCCGGCCGGCGTGCGGGTCGGATCGAACTCCTCACCCGGCTGGAGCGGTTCGAGCGCGCCCCCTTCGTCTACCGAGAGAACGCCGACGGTCAGCTCGAGCCCGCTAAGCCAGGCGGTGGCCGCCAGGTTGAGGTCGAAACCGTCCCACTCGCTCGTCAGCCGGATGAAGGCCTGGTCGCCCGCCTTGAAGTCGAAAGCCACGGAGCCGAACACGCCGCCGCTTCCCCCGCCAGAAAACTGCGGGTTGTCTTCCAGATAGATGCCGCTCCCCCACCCGCCGGAGATCACCACCCAGCTGATGAACTCGCTGCCAAGGAACCCGCTGCCGCCGCCGGGTCCCGCCACGTAAGTGAAGACCGCGTAAAACGAGGACGATTCCCACACATCGTCGTAGAAATCGTCCTGAACTCCAAAGCGGCCGATGTTGGCTGTCGTGAGGTTCGTAACGCCCACGCCAATGGCCGGGAAAACCCCGCGCTGGTGGGTCAGCTGCAGCTTGCCGAAAGCGGCGTAGCGGTCGGTCGCGTAGACCGTTCCACCGACCTCGATCCAACCGGCCAATCCGACCCCAGCCGCGCCACGCGCATCGGTGCTGGGATCGTCGGGCGCTTTCTCGGCGACGATCGCGGAACCGGTGGCGAAGATCGTACTTGGAGAAGCGAAGGCGTTAGGTGTGGCGATAGCACCGGTGCCGGAGTAGAGCATGTGCCCGAAGACCGGATGTTCCGGGGGCGGGCGCTGAGCCCAGGCCGGTTGAAGGGCGAGAACCAGAGTGAAAGCCGCAGCGGCCGTCAAGCCAAGGAGTCGGCGCATGAGAATCCTCCTGACCAGCGCTCAGGAAAAGGGTACGGCAGCAAGAAAAGGGGGTACAGTGACCCTAAGATAAAGCGTAGGGGCCCGTAAGGTCAATAGATCTAAGGAGGTGCTCTACGTCATTGTGGGAAGGCGACGCCCGCTGCCTCCAGCATCCGTCCGACCTCGGAATACCACTCCTCACAGGGGCCACGCGCGAGCACCTTGTCTACCAGCTCCAGAGGGAACGTATAGCTGGCGTGTTCACGGCCACGCAGCACCGTGACGATCCAGGAGGCTCCCTCGCCGTTGCCCTGGCGCACTGCGCCGGTCACCACCAGCTCGTTGGCTGGTACTCCACGGTCCGATAGCAAGCGGATGATAGCCCTGCTCGCTGCCCCTGCCACACGGGTGGGAGATGGTCCCCCGTTTGGTTGCATAGTGTCGACCATCGGCACGATCTACTGGCTTCTTGGGGAATGTAATTGAGGGGGAGCAACAATTAGAGTAACACGTCAGGGCGTATCATGCAAGGGCTTGTGGTTCCAGAGCTTGGCAAGCGAGCCGGTGCCGCCTAGCTTTGCGCAAGCTTCAGGCGTTCCACAAGACAAGACAAGAGAAGCGAGGCGACGTGACTCAGGACCGAGAGACGTCGGCGGGCGAGTCGAAGGAAAGTCACTGGGAATCCGGCGCGGGGCGTTCAGCGAACTCGCAGTCTGCAGCGGATCGGGGTGTTGCGGGCTGGCAGGACGACGAAGCTGACGAGATAAGTCTGCTCGAATTGGTGAATGTCTTACTCAAGCGCTGGAAGCTGGTTGTCGGGCTGCCGCTGATTGCGGCGTTCTTCGCCCTGGTTGTTTCGCTGCTCGTCCCCGCCAAGTACACGGCGACGGCCAGCTTTGTCCCTGAGGCTGAGTCGGAAGAGCTCAGCCTGCCCAGTGGCTTGGTTGGACTGGCGAGTCAGTTTGGTGTCGCCGTTCCCGCCGGCGGCAGCACCTCACCCAAGTTCTACGCAGATGTTCTCGCGAGCCGAACGCTCAACGATGAGGTCTTGCTGGCCACATTCTCAGATCCGCGGACCGAGACGCCCACTGATAGCGCCACGTTGCTGGACTTGCTCAAGGTCAAGGGCGAGAATGAACGTGAGCGGCTGGAGAAGGGTCAGGAGAAGCTCGACGATGCGATCACGATCGACGTGGACAAGGAAACGAATATCGTGAGCTTGTCGGTCGAAACGCGATACCCAGAGCTTTCGGCCGACATCTCGAATCTCTTCATAGCTCTGCTGAACCGCTTCAATCTGGAGACACGCCAGTCGAACGCTCGCGAGCGCCGGCGTTTTGTCGAAGAGCGGATGCTCGAGCTCGAGAATGAACTCCGGGAGGCGGAAGAGGATCTGAAGAGCTTCCTCGAGCGCAACCGCCAGTTCGAGGGATCTCCCGACTTGTTGTTCCAGTATGAGCGGCTACAGCGCCAGGTGACGATCAAGCAGGAGGTCTTCACAACATTACGGCGCCAGTATGAAGAGGCTCGGATCAAGGAAGTGGACGATACGCCGGTGATCACCGTGATCGATAGGGCGGTTCCGCCGGACAAGAAGTCGAGCCCGAAGCGCAAACTGAACGTGGCTCTCGCGCTCATCTTAGGTGGTTTTGTGGGCGTGTTCGGCGCATTCGGTCGCGAGTTCGTGGAACGGGCGCGCGTGAGAGATGAACAGGAGTACGAGGAACTGACCTCGCGCTGGGCCGCCCTGCGGGCGGAGTTGCGGTCCGGCCTGTCTCGGCTGCGGCGCTCGCGATAGGAGCTCGACGTCGGCAGTTAACCCGGCGCTCTGAAGCCGCCATGCTCCGTGCCCACGAGCTTGTGTTGGGGAAGGAGGACCTCGCCAGGTCTATCAGCTCGCACCCGGCCGATGATCCGGGCGTCGCGAGCACCTGCGGAGTGCAGCACAGCAAGCGCGCGGTCCGCCGCGTCGCGAGTCACCACAACGCCGAATCCGATCCCCATGTTGAACACGCGGAACATCTCCGCTCGCTCGATGCTCCCGGCCGCCTGAATCAGCCGGAAGATCGGTTGCGGCTGCGGCAGATCCGAGATCTCGAAGCCGACTTCCGACTTCACCCGCAGCAGGTTCAGCAAGCCATTGCCTGTGATGTGTGCCAGTGCCTTCACACCGTCGACGGCCGCCAGCAAGTCGAGCACGGGCCGCACGTAGATCCGCGTCGGTTCGAGAAGCTCTTCGCCTACCGAACGGCCGAGCTCATCGATGTGCTGGTCGGGCCTGTACCCGGCCGTCTCGAACAGCGCCTTGCGTGCGAGTGTCAGGCCGTTGGAGTGGATGCCGGTCGACATGAGGCCGATGACGGTATCGCCGTCGCGCAAGCCCTCGCCGACGATCACCTGATCGAGGGTCACGAGGCCTACCGCTGTCGCGACGATGTCGAAACCCGAGCCCGGCCGAACGCCGCGAATCATCTCGGCTACCTGCGCCAGCTCGCCGCCGGCGATGGAGACGCCGGCCTGCTCGGCGCCGGCCAGGAGGCCATCGGCGATGGCTCCGAGAATTATCGGATTGGCACTCTCGACAGCGATGTAGTCGACCAGCGTGATGGGCCGGGCGCCGACGCAGAGCACGTCGTTCACATTCATGGCAACGCAGTCGATGCCGACGGTATCGTATTTGTCCAACATCTCGGCCACGAGGAGCTTTGTGCCTACACCGTCAGTGGAGATGGCTATCCCCAAACCGCCCCCGATTTCGACCACGTTGGCGAAGTAACCGAGGTCCAGATACACGGCACCGGGCTGGCCAGGATCGCCGCCGAAGGCGAAGCTGCGGCGCACACGATCCGTCAGCGCCTTCAGAGCATCGACCTCGCCGACATTGTTGACGCCGGCCGTTCGATAGTCCAGGTTTTTCTTGTCCATCCGCCCCTCGTTCGGAGAAGGTGTCGGTGCACAGGGCTCAAGTTGTGCCGCGGGAAGAATTTGTTGGCTGCGCCGCCCCCGCACAAGCGCCCTCGCAGAATGCGCGGAGGCGAGACCCCTTGCCATATCCGTCTGTCGCGCTTAGACTTGCAGCATCGTAAACAGGGTCCCCCGCTCCCGCTGGCTGACTAATTCCATCCAATAGACAATGCGAATCACGTACGTAGCTCTCGCTGGCGCGTTGCTTGGCCTGGCGTCGCCCGTTCTCGCACAGGTGCCCGATACCGCGGCAGCTATCGAAATGCTCCGGCAACAGGTGCTGAGCGGACGGATCAGCCCGGAGGAGGTGCGGGCCCGGATTCAGGCGGCCGGCCTCAGTGAGGAGGAGGTGCGCCGTCGGCTTCGCGAGCTGGGCTACCCGGACAACCTGCTGGACCAGTACCTGGGTATCTACATGACCCCGGCTGGTGGGGTGGCCCAGAGCCCGGCGCAGATTGAGGAGGTGCTCCGCCGGCTCGCCATTCCACCCATGGGAGATGCGGGCGCTGGCGACAGCCTGCTGCTCTTCCCCGACACGCCTGTCGTCGACACGACCGTGCCGGTTGCGGGGGAAGTGGGACTTCGGATCTTCGGGAAGAGCTTGTTCGAGAGGGCGACGACGCAGTTCCGGCCGGCGGCGATGGGCCCGGTGCCTCCCAACTACCGGCTGGGACCGGGCGACGAGCTGGTGCTGATCATGACGGGTGATGTGCAGGAGGTGTATGTCCTGCCCATCACGCGCGAGGGTTTCGTGGTGATCCCCAACGTGGGCCGTGTTTCGGTAAATGGCCTGACGGTCGAGCAGTTGCGGAACTCGCTCTACACGTACCTGGGGCGGGTCTACTCGGGCGTTGTTCCGGGCCCGGAGGCCACCACATTCTTTGACATCTCGATCTCCACGCTCCGGCGCAACCAGATCTTTGTCATCGGTGAGGTCGAACAGCCGGCTGCCTACGAGGTGACTTCTGTCGCCACTGTGTTGCAGGCGCTTTACCAGGCCGGGGGACCGAGCGACCAGGGCAGCTTCCGGAATATCCGGGTCAGGCGCGGTGATCGCATCGTCGCTACCCTCGACATCTACGAGTACCTGACGCAGGGAGTTGCCACTGGCGACATTCCTCTTGACCAGGGCGACGTGGTCTTCGTCCCGGTTCGCGGAGCCTGGGTACGGATCGACGGTAACGTGCTGCGACCGGGGATCTACGAACTGAAGGGCGAGGAAGAGCTTCGGGCGCTGATCGAGCTTGCCGGCGGAGTCGAGCCGGAGGCCGACCTGCGCCGCGTGCAGATCGATCGCATCCTGCCGCCGGAACAGCGCGAGCCGGGTTTCCAGCGTACGCTTCTGGACGTGAATGTTGCGGGGCTGCTCGAGAGTGAGGGCGAGCTTGTTCCGTTGGTCGCCGGCGACGCTGTGCATGTCTTCGCGGTGTCGGAGGAGCGTCGGAACACCGTTACGATCCGCGGGAACGTCTGGGCGGAAGGGATCTACGAGCTGGTGCCGGAGATGAGGCTGTCCGATCTGATCGAGGAAGCTGGCGGGCTCAAGGACGATTCGTATCTCGGGCGGGCCCAGGTTGTACGCCTCAATCCCCTCAATCTCTCCCACCGTTTGCTGGCGGTTTCACTTACGGGTGGAGACGACCCGCTGCTGAAGGAGTACGACGAGGTCAAGATCTACTCCGTAGCAGAATTCCGCGACCGGCGGTTCGTCACGATCTATGGGGCTGTTCAGAACCCGGGTGTTTTCGAGTTCCGGGAGGACATGACGCTGCGGGACCTGGTCATGACTGCAGGTGGTCTCCGGGATGATGCGTACCTGTTGGACGCCGAGGTGGCTCGGATCACCAGTCAGCCAGACTCCACCGGTGATTTTGTCGACATCAGCACTGTCGCTCTCGATTCGTCATACGTGATATCAGAGCCGGTGGCTGGCGATGGGGTCAGCGGCGCTCCCGGTTTTGTTCTGGAGCGCTTCGACAATGTCTTCATTCGCCGTCGGCCCGGCTGGGAGCTCCAGCGCACGGTAGCGGTGACCGGCGAGGTGCTGTTTCCCGGCAAGTACGCTCTGAACCGGAAGGACGAGCGTTTGAGTTCGGTGATCGAGCGTGCGGGTGGCCTAACGGGGGAGGGCCACGCGGACGGCATCCGCTTCTACAGGAGGATGGAGAGCAGGGCGGGGGAGCAAGATACACTGGCGCGCGTAAACATCGACCTGCCGGCCGTGCTCGAGGATCCAAGGTTCAAGGACAACCTGATTCTCGAGGACGGTGATTCGATCGACATCCCGGAATTCGTTCCGATGGTACGGGTGGAGGGCGCCGTACTCTTCCCGGTAAGCGTGATGCACAAGCCGAAAGCTGGCCTGGACTACTACATAAACAGCGCAGGCGGATACGCGCGGAATGGTGACAAGGGCCGGACGAGGGTCGAGTACGCCAACGGTTCCGTGCGCACGGTTCATAAGCAACTCCTCATCTTCAAGTCCGAGCCGAAGCCCGAGCCGGGGAGCCGCGTCTTCGTTCCGGAGAAACCTCCGAGCACGGGTATCAACTGGATTGCGGTGACGGCCGTAGTAACGTCATTCGCAACGGTGTACGCGCTGCTGGTCAAGTGACCAGCGTCTAAAGCAACGGCAACACGCCCCTCAGGGAATCCCCGCTCACGCACAAAGCTGGGGCGTTCTTCGCGAGGCATCCCCTCCCGCAAGTCCGCCCCAGATAGATACTTGACAGACTTGCCACAGTTGAGTAACATAGCGTCCCCGGACTGCGATCCCTCCCGCCCCGCGTTCCCCACAGCGGTGTTAGTGCGAAGGGCTCTGTTTCCTAGCAGTTCCATTCTTAAGTCAGGAGCATTGCCAGCCTTTACGGCTACAGAAGGATTAGCACGAACAAGTGATACATACGGTCGAGAAGGTTGAGGACGTCAGCGGTGAGTTGCGCGTGAACGGGAATGGCCGCAGGCCGGTTTCCGAGTTTCTCGCGCCGTACGATATCCGCGTACACGACGATTGGGCGCGTCGCCGCAAGGGAAGGCACGCTTTGAG
>JAZGAL010000158.1:0-2534 GCA_036475815.1 Gemmatimonadota bacterium
GAAAGGACTTCATTCGTTTCTCCCCGCACCTCTATAATGACACCGAAGACATCGAGATGGCGCTCCAGGCGCTCGACCGGATCCTAGGCTGAGCGGGGGCACGACGATTTGGGCGGATCGGGTGTCCCCGCAATAATGGCGGTCTTTGAGGGCTTCTGAGGCACTGCTGGAGTTTACCCACGTTTCTACCCACGTCTCCGGCTTTCCATGACCCACCAGATGCGGTATTCAGATACCGCTGAGTGAGGCCAACAGGACGGCGCGGCGATGATGCAGACGGGTCAATTGATTGACAGGTTCGACCGCGATTTCGCGGCTAGCGTTTCGGCCTGAGCCGAGCCCAGCCTACACCGTGTTGAACGCCGGCAACGAATCGTCACCGCAAGGCACACTGCGCCACTAACTAATGAGACGCGCGTAATTGGAGATGCGGTCGTCGCGGGACGGTTCGAAGAACTGTTCCGGAGAACTGAGCTCCACGATCACACCGCCGTCCATGAAGGCCATTTGGTCGGCGACCTCGCGCGCGAAGCCCATTTCGTGGGTGACCACGACCATGGTCATATTCTCGTCAGCCAACTCGCGCATGAGGTCCAGCACCTCCTTGATCATCTCCGGATCCAGCGCCGACGTGGGTTCGTCGAACAGCATCACATCGGGCTGCATGGCGAGCGCGCGGGCGATGGCGACGCGCTGCTGCTGTCCGCCTGAGAGCTGATCGGGACGGACCCCCGCCTTTTCCGGCATACCGATCCGTTCCAGGAGCCGCATAGCCGTTTCGTGCGCCTCGTCGGGCGACACTCCTTTGACCTTGATGGGGCTGATGGTGATGTTCCGCAGTACCGTCATGTGGGGGAACAGGTTGAACTGCTGGAACACGATCCCGATCCGTTGGCGTGCTCGGTTGAGGTTGGTCTTGGAGGCGTGGATGTCGACGTCGCTGACGACGACCCGGCCCTCGTCGACCTTGGCGAGGCCGTTGATGCAGCGCAGCAGCGTCGACTTGCCCGAACCGCTGGGGCCGACGAGAACGAGCACCTCGCCCTTGGCCACGCTGAGATCGACGCCTTTCAGCACGTGCAGGCTGCCGAACCACTTGTGGACGTTCTCAATATCAATCATTCCGCGCCATCCGCCTTTCGAGAAGGTACGACGCCCCGGCCAACGGCAGCGTCAGCATCAGGTAGTATACTGCGAGGATGGTGTAGAACTCGAAGGTGTTCCCCTGATGCGCCGCGAGCGTTCGGGCCGTCAACGTCAGCTCCTGCAACGAGATTACGAACAACAGGGAGGACTCCTTGACCAGCGCGATCAGCTCGCCGGTGAGCGCCGGAATGACGTTACGGAGGGCCTGCGGCAGCACCACGTAGCGCATCGATTGCGGAACGGTCATGCCGAGCGAGCGCGCCGCCTCGCGCTGGGTGGGGTGCACCGAGAGGATGCCGGCGCGGATGATCTCGGAGATGAACGCGGCGTCGAAGATGGCGAGCGCGACGACGCCCCAGAAGAAGCGCTCGTCGATGAAGCCGCCGATCGCCTCGATCACCGGCCGCACGTCGATCGCCCGGCCAAAGCCGAAATAGACGATGAGGACGAAGACGTAGAACGGCACGTTGCGGAAGGTGTGGACGTAGAGCGTGCCGAGATCCCGCAGCTGGGTGAAGCGCGAGAGCCGCGCCAGCGCGATGAGCAGCCCCATGACGCAGGCGATGACCCCGGCGACGAGCGACGCCTTGATGGTCATCACCAGCCCGGCGTTGAATTCGGGGATGAACTTGAGCGAAATCAGCCACTGGAACTGATAGCTTTCGGAGAGCCGAACATAGACGAACCCCAGGGAGAGCACGAGTACGCCGAGGATGACGAGGGCGCGCAAGGCGATCCCGCCCGGGCGTTGCATCAAGGGGGCCTGCCTCTTGGTCACCGCTTCAGATGCCACGCGCCGCCTCCTCGCCGATCCGCGAGTGCCCGCCGATCCGCGCCTCGAGCCACTGCGAGAGGAAGCTCAAGGGCACGACGATGATCAGGTAATAGCCCGCCAGGATCAGGTAGAACTCGAAGGTGTGGGGACGGCTGACCGGCGCGAAGAGATCGATCGCCGTGCGCGTCAGCTCGGCCAGGCCGATGATCGACAGCAAGGCCGATTCCTTGACCATGCCGATGAACACCCCGGTGCTCGGCGGAATGATGATGATGATCGCTTGGGGCAGGACCACGTAGCGCATGGCCTGCAGATAGGTCATACCCATCGAGCGCGCGGCCTCCATCTGCTCGGGCCGGATCGACTGGATTCCGGCGCGGATGATCTCGGCCATGTAGCTCGCCATGTAGAGCGCCAGCGCGATCGAGCCCCAGACGAAGGGCGCGCTGAAGGTGTGGCCCAAGATCGTCACCTCGCCAAGGCCAACGCCCTTGCGCAGGCCGAAATAGAATAGGAGCACGACGACGATGAACGGCAGGTTGCGGATGGTGTGCACGTAGAGGCCCGAGAGGTCGCGCACCACCGCCCACGGCGCGAGCCGCCCGAGCGCGAT
>JAZGAL010000159.1:0-10766 GCA_036475815.1 Gemmatimonadota bacterium
GCGTTGGCGTGCCGCGGGCCGAAGATCACGGGCGAGCCCAGCGCCGCCGGCTCCAGCACCGAGTGGAGTCCTCGCTTGCCGTAACCGCCTCCGACGTAGGCTATGTCAGCCAGAGCGTACAGCTCGCTCAGAACCCCCACCTTGTCGACAACGACTACCTGCCTGGCCTCTCCCCGGCCGCTCTCCAGTTCCGAGAGACGCACATGTTCCAGCTGATCCACCTCGAGGTGGGCCTCTAGCCGCCGCAGGTGCTCGGGCGTCGGCTCGTGAGGAACGAGCACCGCCCGAAAGTCCGGGTGTCGAGTCCTGAGATGCGCCACCGCCGGTACCAGGTGCTTCTCCCCTTCCGGCCATGTGGAGCCCGCGACAAGCGTGAGCCCCTCATGCCCGCCCAGCAGCGAGACAGGAGGCACCGTCGGATCGAGCGACTGCGCCCGCCCCCACACCTGGTCGAAGCGGGCATCACCGGTGATCTCGATGCGATCGGGATGCACACCCAGCAGAGCCAGACGCGCCGCGTCCTCCACCGAGATCGCACCCACCGCGTCCAGCCGTTCGTAGGCCGGCGACAGCAGCCGTCGCGCCGGCCAGCGCAGCCGGCTTGAATCCGGCGCCAGCGTGGCGCTGACCAGCGCCAGTCGAACATCGCACCAGCGGGCTACGCGGGTGACGTTCGGCCACACGTCGAGCTTGCCGAACACGATGGCTTCGGGCCTCACCGCCTCCATGACCAGCATCAGGTCCGCCACCACATCGAACGGCATGTAGTCGGCGTAGTCCACCGGCATTTGTCCGGCGAGCTTCTCAGCGGACGGCGAGAAGAACGTGTAGAAGACCTGGAGCTCGGGCCGCAGTTTCCTCAGCGCCTCGATGACCGGGCGCGTCTGCAGCCCCTCGCCGACCGACGATGCGTGGAACCAGACCAGCGGCAATTCGCTGCGGCTCTCGCTCGCCCACGTCTCGATCCGCTCGATCAGCTCACGCCGCGCTTCGACGCCGCGCCGCGCTTTATCCGGCAAGAAGGGCGTATACGGCAGGACCCAGCGGCCCGCTTCGGTCCCCCAATCGTAGATCACCTCGCTGAACTTCATACGGTCAAGTTGTCGGCTGAGCAGCACCGCGGCAATGCCGCCGAGTCCAGTTGCCCGTCATACGGCCCGGCCGGTGCTCCCGCCTCCCAACGTGCCTTGCTGTTCTCGACCACCCTGCCGATCTTAGGCGCGGCTAGCAGCATCAAGAACCCACCAGGGACGAGCTTCCGTGCGATACATCGGCAACAAGCGAAAGTTGATCCCCTTCATCCAGGAAGGACTCGACAGCCTCGACATTGCCGGCTCGACCGCCTGTGACCCCTTCGCCGGAACAGTGTCGGTGGCCCGTTTCCTCAAGAACCACGGCTACGCCGTCACCACCAGCGACATCATGTCGTTCAGTTTCGCGTTGCAGTGGGCCTACGTAGTGGTCGACGAGACGCCTTGCTTCGACGGCCTTCGGGGCGTGATCGCTATCGAAGGCGATTCCCTGGCCGCGGTGATTCACCGCCTCAACGCTCTGCAGCCGCGGCACGAGTTCATCTACGACCACTTCTGCCCCGAAGGTCAGGCCGGTTCCGAGCACGGCCGCCGCTACTTCACACCGGAGAACGCGGCGAAGATCGATGCTGTGCGAAGACAGATCCACGACTGGCGAGAAGAGCGACGCCTCAACGACGACGAGTACTACGTTCTCCTCGCCGCGCTCCTCGAAGCCGCCGATCGCGTAGCCAACACCACCGGCGTCTACGCCGCCTACGTGAAGAGCTGGCAGCCCAACGCCACGAAACCGCTGAAGCTGCGACCGCCCGAGCTGATCACCGGCACCGGCCGCGACTGCCGCGCCTACCAACTCGATGCCGTCGAACTGATGCATGAACTGGAGCCGTTCGATCTCCTCTACCTCGACCCGCCTTACAACACCCGGCAGTACGCGGGCTACTACCACATCCCGGAGATCATCGCCGAGGGCTGGTTCGATAAACCACCGAAGCTGCGCGGTAAGACGGGGCTGCCGGAAGACGAGGACAAGCGCTCCGACTGGTCACGCCGCCGCCGCTGCGAGCAGGCCTTCGAGAACCTCGTGAACGCCGCACCCTGCCGCCACATCCTGATGAGCTACAACTCGGAAGGCATCATCTCCGAGCCATGCATCGAACGGGTGCTGCGCCGTCGGGGCATCTCCAGGTCCTACCGGCGACTGGAGCACGATTACAAGCGCTACCGCAGCGACAGCGACAGCGAGACCCGCCGCTATAGAGGTGACAGAGTCACCGAGCATCTCTACTATGTTCAGGTCGCCTGAAACGCGGCAGGGCACTGGTTCTGATCTGATCTGATCTGATCTGATGAGGTGTTGAGATGACACCGCTGTGGTTGCTTGGGAGACAAAGCGATGACGCCGTATCGAAGGGTGCGCGCAGAAACCGCCGCAGTGGCAAGGAACGTGGTAGCGGCAAAGACCACCGGGCCGGATCGAGCCGCCGGGACAGCGCTCGCCGAAGCATACGCGACCTCTACAAGACGGATCTCGACCGCCATCTCTGGTCGTGGGCCAGCCCCTCCGCCCGTGAGAAACGCCAGAAAGAGAAGCAGCGTCGTCGCCGGCGGCGTAAGGTCACCCAGATCGTGGCATCCGCCGCCGGTGCAGTCGGCGCCGCCGGGCTCTCCTATTTCCTCTATCGCCGTCTGCGCGAGGACGAGCGGCCCCGGGATCCGATTCACGCCCAAGCCGACCTGGACGAAGCCGACTTCGAGGACCGAACAGACGAGGGCTGAGTGATGGCTGCGCATCGAGGCGTCGAGATCTTCCAGTACAACGCCTTCACCGACCAGCCTTTCGCCGGCAACCCGGCGGGCGTCGTCACCGATGCCAGTAGCCTCGATGACCTGGCTATGCAGCGGATCGCACGCCAGATGAACCTCGCCGAGACCGCGTTCCTCGTGCCAGCGTCGAAACCGGAAGCCGACATACGCCTGCGCTGGTTCACACCCGCGATGGAGGTCGAGCTGTGCGGACATGCCACCATCGCCGCCTTCACCGCCGCGGCGGAACGCGGCGTCTTCCCCGTGGCCGGCGACGAAGAACGCGAGCTGCGCGTGGAGACTCTCTCAGGTGTGCTGCGCATCCGCATCGCGCGCCGGGAGGGCAGAACCCAGGTGACCATGCAGATCCCCGTGCCGGCATTCGACCCGCTAAAGCTTGATCGGGAGGCCTTCGCGGCGTTGTGGGGCGTAACCGCGGACGAGCTGACCGGTGAATGGCTGAGACACAGCGGCCTCAACTACTGGTACATCCCGGTCAGCGGCCAGAGCGCGCTTCGGGCCCTCACCCTCGACGCCGAGAAGCTCGCCGGGATCGACTCCACTGCCGCTTTCGCCTTCTTCACCACCGACACGGTCGACACCGAGTCCGACTGGCATCTGCGCTTCTTCGCGCCCTTCCACGGCGTGGCGGAGGACATCGTCACCGGCAGCGCCCAGGGACCCATGGGCGTGGTGTACCTGAAGCTCGGCGCGAGTCCGGCGATAGATGGCTGGTCGGAGTTCAGGGGTGAGCAGGGCGACTGTATGGGGAGGCCGGGACGGGTGCTGGTCAGGGTGCTGAAAGAAGCCGGCGCCATCAGCGATCTGGAGATCGCCGGCGGCGCCGTGCCGATGCTCGAGGGGCGAATCCGGATCTAGACCGGAGCTAGAACTCCCCCTCGTCGTCGGATCCCGTCGAGAAGCGGTGCCACCAGCGCTCATCCTCCTCATCCAAGTGGCGAGCCGCTTCGTTGACGATGCGCTGCGCTTCGACCACCTCCGGCGGCTCATCCCGCTGACCCGGCAGTCGACCCGTGTGGCGAACCTCGTACTCGAAGAGCTGGGACCGCAGGTTCCCAAAGATCTTCATCAGCTGAGGCGTAGCCTGCAATAGCTCGCCATTCTCGTCCAGCCGGCGGATTACATCCGCCAGCTCCAGGAGATCCTGCCGGAGCTCTTCCGGGTCTACGTAATCGTTCGTATCAGCCATCGCCTCTCCCCTTCACCATCGAGTTACTCAACCCACTCCACCCGCTAGTACCCTCAAAACCCGAAAGGTGCCACCCCGCCGTCCCAGGCGGCTGGATCGTCTTCATTATACACGAGTATAATGCTGTAACGCTATAGCGGGACACTTACATCAACCACCGAGCCATGGCACGTCGCACTGGAACCGCCACTCTACCGCTTCACACCGGCCGGGCGCCCCGCTGGCTCTTCCAGCGCATGACGGCCCTCGCCCGCGCGTTGACGGAAGCCATGGTGATCGAGCACGGCCCCTCGCTCTTCCTGCAGCGGCTCGCCGACCCTTTCTGGTTTCAAGCCTTCGGCTGTGTCCTCGGCTTCGATTGGCACTCCAGCGGCGTCACCACGACGGTGTGCGGGGCCCTGAAACAGGGCCTGGCCGGAACCGGGACCGACACGTCGATCTACGTGGCCGGTGGCAAGGGTCGCAGTTCGCGAAAGACGCCGGACGAATTGCGTGAGCACGCGTCGCGCCTCGGCCTCGACGGCGAGCTGCTGGTCTACGCCAGCCGCATGTCGGCGAAGGTGGACAGCGCCGCGCTTCAGGACGGCTACCAGATCTACCACCACTCCTTCTTCTTCACGCCGGCCGGGGAGTGGGCGGTGGTCCAGCAGGGGATGCACGAGCGCGCCGGCTCGGCTCGACGTTACCATTGGCTGGGCGAGAAGGTATCCGACTTCGTTTGCGAGCCGCACTCAGGCATTGCCTCCGAACGTCAAGAACAGATGGTGCTCGATTTTGTAGCGAAAGAGTCGGCCGGCGCCCGCAGCGCCGCAGCCGAGATCGCAAGGGAAAAGCCCGGGACGGTACAGCGGGAAGTGGCGGACATCCTCACGCTCGAGTTGCCGTCCCGACACCACGTCGACATCCGCTTCGACATCGCCCCCCGTAACCTGAGCAAGGTGCTCCTCACCACCTACGAGGCGCAGCCGCATGACTTCGAGGCGCTGCTGGCGCTCAAAGGCGTCGGCGCCAGGGCGATCCGGGCGCTGGCATTGATCGCCGAACTGGCGTACGGGACGCCCGCCAGTCACCGTGACCCGGCCCGCTTCAGTTTCGCACACGGCGGCAAAGATGGCTTCCCTTATCCCGTCGATCGCGAGACCTACGACCGCTCCATCGAATGGCTGCGCAACGCTGTGGGACGGGCGCGCATCGGGAACACCGACCGGCTCCAAGCACTGCGGCGATTGGCGAAATGGGAGGCAGCGTGAAACGTGCGATGCTCGCGACCCGGAACGCCGCGCTCGTTGCCGTGCTAGGCACTACCTTGCTCTCCTGCTCGGCCGGCTACGTGGCCCGGGCCGCCTGGGAGGAGGCCCGCATACTCGCCCGCAGACGCTCCATCGAGGACGTCCTCAACGACCCGACGCTGGACAGCAAGACGAGAGGCAAGCTCGAGATCGTGGTGCAGGCCCGCAGCTTCGCGCAACAGGATCTCCAGCTCGACGCCGGCAATAGCTATACCTCTTACTCCGATATCGGCCGGGACACGCTGGCACTCGTGCTCTCGGCCAGCCCGGTCGACCGGCTTGCCGCCCATACCTGGTGGTTCCCCATCGTCGGCCGCGTCCCTTACAAGGGCTTCTTCAGCCTGGCGGCAGCCGAGAAGGAGCGACGCCAGCTGGAGGAGAAGCGATACGACACCTACCTGAGGACCACATCGGCGTTCAGCACTCTCGGCTGGCTGCCCGACCCACTCCTCAACACCGTGCTTCGCCAGGACAGCGTCGGGCTGGTGGAGACGGTGATCCACGAGCTGACCCACAACACCCTGTTCGTGCGCGGGCACGTGAAATTCAACGAAAGCTTCGCCAATTTCGTCGGCTCGGTGGGCGCGATTGAGTTCTTCTGCCGCCGCGGGCTGGACGAGGGATTGTGTGAGTCAGCGCGTGGCCGCTGGCACGACAGCGTGCGACTGAGCGAGTTCCTCGACGGGCTGTGGCGCGACCTGGAGGCGTTGTACGCGGAGGACCTGCCCTACGACTCCCTCATGCCTCGACGTGAGGCGCTATTACATGAGGCTGCCGAACGCTTCCGCAATGACTACGCACCGGAGATGCGGACCCGAAGCTTTGCCCGCTACGACCCGACCCGGCTGAACAACGCGTCGTTGGTCGCCCGGCACCTCTACTACCACAGGCTCGCGCTCTTCCAGTCTCTTTACGATAAGTTGGGGGCGCTCGCGCTGGCGATTGACGAGATCGCCGCGGCCGTGCAAAGTGCAGATGAACCCTGGGACGCATTGCAAGACCTGCTCGATAACATGGAGGTTTGACTTTGTGAAACGGCAACTTCTGCTCACCATAACGTTGATGCTGAGTCCTCTTATCACGGCCGCTTGCGGCGAGGACCGGCTCACCTTCGAGGGGCTGTCCGGCGAGTACAGCATGACCGGCGTAGACGGCTCGGCCCCGCCTGTAGTCATCGATAGCGCCGATGCCAGGATAGTGGAGATCACCGGCGGCCAGCTCACTATGCTTCCTGTCGGCGAGTATACGATGAGGATCGATTTCCGCATCACGCTGGCCGGCGTGGCCGACCCCATCGTCACCGACAGCACGTTCTTCCACGTGGGCGGCTACACGATCGTAGAGGATCTCCTCATTATGTCGACGACGACGCGAGGGGTGAACCTGTCAGCAACGGTGTCGGGACCCAGGATCAGGGTGGCGCTGCCGGAAGAGGATGGCCCCGGCATTCTCCTGACGTACGTGAGGAGCGGTGATCTCCAGTAGGCCCGGCATTGATATTGCCGAAAAGCCGCATATTTATTAAACGTTGCAAGCTCGCGAGGCGGGTGGAGGTGCCCGCCTCTTCGCTTATAAGACCAACAAGCACATCGCGGGAACATGGCTGAGCGCTACGACCCCAATGCGGTCGAGGCTAAGTGGCGGGAGCGGTGGGAGGACACGGAGCTCTATCGCGTCGACATCGATGGTGCGGAGCGCCCGTTCTACAACCTGATGATGTATCCCTATCCGTCGGCGGAGGGGCTACACGTGGGGAATGTGTACGCCTTCACCGGCGCCGATATCCACGGCCGCTTCAAGCGCCTCCAGGGGAACAGCGTCTTCGAGCCCATAGGCTTCGATGCCTTCGGCATCCACTCGGAGAATTTCGCCCTCGAGCAGGGCATCCATCCGATGGAGCTCATCCCGCGGAACGTAGCGAACTTCACGCGCCAGCTGAAGCGCATGGGCTTTATGTACGACTGGTACCGCATCGTCAACACGACGGAGCCCGACTACTACAAGTGGACCCAGTGGATCTTCCTGCAACTCCTCAAGGCGGGGCTGGCCGAGCGCCGCAAGGCACCCGTCAATTGGTGCCCGTCCTGTAAGACGGTGCTGGCCAATGAGCAGGTCATCGACAACCACTGCGAGCGCTGCTCCACCGAGGTGACCCAGCGTTACCTCGACCAGTGGTTCTTCAAGATCACCGAGTTCGCCCAGCGGCTGCTCGACAACCTGGAGTGGATCGACTGGTCCGAGTCTACCAAGCGCTTGCAGCGGAACTGGATCGGCCGCTCCGAGGGCGCGGACATCGACTTCGCAATCGTCGGCCACCCCGACTACACGATCCGCGTGTTCACCACGCGGCCCGACACCCTCTTCGGCGCCACTTTCATGGTCCTGGCGCCCGAGCACCCATTCGTCGATGCCATCACGGCAAAGAAACAGCGCGGCACGGTCGACAAGTACGTGAAGAAAGCGCTCGCCATGGATGTGGTGGAACGGCGCAAGGCGGGCGAGGAGCGGCAGAAGACCGGCATCGACACGGGTGCGAAGGCGGTCAACCCGGCCACCGGTGAGGAGATCCCCATCTGGGTCGCCGACTACGTGCTCATGGAGTACGGTTGGGGGGCCATCATGGCCGTCCCCGCACACGACGAGCGTGACTTCGAGTTCGCGCGGCAGTACGATCTGCCCATCCGCGTCGTCGTGATCCCGGCCGATCGGTACGAGAGCTTCGACCCGAGCGCCGAGCTCGAGGCGGCGTTCACCGAGCACACCGAGGACGAGGTGCTCGTCAACTCCGCGAACTGGGACGGTGAGCCCGCCGCACAGGTGATCAAGCAGATCACCGCCTGGCTGGAGGAGGCGGGCCGCGGCAACTTCGCCGTGAACTACCGTATCCACGATTGGTGCATCTCGCGGCAGCGCTACTGGGGTCCGCCGATCCCCATCATCCACTGTGAGAAATGCGGCACTGTCCCGGTCCCCGAAGCCGACCTGCCGGTGCTGCTCCCCTACGTCGAGAACTTCAAGCCCGACGAGAGCGGCGTCGGCCCGCTCGCCCGCTCCAAGGACTTTCTAGAGACCGAGTGCCCCGAATGCGGTGGCCCCGCACAACGAGAGACGGACGTCTCGGACACCTTCCTCGACTCGGCCTGGTACTTCATTCGCTACCCGTCCACCGATCTGCAGGACCGGCCGTTCGAGGCGGAGCGCACCGACAAGTGGCTGCCGGTGGACATGTACATCGGCGGTGAGGAGCACGCCGTGCTGCACTTGATGTACTCGCGCTTCATCACTATGGCGCTCCACGACCTGGGGTATCTGCCCTTCGAGGAACCGTACCTCAAGTTCCGCAAGCACGGGCTGATCGTTCGGGAAGGCGCCAAGATGTCGAAGTCCCGCGGCAACGTGGTTATCCCCGACGAGTACGTGGAGAAGTACGGCGCCGACACGCTACGCACCTACTTGATGTTCCTCGGCCCGTACGAGGAGGGCGGCGACTTCGGTGAGCAGGGGATCACCGGCATCTCACGCTTCTTCGAGCGCGTCTGGGACGCCGTCACGAATGACGATCTCGCCGCCGGGCCGCCGGAGACCGACCAGCTCAACCAGAAGCTCCACGCCACCATCAAGAAGGTGACGGAGGACGTCGCGACCCTGCAGTACAACACGGCCATCGCGGCCATGATGGAGTACCTGAACGCGATTCGCGCCGGCGGTCGCGCGCCGCGTCGCTCCGAGGTAGAGCCGCTGGTCGTTCTCATGGCGCCCTTCGCGCCCCATCTCGCCGAGGAGCTCTGGGAGCGGCTTGGCCACGATGAATCCGTCTTCGCCGGCGCCAGCTGGCCCGAGTACGACCCGAAGCTCGCCGTCGCCGACGAGGTCGACATCGCCGTGCAGGTGAATGGCCGCTTCCGCGCCACGGTCAAGGCTCTCCGCGGAGCCAGCGAGGACGAGGTCAAGCAGAAGGCGCTGGCGGAAGAAGCCGTCCAGCGTCACCTGGATGGCAAAGAGATCCGCAAGACGATCTTCGTTCCCGATCGGCTGATCAACCTGCTTGTCGGCTAGGCGCCCGCCAGCCACTGCACTGGGACCAGCAACTCAACCTGCTCGAACTCCGGATCTCCCGTCGAGCGCTACCGCAAACGCATCGGCATAGGAGATGGAGTGATGAGCTTTCACATGGGCGGCGGTGAACGTCAGGGCACGCTCTGGATCCACAACCTCGATCGGCAGCTGATCCACGATGGCTACGACCCTCTGTGCCGCTTCCAGGCTCTCCTCGCGCTCGGTCACATACAGCACCTCGCCGAGGTTGATGGCGCACATCCAAACCCGGGCACGCCCCTCATCCGCAGCGCTCAGGATCTCTTCCACCTCTTCCGCACCTCTCTCGTCCTCCAAGTAAGCCAGCAGCGCGAAGGAATCGAGGACGTATCTAGCGTTGTTTCTCATGCTTCCGTTCGCGCCGCCGCTCTCTCAGCAAGGCCCTCGTCAGCGACTTCCTGCCCTTCAGGATACCCCGCGCCTCTTCCACGGGACGCTCGAGCATAGGCACCAGGCTCAGCACCCCGCCATAGTCCACGACCCCGATTTCATCCCCGGGTTTGATGAGATACTTACGCCGCAACTCCGCTGGGATCACGATCCACCCCGCAACCACCGGCCACGACCAGGCTACCGGGAGCGGATCATCATCGGATCAACTCCGCAGTCAGCCCATCGAGTCCGCTGGAATGTAAGCCACCCTACGCTCGATCATTGACTCGGCGCAGCGCGGGCGACATCTTTCTTTGTAGTTCGCTCGTTGCGGTAGCCCCAGCTGCCCGAAAGGGATGTCATGGCAGCAGTCGGCAACCGAGCACCCAAAACCGCCCCACACTGTCTCCCCGCCGTCGTTGCGCTTCCTCCCTTCGGGAATCCCGGACATCGACGGCCAGGGCGGGTTTCTTCACGGCTCGCACTAGCCTTCGCGACCGCCGTGCTCCTGGCGACGGTAGCTTCTTGTGAGGACGAGCTTCTGGCGCCTACCAGCAACCTGGTGCCGGTGCAGATCGTGGCGGAGCCCAATCGCGACACCCTGCGTCTCTATGACCAGCTCCTCCTCACCGTTCAGCCAGACACCGGTCCTCCACCCCTCGCCGTTCACTGGACCGTACAGCCGCAAGGTGACAGCACGGTTGCGGACAGTTTCGTGTTCCGGCCGCCGGGCCCCGGATTGCAGATCGTCCGCGCCGTCGCCGAGTTCGAGGGAGATGCTATCGGCGTAGCGGAACGGCGTTTCATCACCCGACCGAATTCACGGCCCGAAGCTTCGATCGACGAGCTGACAGATGATGACTTCCGGCGTGTGCCGGCGGGAGACACGGTCAAGCTGGTGGCGGTATACTCCGATCCCGACGGCGACACGATCGCGCTGACGGACATCCGCTGGTACCGGGA
>JAZGAL010000160.1:0-2319 GCA_036475815.1 Gemmatimonadota bacterium
GCCGTTCTCAAGGCGTTGAACGTGACCAGCCGGACACAGGCGGTGATCGCGGTCGAGCGGCTGGGCCTGAAGTTCGAGCCGCCCGGTGACTCCGGTTGCGCGCCCTGAGCGGTTACGCGGCGCCGCCCCCTCCTGCCAGCAGCTGATTCAGTAAGGCCCGCACCTTGGCCGGTTGCACGGGCTTGTGCAGTAACGGGTAGCCGCTTTCCTTCGCCGCGCGCAGCAGCTCGGGGGCGGTCTCGCCGCTGATCAGCGCAGCGGGGATGTCATCGGAGAGGCCGGCGTGCAGACGCTCGATGGCCTCTATTCCGGATTCGCCGGGAAGTCGATAGTCGCAGATAAATGCGTCCGGCAGCCGTTCGTGCTGTTCGAGCTTGGCGAGCGCCTCGCCGCTGGTGGCGGCGGTGACGACGTGGCAGCCCCAGTCCGTCAGCAATCCGCGCATGCCTTGCTGCACGAGCGTGTCGTCGTCCACGATGGCGACGAACGCGCCGGCGACGTGGTCGCCGATTGCTTCTGCGAGACGCGGCTCAATGGTGCTGGACTGCGCCTCTCCAATCGGAACCTCGACCGCGAACACCGAGCCTTTGCCCGGCGCCGAGATGAGTTCGATACGATACTGGAGCAGGGCGGCCAGGCGCTGGACGATGGCGAGCCCGAGCCCGAGCCCCTTGCCGCGATCTCGCTCCGGATTGGCTAACTGATAATATTCCTGGAAGATCTCCTGCTGCTGTTCTTTCGGAATGCCGCTGCCGGAGTCCCGCACCTCGATGCGGACGTGCGGACCGCGACGCCGACATCCGAGCAGCACCCCGCCGCGCGACGTGTAGCGAACCGCGTTGGCAATGAGATTGCGCAGGATTCGCTCCAGCAATACGGGATCGCTGCGCACGCGCAAACGGCTCGGCACGATGCGGAGCGCGAGGCCCTTCTTGGAAGCCACGGGAGTGAAATCGTTCTCCATTCGTTGCAACAACACGCTGATGGGAAAATCCTCCAGGTTGGGTTTGAGGACGCCGGCATCCAACTTGGAGATGTCGAGCATGGCGTCGAACAAGTTACCCAAGGCCTCGATGGAGGCTTGCGCGTGCTCGACGATCTCGAGCGTGTCAGGGGACGCGACCTTGTCCCGGAGCTGGGCGATGAATAGCCCCAGGGCGTGCATGGGCTGGCGCAGGTCATGGCTGGCGGCGGCGAAAAGGCGAGATTTCGCCTGGTTAGCGAGCTCGAGCTCCTGGGTGCGCTCCTCGACTTTTCTCTCCAGGTCGGCGTAGGATTCTTGCAGCCGCGCGGCCATGTGATTGAATTGATCGGCCAGCGTCTCCACCTCGTCGCCGGTCTCGACCTCGATGCGGTAATCCAGGGCTCCGTCCCCGATCTGGGCCGCTCCGGACTGCAGCGCCCGAATCGGGGTGACCATCTTACGGGCGAGGATGAGGCCCGCTACGACTGCGAGCGCCAGACCCAACAACAAGAGCAAGCCGGTGCGGAAGATCATGGTGTTCAGTGGTGCAAAGGCTTCGGATTGCGGTTGCTCGGTGAACACTACCCAGCCCAGGGGCGCAATCGCCGCATGGGCGGTCAGAACCGGCGTCCCCTGTAGGTCGTATGCCGTCGTCGCCTGCTCTCCCGAGGCATCGGCTTGTCGAGGCAACCCCTGGAGTGCGGCACGCACCTGGGGCAACCCGGACAGGTCTTGCTTCTGCAAGACCAGGCTGATGTTCGGATGCGAGATGAGTGTGCCTTGGGCGTCCACGGCATAGGCGCGACCCGCCTGACCAATCTTGATGCGCGATACGACATCCCAGACGAACTTGAGATTTATCTCGACGACGGTAACCCCTCGGCTTTCCTCCGGGTCCGGGACCGCGATGGTCATGTAGGGTTCGGTTTCCTTGCGGAAGTAGACGGGGCCGAAGTAGGTCTTGCCGGATCGGGTGCTCAGAAAACTCGGAGCCTGAGAAAAGTCAGCCCCGCTGTTCACCGCGTCCGGTTTCAGCCGTGAGACGCGAAGCTGCTCGTGCCCGTTTCCGTCCAAACGGCGGACTTCCGTGATCGCGGGAACCTGACGCAGGAGCTTGAGGTACTCGTAGCGAAATCGGGCGTGCGCGGAGGCGGGGGTGGCCGGTGGCAAATGGGTCCAGCCAACCTGGTGTTCGATCTCCGCCACGAACTGCTCGATTCGAGAGGCGGCAGCCGTGGCTTTCTCCCGCTGCAGGCGAAGTAGCGCGGCGCGATTCTCTTGATAGGCGAAGTAGAGCCCGCTCAGGCCACTCGTCAGCACTGCGGCAGTGACGAGAACGATGAAATAAACGGCGT
>JAZGAL010000161.1:0-2661 GCA_036475815.1 Gemmatimonadota bacterium
CAGCGTCCCCAGAACTGGAACAGCCTCTCGTCAGCATCGTCATGGTGTCTGACTATTTGCCGGGCTCACCACGTGCTCTCGAAGAGCTCCGCCGGACGCTTGAGGCGTTCGGCAAGCAAGACTTCTCTGGCCCCGTCGAGCTACTGCTGGTCGAACGGACGGACGCCCTCCAGACGATTCCCAAGGAGCTGGTCGACTCCTTGTCATTCGCTCGCGTGGTACCGTCGGACGGAAGGACGGCCTACGATCTCAAGAACAGCGGAGCGCTGGAGGCACGAGGCGATATCGTAGCCCTCATAGACTCAGACTGCGTTCCCCACCGTGACTGGTTAGCGCACCTGGTGCGTGCATTTAGGGAGAACCCGGAGACCGACGTTGTCAGTGGTCGAACCCTCTATGACGCCGAGGGCATTATGCCCAACATCCAGGCCCTACTGGACCGCTCATACGTGGAGCGGCGGCAAGCCGCCCCCACCCAACGGATCTCCAACAACAACGCGGCTTACCGTCGCGGTGTGATGCAAGAGTACCCCCTCCAGAACGTCCTGGGGCCGTTCGGCTCGCATCTCCAGTCGGCAGCCATCCTGAGGGACGGCGGGAAGCTTCGCTTCGAACCAGGCATGTGCGTGTACCACGCCTTCGGAGGCTGGGAGATGGCGAAGAGTGCGAGAGTAAGCCAGGGCTTCGCGATGGTTCGGATGCGGCAAGTCGACTCCGAGGCGTCTCACCCCTGGATGGCGACGCTAGGCTTCGCCGCGATCCCCGCTACGTTCGCGATGTCGACGATCGACTCCTGGAGGAGATCGCTACTCTACCACAAGCACTACGGCGTCACCTGGTATCAGCTCCCGGTGGCCTTCGCCTTAGCCGTCACCTTCCATCTGATAGAGATCCGGGGCATGGTGCAAGCCCTCCGGAAGCGCGACATCGATCCGGGCGGCTACAGGTAGTTTTAACGAGGATATCTCTTGGTGCTGACTTCGAAGCGTCCACTCGAGATCCTTGCCTGGCCCGCGCGCAAGAAGCGTGAACTCAATCCCTACGGAGCCCTTCTCTACGACCACGTCGAGGCTCTTGGAGTTCGGATCCACGAATGGACACCGGTGCGCGCTCTCTTGAAGCGCTTCGACATCTGGCACCTACACTTTCCCGATGCCGTCCTCGCTCCACAAAGCCCGGTAAAGAGTCTGCTCGGCGTGGTGGCGTTCCGGATCCTGCTCCTTGTGGCACGCCTGCGGGGTACGCGCATCTTGTGGTCGGTTCACGACCTGGGGAGTGTCGACCAGCTGCATCCTCGGCTCGAGTCGTGGTTTTGGTCCTACTTTAGCCCCCGCGTCGACGCGACTATTTA
This sequence comes from Gemmatimonadota bacterium, assembly GCA_036475815.1. Classification (GTDB taxonomy): domain Bacteria; phylum Gemmatimonadota; class Gemmatimonadetes; order Palauibacterales; family KS3-K002; genus JBDHGH01. The sequence continues at coordinate 1,352 of JAZGAL010000161.1, forward strand.
CCTGTCCGAGACGGCGCGCCTGTTGACGGAGCATCGCTTTCCCGAGCTGCAAGGGCGGCGCTTCTGCAAGATTCCTCACGGCCAGTATCGCGACGCTTATCCGGACGAGATCTCCGCGACCGAGGCGCGCCGGCACCTCGGCCTGCCAGAGGCCGCGACTGTCATCCTGTACTTCGGACGGATCCGTTTCTACAAGGACGTTCCCCACTTGATTCGTACCTTTTGCGCGCTGGATCGAGTAGACCTGTGGCTTCTAATCGTAGGGCAGCCGTTCAGCGCACAGATCGAGGAGGAGGTTCGCAGTGCGGCACGGGGAAACGACCGCGTGCGACTCGCTCTTGAGGTCGTTCCCGCTAAGCAAGTCCAGATCTTCTTCAAGGCAGCGGATCTGGTTGTCCTGCCCTATCGCCGTATCCTGCACTCCGGGACCGCCATGCTCGCGCTCGGTTTCAACCGGCCGGTGCTCGTGCCTGATCTTGGATCGATGCGCGAGCATCAGACGCTGCTGGGCTCGAGCTGGATCCGCCTCTATACGGGAACGCTAAATCCGGAACTGCTAACGGACGCGATCGATTGGGCGACTCACGCCTCCCGTCCCTCCCGGTGCGACCTATCCGCGTTCGACTGGAAGAGCATCGCAGCTCAGACTCGGGCAGTCTACGACGACCTTGCCGGGCCGGGACCCCGGTTCACCCGCACTCTACGGTCTTGGGGAGCAGGATGAACGAGTTGTGTGGCCGGTCGAAGACGGCGATTGGGGGCGGTTCCTTCGGGAGCCGCCCTTGTTCGCATCTGGCCTCAACCTGACCTCGTCGCAGGAATGGCCATCAACGGCCCTGAGGGCTCGGTAAACATCCGACAGGCGTCTGCGTAGCCTGACCCCTTCACCGAGGCTCCGAGGCTGGTAAACATCCGCCTAGAGGCTCGAGCAGATAGGGGGCCGAAGGCTCACACCCGCGCACGCGGGCAGAATATTCTAGGATCCCTTTCGATACCATTACCCACCCCCCTACCTCGACCGGGATCGGGTCTCCAAGCACGATCTCCCGCTGCCGAGGCAGGAGCACCTGACCCCTCCACGCTCCTGATCGCGTGCTCGTTGGGGAGGTCCCCGGAAGCGACCCGCCGCTGGATCGTGTCGGACTGGCCGGTGACCGCCTTGAGCGCCGCGAGTACCCGCTCCCCACCGTTGTAATTCACCACAACCGCGGTGACGGCCGGTTCGAGGCCGCGGAACCGGTTGAAGGCGTCAGTCGTGCTGCTCATTGCTACCAGGGCAGGCTCCGTATCTCGACCGTACCGCTCGGCCA
>JAZGAL010000162.1:0-17110 GCA_036475815.1 Gemmatimonadota bacterium
TAATCACGAGGAGGGCGCATGTCGGCGTTTCGCTTCGCGGCAGCTTGCTTCTTGGTCTTCCTGGCGGCGTGTGCCGCCGCGCCGGAGTACGACGTACTGATTCGCGGCGGCGCGATCTACGACGGAAGCGGCGCCGCCCCCTTCATCGCCGATCTTGGCATCGCCGGTGACACCATCGCCGCCATTGGGGACCTGCGTGAGGCGCGCGGCCGCACCGAGATCGATGCCAGCGGCCTTGCGGTCGTGCCGGGCTTCATCAACATGCTGAGCTGGGCCACCGAGTCGCTGATCGAGGATGGGCGCTCCCAGAGCGACATTCGGCAGGGCGTCACCCTGGAGGTATTCGGCGAGGGCTGGTCCATGGGTCCGCTGAACGAGCGCATGCAGGTTGAAGAGCTCGAGCAGCAGGGCGACATCAAGTATGAGATCGAGTGGACGACGTTGGGCGAGTACCTCGACTACCTGGTGGAGCGCGGGATCTCCACCAACGTTGCCTCGTTTGTCGGGGCAACGACGGTGCGGATCCACGAGATCGGCTATGACGACCGTCCGCCGACGCCCGAGGAGCTCGAGCGCATGAGGGATCTCGTGGGCCAGGCGATGCAAGAGGGCGCGCTGGGAGTGGGGTCATCGCTCATCTACGCACCGGCCTTCTACGCGGAGACCGACGAGCTGATCGCCCTGGCCGAAGTCGCTGCCCAGTACGGCGGCACCTACATCTCCCACATGCGCAACGAGAGCAACACGGTGCTCGAGGCGCTCGAGGAGCTCATCACGATCGCTCGTGAGGCGGATATCTCCGCCGAGATCTACCACCTGAAAACGTCCGGGCAGGCCAACTGGGACAAGCTGGATCTGGTGTTCGAGCGAGTGGATGCCGCGCGGGCGGAAGGGCTGGACATCACCGCCGACATGTACACCTACGCGGCAAGCTCGACGGGGCTCGACGCAGCGATGCCTCCCTGGGTTCAGGAAGGCGGCCACAAGAAATGGGTGGAGCGCCTTAAGGATCCGGCGATACGCGCGCGGGTGAAGCGCGAGATGAACACGCCCACCGACGAATGGTCCAACAACTACCTGAATGCCGGGTCGCCCGACAACATCCTGCTGGTGAGCTTCAAGAATGAGGAGCTCAAGCCGCTCACGGGCATGACGCTGGCCGAGGTGGCAGCGATGCGCGGAACCGCGCCAGAGGAGACGGCGATGGACCTCGTCATCGAGGACGACAGCCGGGTGGGTTGCGTCTACTTCACCATGTCGGAGGATAACGTCCGCAGGAAGGTAGCCAGGCCCTGGGTCAGCTTCGGTTCGGACGCGGGATCGCTGGCGCCCGAAGGCGTCTTCTTGAAATCGAATCCGCATCCCCGGGCCTACGGCACATTCGCGCGCCTGCTCGGCAAGTACGTGCGCGAGGAAGGTGTGCTGTCGCTGGAAGAAGCCGTGCGAAGGCTGACCTCGTTGCCGGCCTCGAATCTCAAGATCAAGCGGCGCGGGGCGCTGGCTCCCGGCTACTATGCCGATGTCGTCGTGTTCGATCCCGACGAGATCATCGACCACGCAACTTTCAGCGAGCCGCACCAGTATTCCACCGGCGTACTGCAGGTCTTGGTGAACGGCGTCCAGGTCTTGAAGGACGGGGAGCACACGGGAGCGACGCCGGGCCGGGCAGTGCGCGGTCCCGGTTGGGTGGGTTGGGATGAATGAGCGCTCGCGGCGGCGATGCCGTAAGTGCTTGTCGACAAAGCAGTTAGAGTTGACTAGAAGCCGATCTGGAAATCCGGAGGAAACCGCTCCGGCGGCTCCAACTCCTCCAGGCTGACTACGTACGACGCCGGCGGTCCCGTTTCCAGTCGCCGGCGCATCTCTTCAACCGCTTCCCCGCCCCCTGCGAAGGCTATCTCCACGGCCCCGTCGGCACAGTTGCGAACGGTGCCCCGCAGTCCAAGGCTGCGTGCCTGGTGCTGGGCCCACCAGCGGAAGCCGACTCCCTGCACCCGACCGTGCACCTTGAAGGCTTTTTTCGCTTCCTGATCAGCGCACATCAGCGAGACTTGTCTCTCGGGGATCGGGGCGCATCCGGCCAGGGCTACCGTCTCGAGCCGCTATCGCTAATATGAAGGTTCACGGGACGAAGAGCCAACCGGTTCGGCGGTTGGGCGGGTCTCAAACATTCTCTTGTCGAGCGCAGACTTGGGTGAGCAGTACGATGTCATAGTTGTCGGCGGCGGCCACGCCGGCTGCGAAGCGGCGGCCGCTGCGGCGCGGCTCGGCGCCCACACGCTCCTGATCACCTCATATCTGGCTCGCGTGGCGCAGCTGAGCTGCAACCCGGCGATCGGAGGCGTGGCGAAGGGAACGGTGGTGCGCGAGGTGGACGCATTGGGCGGCCTGATGGCGCGGGCGACCGATCGAACGTCCATTCAATTCCGTATGTTGAATCGCAGCAAGGGCCCAGCCGTTTGGGCGCCCCGGGCCCAGACCGACCGCTGGCTCTATCCCAGGGCCATGCGGACGCTGCTTGAGGAGACCGAAAGACTGGATTTCTTCCAGGGAACCGTGCGAGGCCTCCTGATCGAAGAGGGCCGGGCGGCGGGCGTTCGGAGCAAGGACGGTTCGGAGTTTCGGGCGCGTCGCGTGGTAGTAACAGCGGGCACCTTCTTGCGCGGTGGGGTCCACATCGGCGGCGGCATTTGCGAGCCGGCGGGACGTGCCGGCGACGCTCCTTCAGTCGAGCTCGCCGAGCAGCTCGAGGCACTGGGCCTGGAGGTCACGCGCTTCAAGACCGGTACCCCGCCCCGAGTCGATGGACGTACGGTCGACGTCACCAAGCTACGGCGACAGGACAGCGACCCCGAGGAATTCCGCTTCTCCTCCTGGGAGCGATCCCCGCGCTTGCCTCAGCTGCCGTGTTGGATCACCTGGGCCGGCGAGGAAGTCAAGGAGATCATCCGCAAGAATCTAGAGCGTTCGGCTCTCTACGGCGGCGCGATCTCCGCCCAGGGCCCCCGCTACTGCCCCTCCATCGAGGACAAGGTAGTCAAGTTTCCGGATGCGCCACGCCACCAGATCTTCCTGGAGCCCGAGGGGCTGGAGACCAGCGAGCTCTATGTCAACGGGCTGTCCACCTCGATGCCCCCGGACGTGCAGCGGGAATTCCTGGCCGCCGTCCCCGGTCTCGAGGGGGCACGGATGACCCAGCCCGGCTACGCCATCGAGTACGACTACTTCCCCCCGCACCAGCTCCACCCCACGCTCGAGGTGATGGCGCTCCCGGGGCTCTACTTCGCGGGCCAGGTCAACGGGACCACCGGCTACGAGGAGGCGGCCGCCCAGGGCATCGCCGCCGGTATGAACGCCGGGCTTGCCGCACTGGACAGAGAGCCCTGGATCATCGACCGAGACGAAGCTTACATCGGCGTTCTCATCGACGACCTCGTGACCAAGGGCGTGGACGAGCCTTACCGGCTGTTCACCTCCCGGGCGGAGTTCCGCCTCCTGCTACGCCAGGACAACGCCCTCGGGCGCCTGGGCCCGCGGGCCGCCCGGCTTGGACTGCTGAGCGATGAGCAGCAGAGGACCCTGGAGAGGAAGCTGGAGCGGGAGAGCGCGGCCGCGGAGTGGGCCACGACTACCCTGGCGCCTCCGGAGCTCGTGAATCCCTATCTGGTGACCCGGGGCACGTCGCCGGTCGTTGCGCCCACGGCCCTGGCCAAGCTGGTGAAGCGGCCGGAGGTTAGCCTGTTGGAGCTGGTGGGTCCGGAGGGGCCGCTATCCGGAAATGGTGCGCCAGAGCCCGATGCGCTGGCGGCGGTCGAGATGGAAATCAAGTATGCCGGCTACGTCTCCATCGAGCGTGCGCTGGCGGAGAGGCTCCATCGGCAAGGCGAGTTCAAGCTTCCCACGGACCTTCCCTACCTCGAGCTGCCGAGTCTTTCCATCGAAGCGCGTCAGAAGCTGGATCGCATCCGGCCGCTGAACCTGGCCCAGGCGGCGCGGATCCCCGGAGTGGCCCCGAGCGATCTCCAGAACCTGATGATGGAGGTCCGCAAGCTACAGCGAGGGGGACGGGCAGACGCTCGATAGCGGGGCAGCGCACAAGATCAAGCAGAGCAGGTGATTGTGCTGACAGCCCCGGCACTGGTTTCACGTGAAACATACCTATGTGCTGGCGGCTCCCTCCCGTCTCTGTTTCACGTGAAACATGCGGCCCTTTCCTCACGCGCGTACCGCAGGTATAATTACCCCGAACCCTAGAGCCCACCCCGCTTCGCTCGTCCGGGCCCGGTGTTTGCTAATGTCGAAAGTCATCGCCATCGCCAATCAAAAGGGTGGTGTGGGGAAAACTACCACGGCCATCAACCTGGCCGCATGCCTCGCCGTCGCAGAGAAGTCCACGCTGGTGATCGATGCCGATCCCCAGTGCAACGCGACCAGCGGCCTGGGTGTCGATCGCGACGAGCTCGATCGATCCATCTACGATGTCTTGCTCGATGGGATACCCGCCGATGATGTGCTGCTTCGTGGCGTGCAGTTCCCATGCCTTGACCTCCTGCCATCGAATCGCGACCTGTTGGGTGCGGAAGTCGCCATGGCCGCTGTGCACGGTCGCGAGAGCCTGTTGCGCCGGGCGCTTGGGCCGATCCGCAGTCGCTACGAGTACGTCATCATCGACTCGCCGCCTTCGCTGGGGCTCCTGACCATCAACACGCTGGCGGCGGCCGACACGGTGCTGATTCCGATTCAGTGTGAGTACTATGCTCTCGAGGGGCTCACCCAGCTGCTCAACACGATTCGCCTGGTCCAGCGCAGCCTCAACCCGATCTTACAGATCGAAGGCGTCCTGCTGACCATGTTCAGCGAGCGACTGAACCTCTCACGTCAGGTCGCGGAAGAAGCGCGCGAGTACTTCGGACCGAAGGTCTTCCGCACGGCGATTCCGAGAAACATACGTTTGGCTGAGGCGCCGAGCTTCGGCGTGCCCATCCTCATCTACGATGTCCTCTCCACCGGCGCAACAAGCTATCTTGCGCTGGCACAAGAACTTATGAGTAGGAACGGCAGTGGCCAGAAAGCAGCAGAAGCGACTCGGTAAAGGGCTGGGCGCCCTCCTCGGAGAGTACCTGCCCCAAGAGACGGCGGAAGGGCAGGCGGCGAACCAGCTTCCCATCTCGCAGTTGCGCCCGAACCCCTTCCAGCCGCGAGAGGGCCTGGACCGCGCGACTCTGGAAGGGCTCATCGCCTCGATTCGCGAGAACGGTCTTCTCCAGCCCGTCCTTGTACGCCCGATTCAGGATGGCGGCTGGGAGGTCGTCGCCGGCGAGCGGCGGTTCCAGGCGGTGCAGGAGTTGGGCTGGACCCACGTCCCCGTGGTGGTCCGCGACGTAGATGACCGGACCATGCTGGTGCTGGCTCTCATCGAGAACCTGCAGCGTGAGGATCTCAGCCCGCTCGACGAGGCACGTGCGTACCGACGACTGGTGGACGAGTTCGGCTTGACTCAGGCGCAGGTGGCGGAGCGCGTCGGCCGCGATCGCTCAACCGTCACTAACACCATCCGTCTCCTGGGCCTTCCCGAAGCCGTGCGCGAGCTGCTGGCGGGTGGAAGGATCTCGGCGGGGCATGCCCGGGCGCTGCTCGGACTGGAAGACGAGGATCGCGTGATCGATCTCGCGCGCGCGGCGGCGAAGAACGGCCTGTCGGTACGGGAGGTCGAGCAGCGGGTCCGCCAACGCCGGTACGCCGGGAAGCGCCGCAAGCCAGGGGCTATCGCTGCGGACGTCCACTCGAGCGCGTACGCTGCCAGGGCCGAGCAGGCGCTGGCCCGGGCGCTGGGCACATCGGTACGCGTCAAGCTGGACGGAGCGAACAAGGGCCGGATCGAGATTCCCTTCCGCGATGCGGAGGATTTCGAGCGCATCGTCGAGATTATCGTTGGCGTCGGCGGCATCGTCTAGTGCCCGACCACCATGGTCTTGACTGGGTGTACCTGGGGAGGTTGAATGGCAGGGACGGGACGCCCGGCGTAAGCTTCGGGCGCATTCCCCACCGCGAAGGGAGGGCACGGCCTGAGCCCCGGAGCGGACATTTGGAGCGCCCCGGCCCGTCAGCTATGGTTGCCCGTGCTCGCGCGACATGAAGCGAGGGGCTCAGGCCGTGCCCGACCCGCCAACGCGTCGTTATTACTGAGGCAGAATACTTAGTCGGGGAAGATGAAGGATACTGAAGTCGGTTTCACGGTCGTACTGGTGCCCGGGGATTCCGAGCGCACCCGCAGCATCCGACTGACGCCGAGGTTGCTGCGCATTGGGGCGGCGTTGAGCGCGGCCGGCGCGCTCGCCCTGGCCGTGGTTTTGGGGAGCTGGTGGTACTTCGCCGCGCAGACCGCGCGGGTGCCGGGCCTGGAGCAGCAGATCGCCACGCTGGAGGCGGACAACGCGAGAGTCGAGATGCTGGCGCAGAACCTGGTCCAGCTACAGACGGAGTACGACAAGATCCGGGGCATGTTGGGAGCGGATGTGCTAGCGTCCAACCTGCCGCAGGAGATCCTTCCAGCGGACGCGCCTTCCACGGCGGTCGCTGGGGCGCCGAGCACGGGACTCTCCCCCGAGATCCCCACGAGTTGGCCGCTGGCGGCCGCGGGGTTCGTGACGCAGGAGCTGCAGCAAGCGCAGGACGGCACGCACCCCGGGGTGGATATCGCGGTGCCTCAGCATTCCTACATCCGTGCCAGCGGCGCGGGTGTGGTGAGTGAAGCCGGGTCCGATTCCATCTACGGCCTCTACGTTCTCATCGAGCATGGGAACTCCGGCTACCATTCGATGTATGGGCATGCATCCCGGCTCTTCGTTGCCGCCGGCGATACGATTTGGCAAAACGAAGTGATCGCCCTCTCCGGCAACACGGGCCGTTCCACGGCACCGCACCTGCACTTCGAGATCCTGCAGGACGGGAGACCGATCGATCCCTTCACGCTTGTTCAGCAAAGATCAGGTTCATAAGCTCACATGATGATCGGACGACAGAAGGCAACGTCTGAGAAACAACGAAAGCCTATGGTAAAACCAGAGCAGAGTCCCAATGAGGCGGCGATCACACTCGTCGCGGCCGGCACGAAGATCGTCGGTGACTGCGAGACCGACGGCACCATTCGCGTCGAGGGCCGGGTCGAAGGCACCCTCAAGGCGGGCAAGTCGATTGTTGTGGGACGGACCGGGGAGGTGATCGGAGACATCATCACACAGGACTGCGTGATCAGCGGTCGCGTCTCCGGAAACATCGCGGCGGAGAGCCGGCTGGAACTGCAGTCCACTTGCGACATCCAGGGTGAGATCCGGAGCCGCCGGGTTCAGCTGGACGAAGGCGCCCGCTTCAACGGACAGGTCCATATGGAAGACTCGAGCGGGTCGCGAACGGTGAAGCCGGCTGAGGGACCTGCTGCTCCGCAGGCAGTTTCGCAGCCGCGCCCGGCGGGCAACTAGCGCCTTCACCGACAGCGGCTTCGCTCAGACATGAGCGCTGGGGCGGCCGGCTGGCTTCGGTCGTCCTGGCGCCTTGGAGAGTCTCTCTCCCCGCGCCGGCCGGCATATCTGATGGAGACGGATAGCGATGCAAAAACGGAGGAAAGGCGGCTCGGTAAGAAGGCGAAAGAGAACGGTGGAGTCCAAGAAGCGTATCGCACGCGGCGCCTACACAGAGGACGAGCGCCTATTCAGTCGACGCATCACGGACGTGGAGATCAGAGAGGTTGTCGAGCGGCCTCCCAAACCGCTCGCCGAGATGCTGGAGCCGATCCCCGACTCGACCCTCAAGGATCCCTGGCGCGTCTTTCGGATCATGGGCGAGTTCGTCGACGGCTTCGATTCCCTGGCGCGAATCGGCAACGCCGTCTCCGTGTTCGGCTCGGCCCGCACCCCACGCAGCGATCCCGACTACCGGGCGGCGATGCAGACCGCGCGTCTCCTGGCTGAAGCGGGGTTCGCGATCATCACCGGAGCTGGCCCCGGCATCATGGAGGCCGGCAATCGCGGCGCCCGGCTGGGCAAGGGGCTATCCATCGGGCTGAACATCGAGTTGCCCTTCGAGCAGGCGGCCAACCGCTATGTCGATCTGACGCTCACGTTCCGCTACTTCTTCGTGCGCAAGACGATGTTCCTGCGATACTCGGAGGGCTTCGTGATCTTCCCGGGCGGCTACGGGACCATGGACGAGTTCTTTGAGGCGCTCACCCTCATCCAGACCGGCAAGGTCCACAATTTCCCTCTCGTGATCTACAACAACCGTTATTACTCGAGTCTGATGCGCTGGATCGAGAACTGCATGCTCTCGGAGGGGAAGATCTCGCCCGATGATCTCGACATCATCCGTACGGCCGATACACCGGAGAAGGTCGCACAGATCATCGTGGATGCCAATAGGGTAAGGGAAGGGGACGGCAGGAGTTAAGACCATGCCGGAAGAGTCGAGGCGGAACCCGAGCCCGTTTCTGCGTGGCGCGCCGATCGAGCCTGCCGCCATCACCGGAGCCGAGAGCGTCGCGGATCTCATCGACAATGCCTTCCACGCCTACAACGCCGGGCGGTTACGCGAGGCCTGCCGCCTCTTCCAAAAAATGCTGCGGCCCGAGGTCACGATTGGTCTCAGCCTCAGCGGCGCTCTCACGCCCGCCGGGCTCGGCATGTCGGCGCTGATCCCGCTCGTGGAGGCCGGGTTCGTCGATTGGATCGTGTCGACCGGCGCGATCCTCTACCACGATGCGCATTTCGGCATCGGCCTGGAGATGCGCCGCGGCAAGCCCAATGTGAGCGACGTCCAGCTTCGCGAGGAAGGCGTCGTCCGTATCTACGACATCTTCTTCGACTACGAGGTGCTCCTCTCCACGGATGCCTTCTTCCGACAGATCATCGAGGGCGCCGAGTTCCAGCGGACGATGGGGACGGCGGAGTTCCACTACCGCTGCGGCCGCTACGTGCTCGAGAGAGAGAAGGCGTTGGGCCTGAGTGGGAAGTCGCTGCTGGCGGCGTGCTTCGACACCGCCGTGCCGATCTACACCCCTTCGCCGGGCGATTCGAGCATCGGGATGAACGTGGCAGCGGGCGCTCTGGCCGGAAGTGAACTGCGCATCGATTCCGCCATCGATGTGAACGAAACGGCCGCCATCGTGCTGGGCGCCAAGCGATCCGCCGGCAAGAGCGCCGTCGTGATCATGGGTGGCGGCAGCCCCAAGAACTTCCTGCTCCAGACCGAGCCGCAGATCCAGGAAGTCTTGGGGCTCGAAGAGGCGGGACACGACTACTTCATCCAGTTCACCGACGCACGGCCCGACACGGGAGGGCTCTCGGGGGCCACGCCCTCCGAGGCCGTGAGCTGGGGCAAGGTGGCTCCGGAGGCGCTCCCCGATACCGTCGTCTGCTACCTGGACGTGAGCGTCGGCCTGCCGCTCCTGACCGCGTACGCCCTGGCCCGAAGTGAGCCTCGCGCTCCCAGGCGGCTGTACGAGAAACGCGGTGACCTGCTGGCTCAGCTCGAGGAGGAGTACAGGCGGGTCCGGGCGGGTGACTGAAGCAGCGCTCCGCCCTCTTCTCGGTCCTCTTCTCGGTCCTGGACGGGCGTGGACACGTTCTTAGGACACAGGGCTAGGACAGCCTAACCTATTGTCTGGACGCAAGATGACACGCCAGCTGGCTAGCCTGCGATCTCCAGCCAGCGATCGATCGGCTCGCTCGAGCGCACGAGGTGCATCCCCGCGTCCGCGAAGCGTTGAAATGCCTCATCGGCCTGCTCGGTAAAGTCGAGCACTCCCGGGACGACGACCGGCGAAGTGCAGTCTTCCAGCAGGTAGACTTTGCGAGTCAAATCGCTGTCTCTCGCGGAGATCTGGGTGAGGAGGTCGTTGACCGTCCAGGCGACGCAGTGGCTCTTGGCTTGGCCGGCGACGATGACCGCCTCGAAGCCCAGGAGCTTTTCCACCAGCGCCTCGTTCCTCTCTGCGATCGTCTCGCCGTCCGGTCCCTGCATGACCTCCGGGCGCAGAACGGAATAGTGTTCGGTGAGGGGGTTGTCCCCCTTGATCTCGAAGCGCGGCTGGCTGCTTCGGGCGATGCTATGGAAGAAGATCGCCTCTTCGACGGCGGAGACTAGCGCGTGACCGATGCCGCCGAGCATCGCATGATAGGGCCAGACGAGCAGGGGATACTTCCCGCCTTCGCTCAGCGCGCGCACGTAGCTCAGCGCGTGGCGCTGCAGGTAATCGTAGTCGCCGCCCGCGATGTTCTGCGCCACGGCCGGGTTCACCTGCCAGACGCCCTTCCGTACATCGTCGACCGTTATGATCGTTTGGCCGCCCGCCGGGTGCTCCCCGGCATCGTTCACCCAGAAAACGGGGTGGAAGATCTGCATGACCGTGTGCGTGTCCATGGTCGGTGCGATCTGGGTTATCACGCCCAGGTTTCGGTAGATGAACTCGCACAGCCTGACGTTGTCCTCCACCGCGCCCCGGCCCGAGCGGCCCGCTACGAACAGCTCGAAGCCCGGAATGCAGAACGTGTTCTGGCAGTCCACCAGTACCAGACACACTTCAGCCTCGTCCTTGGAGGCGGGCTGCAGGTCGTGCTCATCCGCCCAGGCCGCAGCCTCATCGGCGCGCTGCGCGTAAGGAACTCGCCATACTTCGCCGACGGAGCCGGGATCGAAGTGCGGTGGGAGGGGAAGCTGCATCTGCGTCACTCCTCGGTACCCTCGCCGCAGCGAGTCTCCTGCCCGGCGGTGCCTCGTGCGAGAAGCCAGGCCTTGATGATCAATACCTTCTTCGCTCGTCTTCCCTTCGCCACCGGCTAAACGCCCCTGCCGCGGTAGCCGTTCCTGGAGCAGGTGAGGACGCCTCAACCGGCACAAATCCGAGTGCAGGTGGAAATTTTGACCTGAGCACCCTGCTGAAGTTATAATGTCCGGCGAGTTCCGGTTATGTCCTCCAGCCACATTCGCTCCATCCAACATGGCGCCGTCGGGAGCCGCTGATGAACGAGCGCGAACGGATTTCCGCTAAGCTCAGCAAGTTCCGTCCCTCACTGACTCTCGAGCTGAAACGTCTGGCAGGCGAGCGCACCAGGCTCGGCCTTCCGGTCTACGATTTCGGCTTGGGAGAGACCAAGGGCGAGCTGGCCGATCACATCCGTGAGGCGGGCGAGCGGGCGTACCGCGAGGGTCAGACGATGTACGGCGATCCGGCCGGGCTTCCGGAGCTGCGGCAGGCTGTCATCGACTGGTTGGGTGTGGGCGATCGCTACGACACGGACAACGTGGTGATCACGGCGGGCGCGAAGCAGAGCCTCTTCAACGTCTTCCTGGCCATCTGCAACCCGGCCGACACCGTGCTATTCGACGCGGCTCCCTGGGTGAGCTACCAACCGCTGGCCATCGCGGTCTACGCGAGCCCGATCATGGTGCTGCCGCGTGCCAAGACCGCGAACCACCTGAAGGTGACGCCTGCCGACCTGAAGCGGAACCTGAAGATGCGCCCCCACGCCAAGCTCTTCCTGCTGAACAGCCCGGTGAATCCGACGGGCCAGCTTTACAGCGCCGAAGAGGTGGACGCGCTGCTTCAGGTGTGTGTGGAGCATCGTATCTTCTTCGTGCTGGACCGGCTCTACTGGCGGCTCGTCTTTGACGGGAGAGACTATCCGGAACCGCGCATCGATGACGAGACTCGGCCCTGGCTCATCCAGGTGGACGGCATCTCGAAGAACTTCCGGCGCACCGGCGGCCTGCGCGTCGGCTGGTCGGTGGCGCCCGCCGATGTGAGCCAGGCCATGGCGAACCTGCAGAGCCACTACACCGCCGGGCCAGCGCTCCCCACCCAGCACTCGGCGCTGGCCGCGATCTCGCGACCGTACAATCCGGAACTCAGGGATGACCTGCAGCGCAAGCGCGACCTGTTGCTCGCCGAAGCGAAGGCGCTGCCGCTGGTGAAAGTCTGGCCGACGCCGGCAAGCTTCTATTCGTTCTGGGACGTGCGACAAGCGCTCGGGAAGAGGGCCCCCGATGGCTTGGTGCTCGAGACGTCCGACGAAGTCGCCGAGTACCTGATCCGCGCCGCCGGCGTTGTGACGTTGTCGGGCGTGGCGTTCATGCAGGACGGTTTTCTGCGGGTGTCGTTCGCAACGCCGGACGAGCACATCGTGGAAGGATTGCGCGCCGCAGCGGATGCCTTGGGACGATTGAGGTAGTACACAGGCTGGCCCAAAACGCAGGCACAACTAGAGGTCGGTGGGCCCGCCTCTCGCGAGGTCGTCCAGTGCCCGGCTCACCTTGCGAATCGCCTTCTTGACCGCCTCTCCGTAGTAACCGGCCGCTTCCTTCGCGTCTTCCTTGTAGGCGCGTTGATCCTCGCTGCGTCGCACGTACTCGCCTCTCAAGATGCGGTCGTAATGGCCCTCTCTGATCCAGTGGCGCACCGCACCGACCCGCAGCACGTGGAACGGGTGCGTGGAAGCGAGCAGGTTCATCACCTTGAACACCGCATCCCCGAGACTCTCGTCCACCTCGTACTCGTCGGATTGGCGCAGGAACTCGTTCAGGTTCAGGCTCTCACCGTGCTGGTGGCTGCCGCCGGCCAGCTTCATCTGCGCACTCATGACAGCCTCGGGGTTCTGGGTCCCCAACAGCGCCGCGCGGTCGGACGACAGTTCGCTCTTACGGTTCCACTCTGCCATGGCGAGGATGATCGCCTGTATCGCTATCCCGGCGATGGGGAGCTGCCGCTGCCCGAGCAGGATGAGCAAGGTGAAGACCGTGCGGTAGAGAACGTGATCGCTAGCGATGTGCGCGACCTCATGCGCAAGCACCGTCTCCAATTCATCGCGGTCGAGCACGTCGAGCGCGGCGCTGTTGATCAACACGAACGGCTCATCGACACCGAGGGCTCCCGCGTTCACGAGCGGCGTCTGAGAGATGTAGAGTTCCGGCTCCCAGCCGAGGTCGAGGGTGTCCAGCACCCGCAAATGAAGGTCGTGGACCCAACCGTACTGACCGCGCGTTACACGAATGGCATTGGCCTGGAAGAAGAGACGAAGCCCCCGTTCGCCGAAGAGACCCACGATCTTGCGAACGATCTCCGGGAAGCCGGGTATCGCTTCCAGGCTGCGCAGAGCGGCCCGGTCCGCCGGGTGCTCCCAGGAGCGCGAGGAGATGTCGGTCAGCTTGACCCGCTTCGGGGGTGCCACGATGTTTGTAGTGTCATTCATAGGTGAAATCTCGCTTGCCGCGGGCAGCCCGTCAAATTGAAGGGCATCTTACATCCGAGCCCCCGCTCTACTGGTTGCGAAGCGGCGACTTGGGCCACATATTGTTAAGCCCCAGGTCCTAGCCCGCTTATTCAAGGCTGCACCGCGTGCGATCTTGCCCGGCGAAGAGTCGGCATGCGCAAGGCGCAGGCCTGGGCGGAATACGGAATAAAGGGACGCACGGAAACGTCGAGGACCCGTACGGCCACGCGAGGCCCGCTGTTTCGGCCTCGAGTCCAAGCCTCGACGCGGACGTTGAGGAGCCGGAGGCTCTGTCACGCAATAGCCAGGAGGAGGAGCGATGGTTAGACGGCATGTGCGGATGGCGACCACCGCAGTGTTTGGCGTAGTTGGACTGGGATTGGCCAGTTGCTCGTACGTCAAGCCTGACGAGATGGACGCCGAGCTCGCGCAGGTTCGTTCGGAGTACCAGGCCGCGGACAAGCAGCTCGGGGATCGCATCGATGCGGTCGACGGTCGGGTCGGCAACCTCGAGTCTGAGCTGACGTCGCTGCGGAACGACTTCAACACGACCATGGAGAAGATGCAGGGGATGATCAAGTTCGACGTCCCGGTGCACTTCGGGTTCGACGAGTCTGAGATCCGCGAGCTGGACAAGCCGCTGCTGAATCGCTTCGCCGCGGTGGTCAAGGAGTTTTACGGCGATGCGCTGATCACCGTCGAGGGGTTCGCTGACCCGGCGGGCAGCGAGGGCTATAACAAGCGCTTGGGCAAGAAGCGCGCGGACGCGGTCAAGGGCTACCTGACCACCGTTGGGGGTCTGACGCCTGACCAGGTGAAGGCGGTCAGCTACGGTGAGGCCGCCGACCGTCAGGTCGTACCGGGTGCACGTGGTCCCGGCGTCACCGGGATCGAGAACCGCCGGGTCGCCCTTGTGGTCGATTACAGCGGTATGGTCCGCGGTAGCTAGCGCAGAACCCTCCCTCTAGCAGGGGGGTATAGAACGGCGCCCTGCGGCCGTCGGGCCGGGGGCGCTGTTTTGTCATCACGAGTAGGGGTGATCTGCTTGTCGATGAGTCGAGAAACACCAGATCTCCTGGAAGCCCCACCCGATTTCGGGGACAAGGAGGCCGAGTACAGGTCTTTCCTCGAGAGCTGTGCCCTCGTGTCGCGCGCCGACCGCGCTGTCGTGCGGGTAGCCGGTGAGCGTCGTGCCGAGATGCTGAACGGCCTCCTGACCAACCAGGTGACCGACCTGGAGAACACCGGCCGGCACGCCATGCTGCTCACGGCGAAGGGCCGCGTTCTCACCGATCTGCGCGTCTTCGCCCTCTCCGATCACATGCTCCTCGATGTTCCCCGCAGCGGGCTGAGAAACCTGCTGGACGCGTTCCGCAAGTACTTACCGCCGCTCTACGCCACGTTCGAGGATGCGAGCGACGCGCTTCACCAGCTGGGGCTCTACGGACCGGAAGCGGCTGCGACGGCGCTCGAGGTGCTCGGTACAGAGCTGCCCGAGGACCATCTCGGCGTGCGCGAGATCGTCGCCGGGGACGCGCCTGTCGTGGTGATCCGCGACCGCCTTCTGGCTCCCGACGGAGTGGAGCTCATCGTCCCCCATGGAGCGGTCGCTCGACTCACCGAGCGGCTGCTGGCCGCCGTGACCGGGCGCGGCGGCCGCGCCGCGGGAAGCCGGGCGCTGGATGTGGTGCGCGTGGAGTGGGGAATCCCCAGCTACGGCATCGACATCAGCGACTCGAACCTGGCACAGGAGACCGGACTCGAGGAGGTGGCGATTTCCCATGACAAGGGATGCTACCTGGGTCAGGAAGTCGTGGCCCGCGTCCATTTCCGCGGTCACGTCAACCGCCGCTTGAGAAGCCTGAGGTTCGCGAACCAGATGCCGCCAGCTGGCGCGAACCTGTACGACGAGGGGAAGGACGTAGGCGTGGTGACGTCCCGCGTCGTTTCACCCGAGTTCGGCCCCATCGGCCTGGGCTACGTCCGGCGCGAGGTCGAGCCGCCGGCGGCGTTGCGCTGGGCCGACCGGGAAGCCGAGGGTGGGGCGACGGTGCTGGAGGCGCCCCTGCGGTCGGTTCCCGTTTGAAGTCGAGCAGGGGGCCCATTACATTTGCCCGTTATCGTCGGGCTGCACGCGGGCGAGCCGAGAGCGGGAGGGCGTGATCGCACAGATCGAGCATAGAGAGGAGAAAGCGGTCACCTACCTGGAGGCCCTCCGTCAGGGTCTGTGGGAGGAGATGGAGGCTGACGAGGCGGTTTTCATCCTCGGCGAGGATGTCGGCCTCTACGGTGGTGCCTTCAAGCTGACGGAAGGCTTCCGCGCGAGGTTCGGCGAGGATCGCGTGATCGATACGCCGATCAGCGAGGCCGCCATCGTCGGTGCGGCGATCGGGGCGAGCCAGATGGGCTTCAAGCCGGTGGCGGAGATGCAGTTCATCGACTTCATCGCCTCCTCGTTCGACACGCTCGTCAACTTTGCCGCCAAGCTGCGCTACCGGACCGCTGAAGGCGCGCAGATCGTAGTGCGGGGTCCCTGTGGGGGTGGTGGGCGGGGTGGGCCGTTCCACTCACAGAACGTCGAGTCGTACTTCCTGAACGTGCCCGGCCTCAAGATGGTGGCTCCGGCCACGGCCTATGACGCGAAGGGTTTGATCAAGGCGGCTATCCGCGATCCCGATCCGGTTCTGTTCTTCGAGCACAAGTTCCTGTACCGGCGGGTCAAAGAGGTATTGCCCGCGGAGGACTACGTGGTGCCGATCGGCAAAGCGCGGACCGCGCGTGAAGGCGATGCGCTGACGGTGGTGACCTTCGGTGCGATGGTCGGTACCTCGCTGGAGGCGGCCGAGCGGATCGCGGACGAAGACGGTGCGCAGCTGGAGGTGATAGACCTGCGCTCCCTCAACCCCATGGACGACGAGACGATCATCGACTCGGTGAAGAAGACCAACAGATGCTTGGTCGTGCACGAAGCCCCGCGCACCGGCGGGATTGCCGGAGAGATTACGGCGCGGGTGAACGAGTTCTGCTTCGAATGGCTCGATGCGCCGGTCCGCCGGGTCACTGCTCCCGACATACC
The DNA here is from genome assembly GCA_036475815.1 of Gemmatimonadota bacterium. GTDB lineage: Bacteria > Gemmatimonadota > Gemmatimonadetes > Palauibacterales > KS3-K002 > JBDHGH01. The sequence continues at coordinate 16,336 of JAZGAL010000162.1, forward strand.
GGTGCCGTTTAGCCCGCCGCTCGAGGACTACTACCTCGTTCAGGTGGACGATGTGGTGAGAGCTTCACGCTGGATGCTCGCGTACTAGGAAAGGCGAAGCGATGGCGAGAGTCGATGTCATAATGCCGCAGATGGGGGAATCGATCGTCGAGGGTACGATCACGAAGTGGCACAAGAGCGCAGGCGACGAGGTCAAGCGCGACGAGTCGATCCTCGAGATCTCCACCGACAAGGTCGACGCCGATATACCATCGCCGGTTGCGGGCACCCTGGTCGAGATCCTCGCCCAGGAGAGCGAGACGGTCGAGGTGGGCAGCGTGATCGCGCGGATAGAGACCGAGGCGGGCGCAAGCGCGGATGTGGCCCAGGAAGCGAAAGCACGCCAGGCCGCGGCCGTGCCAGCGGCGAAGCCCGCGCCCGCGGAGGCGGCGCCTGCGGCCACAGCGGCCCTAGCTCGACCGGTGAAAGGCGACGGTGCGCCCGCGCTGGATACGCGTGAGGGGCGGCTCCGCACCCGTTCGACGCCGCTGGTTCGGCGAATCGCGGCCGAGCACGAGATAGATGTCTCCAGGTTGACCGGCAGTGGAATCAGCGGGCGGGTCACCAAGAAGGACATCATGACCTTCATCGCTCAGCGCGGGACGATGCCGGCGGGAATGCCGGGCGTGCTGCACGTGCCGATCCACGGCGAGACCCTGCAGATCAAGATCCCGGACGTCGTCATCCGGGAAACCGACCGGCTCGAGGAGATGAGCGTAATGCGCCAGCGCATTAT
>JAZGAL010000163.1:0-2679 GCA_036475815.1 Gemmatimonadota bacterium
GACTGAAGTAGTCCGCCGGAAACAACACATCGGCGTCACTGCAGTGGATCCAGGGGGATTCGATGCCCCCGGCTGTCCACAGAGCGAGGGCGACGTCCGCGCCGATCTTGCGTGCCAGCCCGACGCCGTGATCCTCGGGCAGGACGAGACCCGTATGTGTCCGATCGATCACCAGGAGATCGCCGCGCGGATGTCTCTGCCGCTCCATGGGGGTGCCGAGTCCCGCCGCTCCAGCCAGGCGCCCGCGCAGCGCCGCGAGTGAATCCTGATTTGCCTCGCGCACCCAGTCGGGTGACGAGTTCGATTCGTTGACGACGACGATGATCAAGATCTCTCCCCGAGGTCCCTCCGGAACGCTGGAAAGCGACTGGAGCAGCCCCTCCCCCTCACCGTAGGCGGGGATGCAAAGCACGTGGCCGTAGCGCCGATCGACAGCCAAGCATTCGCGTATCCGTGCTGCCTCGGGCTCGGCGTACTGGGCGAGGTACTTTCGAAGGGCCTTGCCGGCCGCGGGTCCCCTGGGCTGCTCTGACCTGTCTGACTGCATCATCACTGCGTCATCGTGGGCGCAAAGGGCCCGTCCGGCCTAGTGGAGCGCGGGTCGAATCGCCAGGCCTTCAATGATCTTCACCTCGGCGTCGACCAGTGCATCGAGGCGTGCGACGACCGACACCCGAGAGAAGTATGTCCTCGCCAGCTCGACGAAGAGAGTGTCGTGCCTGGCCTCCGAGGCGGCGATCTCGCAATAGAAGCTCCGCAGGGAAGGATCCGTCAGCGCCTGAGCGATCATGCCGAAGCGCTCGCATCCCCGCGCTTCGACGATTCCGCTTACGAGGAGCCTGTCGAGAAAATACTCGTCCCGGCCGCCGCGAATCTCGGCTCGCATGGCCCCTACGTAGGGATCCTTGCCGTCGGGTCCCAGAATGAGTCCTCGCTCCTCGACCCGGCGATAGACCTGGTAGAAGTGCTCGAGCTCTTCGCGTGCCAGATCCATCATCGCCGCCACCAGCTCTCTGCGATCGGGATAGTGGGTGATCAAAGACAGGGCCACCGCCGACGCCTTGCGCTCGGCCGCGGCGTGGTCGAGTAGAAAGGCGTCGAAGTCCGCGAGGACTGCACTCAGCCAGGCCGGCGACGAAGCGGCTTGCAGAGCGATCATGCCGGGCATGATAGTCCATGCGCCCATGCGGAATCAGATCGCACCGAGCTCTGTGAACCGCGGCGCTTCAAACGGGTAGCAGCAGCGGAAGCTTGCGCAGACGCAGGCCGGTGGTGACGCGGAATGCTGGAGGAAGGCGGAGGAGATCTTCGAGTCGATCCTGCGCGAGGTGCCCGACCGACCCTCAGCACACGCCGGATTGGGGAGCGACACCATCGCGCTGGTGAACCCCGCCGGCCGGGGCGACTTCTGGCATCTGGTATTGCCAGGCAAGTGAGCCCCTAGTACTTGCAGCCTCGGCCTCGAACGGGATGTAGCCAACCTCGTCGGGGATCAGCAGCGGGATGCGGCCGAGCCGACGCTGTCGGAAGCGTTTCGGAAAACCACCGCTCCAGTGCGGCTCAATTCGAAGACATCTACGATCTTGTCAGTTCGCGATATGTTCGTCTCGATGCCGATAGGAGTGAAGGGCGAGCGCGATGACCTCCGAGATCCAATCCCTCCCCGAGAACTGAGGATATGCGGCGTCTCCAGAGCTTCGACGACGAGCAGCAGGCGCGGGGTCTCTCCGATGATCTGGAAGTCCAGGGCATCGAGAACGAGGTGCGTTCCGATGAGCGCCGCCACGCGGTTTGGGTCATCAGCGAGGCAGACGTCGAAGCTGCAAGGGAACTGGCCAGCCGCTACGTCGCGCCTTCAGACGCGAGCCATTCCGAAGCCGAGCGGATTCGCAAGCAGCGAGTTTCCGACGCTAGACCCGTCCGCATCCCCGGTATCTCCCAGGGCGGAGGGCTTGCGCGTGGGGGCCCGGTCGGGCAGCTAACCCTGGCCCTGATCGTCCTCAGCGCGGCAGTCGGCGTGCTGTCGGGTCTCGGGAACTCGAGCTCGCCGATCCTCCGGGCCCTCTTCGTCGTCCCGATAACCCCGGACGGGTACTACGTGGCCAGCATCGACTGGACCCAGCCGTGGCGACTCCTGACGCCCATGCTGATCCACTTCGGGATCCTGCATCTGGTCTTCAACATGCTCTGGCTTTATCGCCTCGGCAGCCAGATCGAATACATCCAAGGAATCCGCGTGATGCTGGGGCTCGTGGTGCTGACGCAAGTTCCAGGCGCTCTCGTCCAGTTCCAGCTAAGCGGCCCGCTCTTCGGCGGGATGTCCGGGGTAGTGTACGGCCTGTTCGGCTTCACCTGGATGCAGGCCCGCTACGCGTCGAGGGGCTACGCGGTGGCCAATCAAGACACGATGTTGATCATGGGATGGTTTGTTCTGTGCGCCACCGGCCTCGTGGGACACGTCGCCAACGCCCAGCACGCTCTCGGCCTGGTCTTCGGGCTGCTGGCCGGAACCCCGGCCTACGTCTCCTTCCGCCGCTCGAGCGCCAACGTGAAGTTCGAGACGGGGAGCTGGGCGGACCTCAACATCCGGGGCTTCCAGCGCTTCCAGCGCGTCTACTTCGAGCCCTACGTTCCGCTCTGGTTCGTCGGCCTCGCTGTCGTGGTGCTGTTCCTCGGCTG
>JAZGAL010000164.1:0-20102 GCA_036475815.1 Gemmatimonadota bacterium
TCCGCGTTGCTCACCCTCCCCGGGTTGCGTCCGCTCTTCAAGAGATTCGAGTGAGCGCACCAGGTCGCGGGTTTGGTCCAGCGCGCGAGCCAATCGCTGTTCCTTCGTCTCGCCGATAGCCGAGCGAGCTTCCTCGATCTTCTCACGAAGCTCTTCAATATCCCGCGCTATTTGCTCCTCGAAGTTACGGGCGTACTCCGGCGATCGTTGACGCACCACGCCCCGTGAATAGCGGATCTTGTCCTCCAATTTGTCGTCGCGTATTCCGTTCGCCGCTTCCTGCAGCTTGCGCGATGCGTCCCGTTGTTCGCGGCGCGAGTCCCGCGCCAGTCGGTCGAGTTGACCCTCGAGATCGGCGACCTCGGTGGCCATCTCCTCCTTCCGCTCCATCAGCCGCTGCAACCGTTCGCGCTGCGCGCCGCCGCCTTCAGCGAGCCGCTCCACATCCCGCGTCACATCACGTTGTTCCTCAGCGAGCCGGTTGGCGCGCCGCAGCGCATCTTCCACATCGCGCTGCAAGCCCGCCGAACGGTTCTCATCAAGCAGGCGCCGCGCTTCTCTCAACCGTTCCAGCGCCGCGTTGCCCCCCGCGCCGCTGCTGTTGCGCGAGTTCGCCGCCGCACGGCGCATCTCCTCGGCAGCCTCTCGCAGCTCACGCGCCGTCTGGTTCAGCTCGGGCAACGATTCCTCACGCGCCAGCCGCTCCAAGCGGCGGGCCAGCTCCTCGGCCTCCTCGGCGAGCTGTCTCTGGGAACCGCTTCCGCCGCCGGACTGGTTCTGCGACCGGCTGGCCCGCGCACGCCGGCGCTCGTTCTCCTGCTGCTGGCGCCGCGCCAGTTCCTGCAGCTTCTGAAGCGTCTCGTCGATTTCGTCGTCGACACGCCGCTGCCGCTCGCGCTGCACGCTCTCGTACTGGTTCCTCTGCTTGTCGAGCTCCAGCTCGAACAGGTCCGCCAGCTCGTCCGCTTCGGCCTGCCCGCCGCCGCCGCTACCCGATGTCGTTCCACGAGAGATCTGCGACTCGCGGAACGTGGCCTCGGCGCGCTGGAGCTGCTGTAGCGCCCGCTGCTCGGGTGGCAGCGCCTCATCCGGATTCCGCTCGCCGAGCAGCTTCTCGGCCTCCTGCATCGACTCGACCGCCAGAGGAAGCGCTTCAGCGATGGTCCGGAAGCTGGAGTCCATCTGAGCGATGCCGCGAGCCTGGATGCGGGTGATGAGCCGCTCCACCTGCTCGCGCAGCCTTCCCTGGGCCAGCGCCAGCGTCGCCAGGTTCTCCTCGTACTCGTCCCGGGAGTATTTCTCGCGATCCCGCACCATCTTGAAGGTCGCGGCGATCACATCCCGCTGCCGCTGAGAGAGCGAGCTGTCAAAGCCGCCACCGCCCGGCGCGCCGCTCTGCTCAGCTTGCCGGTAGGTCCGGTCGAAGGGACGCACTTCCATGAAGTAGATGTCCGTTGTCGCGACTTGGCGGCCGCTTACCCGGTTGTCGTCGGACGCGCGCGCGTAATAGGAGATGAAGTCGCCCGGCTCCAGCTCGATTTCCTCGAGATAGAAAGTGTGGCCTGCCGAGACTTCCTTGCGGCGCCCGCTGTACAGCTCCAGCGTCTGCTCCGGCCCGCCGTTCACCGAATAGACCAGCTGGAGCTGGCGTACACCGTAATCGTCCTCCGCCTCGACCTCGATGAACACTTCCTCGATGTTCGTCACCTTGACATCACGCCCCGGCTTCGAGAAGGCCACGTAGGGCGGTTGATCGCTGAGCACATCGATCAGGTAGTCCGGCGAGCCGATCACACGATCGCCGTCGAAGCTCTCGAAGACGATTCGGTAGAGTCCGTCGCTCACCACCTGTAGGGCGCCCGTGAGGGTACCGTTCTCCGCCCGCGTCAATGGCAGCGAATCCTGCTCGTCGATCACTATCGCGCCGCCCGCCACAGGCACCGTGGGGATCACGAATACCAGGACTTCGGTTCCCCGCAGCGCGGCGATGTCACCGCCATCCTCCTGCCGACGGGGCGAAAGCCCGGTGTAGGCCGGGAAGTGGTACTCGAGCACCAATTGCTGCACGTAGGGCAGCTCGTGCACCTCAATTCGGAAGAGCTGTGAACGAACACCGCTCGCTTCCACGAAGTATTCGGTCTGCTCTTCGAGGTCGAAGAGGAAGACCAGGTGCTCGCCCGTTTCCTCATCCAGCACCATCGGGAAGCGCTCCCATTCGCCCTGCCGCCCGCGTTGCACGGCGATCTCGACCTCGTCCGCGTCGAAGTTGTGAAGGAGCGCTACGATCCTCAGCTCGGCGCCTATTGCGACTCTCGTGTCGCCGGGCATGACCTCGATTCGGTAGGGATTGTCGATGGCGGCGCCGCTAAACGGAAACAGGAACGGGGCGCTATGGCGCAGGAACGAAGGCGAGAGCAGTAAGACCGCCACCGCCGCCAGCGTCGCGCCCGCCAGCAAGCCCGATGAGCGGGCGAGCGACCTGGCCTCGACCTTGCGCCCGTAGTCGACAGCGGCGCAGTTCTCGAGCGCGTTCTCCACCAGCCGGTTGACCAGGGCCGGCGAAAAGCCTTCGGAGGCTGCTTTGTCCAGCCTTCCCAGATCGACCGCGCTCAACACCCGCGCCTCGAGAGATGGCTCGTGCTCCTCCAGGTAGAGCGCCACCCGCTCATCGCTGACCCGCCGGGCGAGGGGCACGACGAGAAAACGGATCGTGAGTCCCACCAGCGTCACATAGGCAAAGACGCGGAAGGCCAGGACGGCGGTGGGGCTGAACCTCAGCCGATCCATTCCGTAGGCGGAGATAAGGAAAACGAGCAGGCCGGCCGCCAGAATGATGGCGGCTCCGCGCAGAGTGACTCTGAGTCGCCAGCGCCGCCGCACGGAGCGGATCACCCGCATCAGCTCGTCATGACCTGTTCTGGATCGCATCGACTATCCCCTCGTGTTACTAGCCCGCGCCCCCGCCTGCGCCTGCGCCCGCGCCCGCCCCAACCGGTTGGATATCAACGTCTCGAGCAGCAGAAGCGCAGCGGCTCCGGCCAGCAGGTACCACCACAAGCCCTGGCGTCGCTCGCGATCCTCGGGCAACAGCACGGTCGCCTCCAGCGTCGCCTCCTCCGTGTCGCCGGCGGCGGTGACCGCTCCCACCATCTCCTCCGGATCGATCGCCGCCAGGTTCGACTCTCCGGGGTCGAGGTTCGCGGCCGCGACCAGGACCCCATCATCAACATCTCCTACATAACGAACGCGATGGAACCCCGCTTCGTTCAGCAGGAGAAAACGATTCTCTTCGCCCAAGCGAAACACCATGCGCTTGCCGGAAGGTCTCTCGACGAGAAGCTCAGCTTCCGCGCTCGCCTCGTCGCCGGCGAACATCGGGCTCTCCGCTAGATCGATGACGTTGCCAACGCGGAACCACGGCCGAGGCTCTACATAGCCCGAGAGATGCTTCACGAGCAGATGCGTGAACGGCAGGAACACCGGCTGAACGGCCAAATCGTTCCAGAAGTTCTCGAAGTCGGTGGCCCACACAAGCACAATCCCGTCACCCTGCCGGCCCTCGGCCAGCGCAACGGACCCATCGTCGAAGCGAGCCAGGATTCGCGCCGACTCCGCGCCTTCCAGCCGCCTGTAGCGGAAGAAGCGGGCCGAGGAGAAATCACCGCTGCGCGGCGTACGGAAGAGCTCGAAGACCCGATGCTCGTAATCGAGATAGCTCAGCGTGGCCCCTCCGCGCGACGACCGATCGAGTGGGCCGCCGAAGGCCACCGGTAGGAACCCCATGCCATCGGCCGGCCAGGCACCCGGAGGACTCCGTCGGCCCAGCAGCACGAGCAGTCCGCCGCCGCCCTTCACGAAAGCCCGGAGGCGTTCGCCTACGTCGTCGCGCGGGAACGGCGCATCGTTCAGAATCACGACCGACCGTCCGTCCAGGTCCTCCGACCCCAGCCGCGTGATTTTGCGCACGTCAACGTCGAAGCCGGGTTGACCCCCGACGCCGAGCGCGCGCCGCAGGTACAGGCTGTGGCCGGCACCCGCGCTGCGGGGTTCGACGATCAGAATCGAGATTGGATCGTCCGGCTCGACTACGAACCTGAACACGTTGTCGCCGGGCAACGCATCCTCGCCGGCGCGCACAACCCCGCGAACGGACCGCCGCGGCAGCACGAGGGGAGCGAACTGCAGCGTCAGGCTCTCGCCGGGCCCCAGGCTCACCGACCGAGCCTGCACCTGCTCGCCTTCCACCTCGAGCACCACACGTACGTCGTCCGCCGATTCCGCGCCCAGGTTAGCCACCTGGGCGGACACCGTGACGCGCTCGCGCCCGCCGCTCCTACTGCGCGTGACGGCGGTAGCGGTCACCGCCAGGTTGGACGCGTCAGGATCGGAGAGGTCGACGGGGGTGAGCATCGTACCCTGGGGGAGCCTCACGGCCTGCCGGGCATCCCAACCGCTGCGCTGGAAGTCGGTGATCAGGATGACCTCGCTGCGGGGCCGCTCCGAACGCTCCACGATCTCCCGGGCCAGTTGGATCGCCGGTCCATATCGCGTGACACCTGACCCGACGTTCACCCCATCCAGCGCGGCGCTCAAGACGGCCCGGTCGGCTGTGGGCTGGGTGACCGCTTCGGCACGCTCGGCGAAAACGACCAGCGTCGCACGGTCCTCGGGCCCCACAGCGGCGATGGCACGCCGCGCCGCATCGATGGCGCGGCTCCAGCGATCGCCGTAGCCCATGCTGTGCGAGTAGTCCAGCAGAACCACCACCTCACGCGCCCCCGCGAAGGCGCGGGCCGTCGCGCCGTCATCGTCGAACAGCGGGCGAGCGAAAGCCGCCGCTACCAGCACTATCGCCAGGCATCGCATCAGGAACAGAAGCCAGTGGCGGATCTTCTGGCGCCGATGCGTGCGGTAAGGGATCTTCCGCACGAACATCAGAGACGGAAAGGCGATGGCGGCCTTCCGTTCCCGGTGGGTCAGGTGCACCACGATCGGGATGGCCAACGCGGCCAGGCCCGCCAGGAACACCGGAGCGAGAAACGAGAAACCCATCAACGCACCCGGCGCAGCTTCTCACGACGCGACAGGTAGCTGAACAACGCATAGTCCAGCGGCTTTGACGTGTCGAAGAGGAAGTAGTCCATCCGGTTCTCCACCAGTAGCCGCGCCAGCTCGTCGAGATGCGCGTTCATCAGCTCGCGGTACTGCTCGCGCTGCCGCTCGGGCACGACCGGTATCTTCTCACCGCTCTCCAGATCCTCGAAGTGAGCAGCCTCCTCGAAGGGGAATTCCAGCTCCGCGGGATCGAGGACGTGGAAGACGAGGACATCGTTGCCTTTGTTCTTCAGGTAGCTCACCGAGCGCAGCACATCCTGTGGATCGTCGTAGAGGTCGGAGATCAGCGCCAGGATACTCCTGCGCTTGATGGCCTCCGCAACTTTGAGGAGCGGCGCCTCGAGTTGGCCCTTGCCGCCCGGCTCGATGCGATCGATGGTGTGAAGAACGATGTCGAGATGCTTGGCCGAGGGTGGCACCATCTCGACGATGTCCTCATCGAATGTCACCAGCCCAACCCGGTCCCGCTGCTGGCGCGAGAAGTAGCTAAGGCACGCGGCCAGATAACGCGCGTAATCGAGCTTGGTGATCCCTCGGCTCGCGTAATTCATCGAGCGGGAAATATCAAGCAGCACGACGAAGTTGGCGTTGGTGTCGGCCTCGAATTCCTTCACGTAGAAGCGATCGCTGCGGCCGAACACGCGCCAGTCGATTCGCCGAATGTCGTCGCCGGGCGTGTAGGGGCGGTGCTCGGCGAAATCGACGGACAGCCCGAGGTACGGCGAGCGGTGCAGCCCGTTGATGAAGCCATCTACCACGGTACGCGCCAGGAGCTCCAGGTTGTCGATCCTGGCCAGGACCTGCGGGTCGAGAAAACTCGAGATCTTCACAGTCCCGAGCTCGGAGTCGGGATCGCCTCGAGCAGCTCGCCGATCAGCTGATCCGACGTCACCTGCTCCGATTCCGCGTGGAAGTTTGTCAGGATCCGGTGCCGCAGGACGGGACCCGCCAGCGCGCGGATATCGTCGAAGCCCACGTGGTAGCGCCCGCGCACCAGAGCCCGGGCCTTGGCGCCGAGGATCAGGTACTGGGCTGCGCGGACGCTGGCCCCGTAAGACACCCACTTCTGGATGAACTCGGGCGAGCCGTCCCCGTTCGGCCGCGTCCTGCGGACCAGGTCTAGTGTGTAGCGCAGCACCGCCTCCGATACCGGCACCTTACGTACAAGATGCTGGTACTGAACGATGTCATCGCCGGTAACAACGTTCTCGAATCGGTAGTCCTGCACCGCCGTCGTGTTCCTCACGACCTCCAGCTCCTTATCGGCGGGCAGGTGGTCCATCGCGATCTTGAACATGAAACGGTCGAGCTGTGCCTCCGGGAGAGGGTAGGTCCCTTCCAGTTCGATCGGGTTCTGGGTCGCGAACACGTGGAACGGCGGTTCCAGCTCGTAGGTGCGACCCTGGACCGTGACGCGATGTTCCTGCATCGCTTCCAGTAGCGCCGCCTGCGTCTTGGGCGGCGTCCGGTTGATCTCATCCGCCAGCACGATGTTGGCGAAGATCGGCCCGGGCGCAAACACCATATGCCGCCGGCCGGTCTTGGGATCCTCCTGAATCAAGTCCGTGCCGGTGATATCGGACGGCATCAGGTCGGGAGTGAACTGGATACGCGAGAACTTCAGATCGAGCACCTGCGCGATGCTGTGGATCAGGAGCGTCTTCGCCAGTCCCGGCACCCCCACGATCAGGCTGTTGCCGCCCACGAAGAGCGAGAGCAGCACCTGCTCGATAACCTCGTCCTGTCCAACGATCAGCTTGCGAAGCTCCGTGAGAATGCGTTCGGTGTCCGCCTGCATGCGCTCAGCGAGCGCGATGTCGTCCGTCGACTCCAGTGCAACTTTCTGTTCTGTTGTCATGGCCCCTACTCTGTTCTAGTGCGTCAGCCCATAGACGATGTAATTGACCCCCAGCTTGTAAGCCTCGTTCGACAGCTCGATGGGAATGAACCCTGTGTCCGACCACTCCCAGGATTCGCCTATGTCATTGTTGAAATTGACCACCACCATCAGGCGCTTCTTCGGGTCGTTGTCCTCGAAAATCCCGTAGAAGACCGACTTCACGGAGTAATACGGATGCGTGTGGTCCAGCGCATTGATGTCGAAGAACGAATGGAAGATCGGATGCGATGCATCCAGCTCCACCAGACGGCCATCGGGAAGAACGTCCCTCATGCGATCCTGGAAGTTGTACCAGTGGCGGCCCGCGAAGTCGTCAATGATGAGGAAACCGCCCTTCAGCAGATAATTCCGCAGACTCTCCGCCTCGCCCGGGGTGAGCGTCCAGAAGCCGGGCTCGACCAGGTAAGCGATCGGGTACCTGAAGAGCTCCGGATCGTCCACGGTCAGAATGTTGCCGCCATCCACATAGGGGCTGATCCCGGTCAGCTCATCCAGAATCTTCATGAGATGCAGCTCGGCCCGTGGATAATCATGATCCCACTTCACATCTCCGCGGAAGTAGCCGCCGCCACCGCTGAAGCCGGGAAGCGGGGTGTAGCGCAGTCGCACGAAAGTGAACCGGCCATCGTACGAGACATTGAGCTCCGCGTAGTCCACATCCTCCGCGAGGCGTGGATCCCGCGGGCGGCGCGACTGGGCCGGGAGCGGACCTGCGACCGCAAGCCCAAGCACCAGAAGCATTGCCTGCGTCACCGCTCGAGCCATCAGCGGGTACCTCCATCAGCCCTGGCGCGAATCTCCAGCAGCAGATCCTGTGCTTCCTCGAAGCCCGGCGCTATCTCCAGGGCACTCAGCACCGTCCGCCGGGCTTGGGCCGTGTCCCCTGCCGCGAAGTATGCGCGCGCCAACTGGTACAAGGCAGCCGCCCGGTCCACGGGATCCAGCGCCACCACCGCCTGCCGCTCACGGATAGCCTTGTCGAGTTCACCGGTTTGCCAGTAGAGAGCGGCCAGTCGCGCGTGGGAGGCCGCCTCGTACGGATAGATATAGATGGTGCGCTCCAGCGCGGCCGCGGCACCGGCGGGATCTCCCAGCTCCTCCAGAACGTCCGCCAGCTCCAGGTTGGCGTGATAGTCCCGCTCGTTGATGCCGGTCAGCGTCGAGAGCGCGTCAGCCGCCTGCTCCAGCGCGCCGTTCTGCCGGTGTATGAGCGCCAGATACCAATAGGGGCTCCCATCCCCCGCGTATGCCGGGAAGAGCGTCCTGGCGCGCTCCAGGTACGCGACCGCTTCTTCGTAGGCACCATCCTCGAAAAGGATGTGACCGTAGGCGAGCTGCGCCGCGAAGTCACCGGAATCGTCTCGCGCCCACTCTTCGATCTCCTCTCGCGTTGGCGCGCGACCGTGCTGTGTCTCCCGGTCGGGGCGCATCGCCGCGAGCGGAACCGCGAACCGCTCCTCCAGATAGGCGAAGAACCGATCGCCGAAGTCATCGACGCCGCTGTTCAGAACAGCCTGAAAGCTCTCGGGGGTGGTCATGCCGTTCCGGTAGGCCGTCAGCATATCGACAAGTGCCTGAGGACCCGCCTCAGCCTCGATGAACTCGCAAACCAGCGACGCCTCGTAGTACGAGTGGATCAACTGCTGCGGATAGGCCGGCCGCATGAACCCGTTGTTGAGTTGCGCCACCGGCAGCAGTCGCCCCTGGAGATACGCCGTGAGGAAACCCGGCGTCACGTCATCGCCCCAGCCGGGCCTCGCGCGCCGCTCCTCGAAGACGGCCAACCCTTCCGAGAACCAGCGGGGCACACGGCCTTCGGTCATCGCCAAGTGGAAAGTGTGGGCCAGCTCGTGCCACAACGTCGATCCCCAGTTGAACCCGCCGACCTCCCGCGCCGACGGCGAGTCCATCGCTACAACCGGCCCGAAGCTCACGCCCAGGGCGCCCATACCCACCAGCCCGACGGTGCGCACGGAGAAGTCGGCGTGGTTACGATAGACCTCGATCCGGACGGGCGTCTGCGGCCGAAAGCTGTAGAGCGCCGCCAGGCGATCGTAGGCTTCCTCCGCCAGGCCGGCGAAGTAGAGGGAGAGCAGCCTGGACTCTCTGCCATCGATGGCGATCACGAACCGATCGGTGGGCGTCTCGTCGTACTCCTCGAAGCTGTCCAGGAGATCGAGGGTGTTCTTGGTCCAGACATCGAAGGGATCGCCATCGAACGCGATCTCGAGGTTCCGGGTCCCGTCAGCGATCTCACCGGTCCGCAGCTGGTTGATCCCCAGCAGCGCGTAGCCACGCCATGATCGCGCATCCAGCTCCACGGCCCGTCGGGCGAACTCCGCCGCCTCGAAGTAGAGGCGATTGCGCGCGCTCAGCTCCGCCAGTGTCGTGTAGAACCCGGCGTACTGCGGATTCAACTGCAACGCCCGCCGCCGCGCTTCCTGGAAGCCGTTCGCATCGCCCTGCAAGTAACGGATGGCCGCCAATACCGAGAGCGCTTCCAGCGAGGCCGGGTTCAGCTCCAGCGCCTTCTGCGACTCCTCCAGCGCCGCCTCGTAATCCTCCAGCTCCAGCAGTAACCCCGCGAGAAAGACGCGCGCCGCCGTCAGATTGGGGTTCACCTCCAGACTGCTCCGCGCCAGGTCCAACGCGCCGGGCTCGCCGTCGAAACGCATGCGCCGGGCCATGCCCAACAGCCCACGGGCGTGGTTGGGATTGATCTCGAGCACGTCCGCGAAGGAAGCCGCGGCGTCGGCGCTGTTGTACTTCTCCAGAAACAGCTCGCCGACCTGCACCCGCGGCTCGAGGTTCCCGGGATCGGCGGCGATGGCTTCGTCGTAGGCTCGCAGCGCGTCCTTGTAAAGCCGCCATTCTTCGACGCCGAGGTAGCGGGCCGCCGTTCCCACCGCCGTGAGCTCCTGAGAAGAAAGCCCGCGGCTGCGATTGTACACATCTATGAAGCCGTCGAGCTCAGCGAGAGCTGCCGCTCGCTCGCCGCGATCGTAACGCAGAACGGCCAGGTTCAGCCGCGCCGTCAGCGCATCGGTGGCCTCAGCGGCGATCGCTGTTCCGAACGCGTCAGCGGCTTCATCTCTCGCGCCGCGCAGGTAAAGCACCTCGCCCAACGCGTTCCAGAGCTCGGGTGATCCGTCGTTCGCCTTCGTGTAGCGGCGCGCGGACTCCTCAGCATCGGCATAACGGCCGACCGCTGCGAAGGCATGCACCTGACCCCGTGCCGCGCGCGCTGACGTCGGTTGGCGCCGCCCGAGGTCGGAGAACAGCGAGATCGCTTCCTCGTAGCGCCCGGTGCGCAACGCGTCCTCGGCCGCCTCGATCTCGCCCTGGGCAAAGCCGTCGGTCGCGATCGCGCACACCGACAGGACCAGCATCACTGGGAATGCTACCCGGCTCCGGGCGACGCGGCTCACTGTTCCTTCTCCTCGAGCGCGCGGATCTCACGCGTCTTGAGCGCCAGTTCCACAAGCAGATCCTCCAGTTGCCGCTCGTAGATACCGGGGTCCATCTCGTCCTTCCGCCGGCGAAGCTCGACTACCTGCTGCTCGAGGCGCTGTCTCTCCCCATAGAGAGCCGCCAGCCTCGGGTCGGACGGCGCTTCGCCGGCCAGCAACGATGCGGTCTGGCCGGTCAGGAAGAGCGTCATCGCCAACCGCCCCTCCGACATCGATTGTGGATCGGGTTCGCTGGTACCTTCACCGTCACCGTCGTCATCGAGCACCGCGTGTTCCGTCAGCAGCTTCCCGTCCGCTTCGTAGGCGCGAGCCACCTCGCGGCGCGCGTAGTTGAAGGCCTCAAGCGCCGAGACGCGCTGATCCTTGTCGACGTCGGCTCCCTCACCCGCGTAGGCTTCGACGAAGAAGGCGGCGAAGATCGTCTCGTTGCGCTCGTAACGTGTCTTGGTGGCGGTGATGACGGCGCGATTCTCTCCCGAGAGTGCCGGGATGAACTCACCGCTGGCACTGGCCGCGTTCACGAAGCAGATCGTCTGCGTGGGGAACGCGTCCAACAGGTCAGCGAAGTCCGCCGCACTCATGTCCGGCCCGGGAAGGTTGAATCTCGACTGGTCATCCCGGGTGCTCCCGTGACCGATCAGCACGATGAAAACCTGGTCGTCGGCCTTGGCACGCACCGCTACATCCCGCACCGCCCTTTCGACATTCTCCCGCGTCGATCGGCCGCTGATGCGACCGGGATCGCGCTCCGTCTTCTCCGCCAGGTATACGATGTTCGCTTCCGGTACGCCCCAGCGTTCCCGGGCGGCGTCGATGAGAGTCGTAGCCCAGTCATAGAATGCGTCCGCATACTTCGGCTCTCCGCTCAGGCCGCTGACAACGATCAGATGGCTCTGCTGCCCGGCCGCCGGTGCCGCGGACAGCAGGACGGCCAGCAAGAGCGCCGCCGCGGCTCTCATACCAGCCCCCTGCGTCTGCGGTATCCCCACTCGGTGCCCAACAGGATCAGCAGCAGGAGGAAGATCGCCGGCATGTCCCAGAGGTCGCGTTCCTCGACCACCGTCGCTCCGCTCTCGGTGAAGCTCACGTCCTCCGGAAGCGTAGCCACGTTCTCGGGCGTGTAGAAGCGACCGCCCGTCTCCTCCGCGATCTGCTGGAGCAGCGGGACCTTCATCTCAGCATCGAAGTACTCCGTCGCAAGGTCCGCAGATTCCACGTAGGTGGAGTGCTCGCCGAGGAACTCACCGTTCTTGCGCGCCGTGACCCCGATTCGATGCAAGCCCTCTTCTTCCGGCACAAAGCTCGCCCGGTATTCACCATCAGCATCAACCGCCCATTCCATGAGCAGTTCGCTCTCCGCTCCGGAGGGTGCGGTGACCACTGCCACGACCTCGGCGTTGTTCACCCGCAGGAACGTCTCGTCCTGAACTTCAGCGGTGATCGTCACCGCCTCGTCCTTCCCAACCCGATCGCGAGATACCGTGACGCCCACGGGGTCGGGCACGTAGCTCACCAGCCATCTCAATAGCTGCCGCCAGAAGGTCTCGTGGGTCATATCGTCCAGCGGTATGTCGGCGTGCATCTGCCATATCCAGGTGTCCTGGACCGGCAAGGCGAGCGCCTTACCGCGCCCGTACCGCTGGTGGGCGAGCACGACGACCGGGTCCTCCAGCTCTTCCGAGGAGCCCGTCAGTAACGTGATCGCCCCGGCCTTCACCTGATACACCGGGTTCACCGCCGAGACCGGCGGCAGTTCCGCCCAGCGGGTCGCCGACTCATCCACGCTACCCGCGATTTGAGTCGCCGGATGCGCCAGACCCGAACGCGTAGGCTCGACTACCAGCTCGACGTAGAAACCCTCACCCGCATCGCTCCTGGCCGGCGGCAACACCACCGGCAGCACATCGGCGAGCGGGGTGCCCTGATAGCCGCCGCGGCCGAAAGAACGCCGGCTCCCCAGCACGAGCAGGCCGCCACCTCGCTGGCCTACGAACTCTTCGATCATGCGGAGCTGGTCGTGTGTGAAGAAGCTCGCCTCCACGCTTCCCAAGATCAGGCCGCGATAAGCGAACAACTCTTCACGGGTCTTGGGGAATCCCGCCGCCAACTCCTCGGCGTCTTCGACGCCCAGGCGCAGGAACTTGTTGTCCGCCGTCCGCTGCAACACGACTAGGCGCAGATTCTCATCATCCTCCACAGCGCGGCGCAGGAACTTCACCTCGAAGCGCGGCTCACCCTCGAAGTAGAGGATCCTCTCGCGCCTGTCCTCCACTACGATCAGCGCCTCGAGCTCGTTGTTCGCCGTCACCTGCTCGCCGGGCTGAGGCGGAATGTGGAAACGGAAGCGGCGGGGACCCGTCTCGTTGGCGGTGAACCTCAGGCGCACGGTCGCCGCTTCGCCGTCGTCGGGCAACCGTACCTGCTGCGTAGCCACGATCCGCCCGTTGTCCTCGATATTCACATCTACGCTCTGCCCCCCGTAGCCGGTCTGCTCCACGATCAGGTCAACCACCAGCGAGGACCCCTGTAGCACATTCCGCGGAGTCTCCACCCGGCTGAGCTGGATATCGCGGTCGAAGTGTTCCTGGCCCAGTCCCACTGTGTACACAGGAACCGAGTTCGCTTTCAGCGACAGCAGCGTCTCCACTAACGAGGACTCGGAGTTGTCCGCCCCGTCCGTGATCAGCACCAGCCCACTCAGCGGCACCGCCGCCAACTCGCGGCGCGCCGCGTCCAGCGCCTGGGCCAGGTCGGTGCCCGCGCCCGTAAAGCCGAGATCCGCGAGCGAGTCGAGCCGCTCAGTCAGCCTGGAGAAGCGGAAGAAACGCAGCATGAAACGATCCGCCAGCTCCGCCCGCAACGCGCTGTCAGGCGATCCGAACGCATGCTGCACGAAGTCGTTTCGCGGCGCCCCGTCCCGATCGGCGATCCGCATGCTGCGCGAGTCGTCGATCAGGATCCCCAGGAAATTGCGCTGGGGTATCACGGTCGGGATCAACAACATTGGCCGGGCGAGGCAAAAGAAGAGCAGCGCCAGCACGGCAACCCTTAGGGTACTGAGCACGACCATGTCGCGACGGCTCTTGGCCCTGGCTCGCGCATAGGCAATCAGCACCAGCGCGACGATCACGACCCCCGCCAGCGCCAGCAAGCTGACTGGCCACGGCGCGGCGAAGGCCAGCCGCCCCTTCTCGAACACGAGTGGGCGATACTTGAACAGGAACTCGAAGACGGACTCGAATGCCATCTAGTGGCTCATTGCATAAACGATCGAGTTGATGCCCATCTGGTAGGCGAAGTTGGAGTACTTGAGCGGATAGAACGGGTTTTCCGCCCACTCCCAGGCATCACCGAGATCGGTGTTCCAATTGATGGCCACCATCAAGCGGCCCTTCTCATCGAATATGCCGCGCAGCGCCGGCACGTAACCATCCCGCTCCCAGGTCGGCCCTCCCCTGACCCCCTGCCCCACATTGGGAACCTGAACAAGCTCGTCGATGTCGTAGAAGACGCTGAGCAGTGGATGGTCCAGCGGGATGTCCACAATTCGATAGCCCGGCAGCACCCGCTGCATCTCCGACTCGAAGTTCATCCACTCCCACGTCCCCCAGAAGTCATCGATGAGCAGGAAGCCGCCGGCGAGCAAGAACTCACGCAGCCCGATCACCTCGGCCTCCGTGAGCGACATGTACCCCACTTCCAGTATGTAGAGGAACGGGTAGCGCCGCAGCTTCGGGTCATCGAGGCGTACAGGGTTCTCCATCTCATACGCCTCGATATTGGTCAGACGGCGCAGGCCGATCAGGAACTGGCGATCGGCCTTAGGATAGTCGACGCTCCAGCTCTCGAAGTATCTGCGCCGGAGGCCGCTGTACACCGCTCTGGTGAAGTAGAACTCACGGCCCCGTGGCACTTCCTCCGCCAGGAGCTTGGGCCGTTCCTCCTGATGACCCGGCTCCGGCCTTTGATGCTCCGCTGTGACTACGCCGCCTGACAGCCGCGGTGAGCGGGCCGCACCTACCCCGAAACCCACCAGGGCTATCACGATCAGAACAACGCTGCGATACGGGATCGACGTCAAGAACCGCTCCCACTGACTTGGACACTACCACCATTGCATGACGGGCCGTGGTCTGAGTATGGAAACTCCCCAGCCGAGACGGACACCCGCGCCCGCTCCACGGCGCTTCTGACGCTTGCCTATATCAATAACTCTCTGCAACGGGTAGGCAGTTCCGCCGCCCAAGACTTCACCCATTCTACCTTTAGACGCCCCGATGCCGTTTAGACGCCCCGATGCGCCCGGAACGTTCCCTCACTTCCTCACCAGCGCCAGCCGTCGAACTTTCCTGCAACGGTTATTGTTATCGCTACAATAATGGCGCCGGCCCGCCAAAAGCTAGACCTCACAGGCGATTCCGGATAGCTTCACGTGGGCTTGCGCTGACTGACCGAAGGTTGAATGGACAAAACGGTACGACAACTTACGATATTTAGCGCCGCAGTCGCGGCGCTCTTGCTGCTCCACGCCTGCGGTGACGGTACCAGCACCGAACCGGAGAACGACTCCGGCGTCGTCGATATCACTTTCGTGCCGGCCAGCGTAGACCTCGGCGAGGAACGCGAGGCAAGCGTCGTACTGGAGAACCGCGGCACCCGCGCGGCCGGGCCCATCCAGCTGCTTGCGGGTCCCGTGACCCGGGGAGGGAGTCCGGTCTCCGAGGCTCAACTGCAGGTGATCCCCGGCGAGATCCCGACGCTCAACCCCGGCTCCAGCCGAGCGCTCTCACTGTCTTTGGTCTTCTCCGGATCCCCACCGCCGGGCGCGTACCAGAGCTCGCTGGAAGCCCGGCTGGACGGCGAGCCGGTCGGGGCGCTGGGCATCAGCTTCAGCATCGCCTCCCCACCACCGGCGGGGGCCGGCCATACGGTGAGCATAACCGCCGGCCCGGCGTCTCCCCGGCAAGGCGATGTGGTCACTTACCAGGCCGAGACACGTGACTCGACCGGCGCGCTGGTGACCGACACGTCGTTGGGCTGGTCGGTGAGCCCCGCCACGGCGGGGCTGCTGACCGGCGACGGTCGCTTCATCGGCTATACACCCGGCGGTGCGAAGATCATTGCCAACGCGTCGGGCGTCGCTGACACGCTCGACATCAGCATATCGGCCCGCGGCCTCAATGGCAGCTTCAGTGTCGTGGGCACCGGCACGGTGAGCACCCGATTCACTTCTGACGTGTGGGTGCACGGCGACTACGCGTACACGGGAACCTGGAGTTGCCGCAGCGGCAATTGCGGCGACCGGCTGCACGTGTGGGACGTGAGCGACCCGGCGTCACCTGCGCCGACAGACACGGTAGTTGTCGATGCGCGAGTCGTGAACGATGTGAAGATCCGAGCCGACGGCGCCATCGGCGTGATCACCCACGAAGCATCGAACGACGGGCGAAATGGCGTTACGCTGTTGGATCTCAGCGATCCGGCTCACCCGACAATCATCAGTCGCTTCACCTCCGGGCTCGAGTCGGGCGTCCATAACGTCTGGATCGAGGGCGACTTCGTCTTTGTGGTGGTTGACGGGGCCGGCGACGGGATGCGGGTTCTCGACATCTCGAGCCCCGGCAGCCCGACCGAGGTCGCCAGCTACTACGCCGGGTCCAGCATCCTTCACGATGTCTACGTGCGCGATGGCCTCGCCTTCCTGTCGCATTGGGACGCCGGTCTGATCATCCTCGATGTAGGGAACGGCGTGGCGGGAGGCTCGCCTGCCAACCCGGTGGAGGTGAGCAGGATCCAGACGGCGGGCGGCGAAACACATAACGCCTGGTACTGGCCGGCCGCCGGCTATGTATTCGTCGGCGAGGAGGACTTCGGGACGCCGGGCATCATGCACGTCGTCGATGTCAGCGATCTGTCCAACCCGAAGGAGGTAGCGACCTTCAGCCTGCCCGGCGCGACGCCGCACAACTTCTGGCTCGACGAGAACCGCGGAATTCTATATGCGGCCTGGTACGAGAAGGGACTGCGCGCCATCGATGTGAGCGGCGTGTTGCTCGGGGCGCTGGATCGCCAGGGACGCGAGATCGCCAGCATTCAGTATGGCAGCGGCAGCGGGTGCGCCAGCGGCTCGGCGACCTGCACCTGGGCGCCGCAACTGCATAACGGTTTGGTATACGCCTCGGACCTCAATTCCGGGCTCTGGGTCCTGCAGCCGGACTTCTAAGTCTAAGCAGAGGACCTGAGCTACCCTCCCCAGGGCTTGATGAACCCTTCGGGCTCGACCCCCAGCCCGTCCGCCACGCGCGTGATGTAGTTGAAGCAGGAGATCACCTGCACGGCATCGTGGATGGCACGATCGTCGAAGCCGTGTCCGCGCAGCACCTCGAGATCGTCCGGCTCCATGCTGGCGGGCTCGATCGTCAACTTGTCCGCGAAGCTGCATAGCGCCCGATCCTGCGGCGACAGTGGAGCGGTACGCCAATCCCGAACGACCGCGTGTACGAAGGCGTCGGCTTCCGCCGCATCATCGAATTCCGCTGCGACCTCTTCCCGGAGGTCGTGGGCGTGCGCTTGCGTTCAATAATGACAGTCGAGCCTGGCAGAGACGACCGTAGCCAGCAACTCGCGTTGCGCGCGGGTAAGAGGCGATTCCCCGCGCATCACCGTGACGGAAAGGCGGAGGCTGTCCCGCAGGACAGGTGGGTTGATGCTCATCACCTGCACGATGCGCCACACGCGCCCGGCCCGTTTGATCGCGTCGTCATAAAGCTTCTTCAGCAAACCGGTCGCTCCGTCGACTGGAACCTGCTCGATCCAGGCCATCGCCCTGCTCCGTTCCCCGTGTGTGCCCTGTCGGCGCTCCTAACGGCGAGCGTCCCTATCTAGCCCCCGCTCGAGCGCTTTGCAAGGCTCTACATCCGGCAGGTCGCCTGCCTGTGGGCCGGCTCCCGAGGCGGACAGCCGCTCGCCCATCGATCAGAACCCTTCCGCCGCCGAACGCACTCGCCACGATCCGTCGCGCTTCGCCTCGATCACCAGCGTTCCGTCCCGATCGGTACGCCGCACCGGCACACCCAGAGTGGCAAGGCGCCACAACACGCGTGGTGACGGGTGGCCGTAGCGGTTACCCCGGCCCACGGAGATGACCGCCAGCTCGGGCTGAACGGTTGTGAGGAAGCGCTGGGATGTGGACGTGGCGCTACCATGGTGAGCGACCTTGAGCACCTGCGCGTGTATCTCTTCCCCATACTCCCGGCTTAGCCGATCCTCCACGTCACCTGAGACATCGCCTGTGAACAGCATGCGGAATTCGCCGTACTCGAGAACGAAGACGAGACTGAGATCGTTGGGAGCCGACGGATCAGCCGCGGTCATATCACCCGGGTGGAGGAAGACCAGGTCGACGTCATCCACGCTCAGGCGCGAGCCGGCGCTTGCCTTAATCCACGGCCTCGAGTTCCGGGATAGCCACTCCAGCACCGCGATCTGGCCGGTCTGACCGGTCACCCATCCCGATCCGATCACTCGTTCCACCTTCACACCATCGAGAACGGCTGGAGCACCCCCCACATGGTCGAGATCGGGATGGCTCGCCAGCCAGGCTTCCAGACGGCGAGCCCCCTGCTCGCGCAAGAACGGCAGCACCCGACGCGCCCCGGCATCGAAGCCGTGCACGTTCGGCCCCGCATCCACCAGTAGCCAGTGCCGCCGCGGTGTAGCGATGGCGATCGCATCCCCCTGGCCGACATCCAGCACATAGACGACGAGATGATCAGGCGCGAACCGCGCTTTGATCGGCGGCCCCACGATGCTGACCGCGGCGATGATGCCCAGGGCCAGGATCAGGCGGCGCCGCTCCCAAGCACCATGAAGCGCGCGAGCGACCATGACCAGCACGATCGCGTAGGCGAGCACGCTCAGGAACCCGGGGCTGGCGACATCCAGCGAAGCCCAGCTCGCGCTGCCCAGTACCCGCGCAACGGCATCGATCGCCTGCAGCAGCACGATGGCTGCCCCCGCCGGCCAGGATGCCAGCAGCGGCCACGGCGATAGCAGGGCCGAGAGAAAGAGGGCCGGCATCGCGAGGGCGAGGAGTGGGATCGCGGCCAGGTTGCCCAGGATGGCCGCCGGGGCGACCCGCCCGAAATGGATCGCGGTGATCGGCGCGGTCAACAACACGGCAGCGGTGCTGGTGAGCAGGCTGACAGCGACCGCTCGCAGCACCTTTGGGGAGTCCCGCAGGCGCAGAAAGCGATTCGCCTCCGAATACGCGTAGCCGACCGCGGCGGCGCCGCTGAACGAGAGCTGGAACCCGGGCTCCACCACGCTCCACGGCCGGGCCAGCAGCAGGAGAATCGCCGCAAGCCCGAGCACGTCGAAGGCCGACGAGGCGCGCCCGGCCAATCGAGTGAGCGTCCACAGGAGAATCATGAGAGCGGCGCGCACGGCCGACGCCGGTGCGCCGATGAGGAACACGTAGCCGAACGTCACGATGACGGTAGCCATGTGCGCTCGCGCTGCCGGCAAGCGTGCGATTCTGGCGAGCGCGAAGAACGCCGCCGCAAGCATGCCCACATGGAGCCCGGATATCGCCAGCAGGTGGGCGAGCCCGGCACGGGCGATCCTTTGCGAGACCTGCGGGTTCATGGTCTCGCGCTGGCCCAGCACCAGCGCCTGTGCCAGCGGTGCCCAGCGCCGCGGGTAAGCCCGCCAGAGCTTGTCCGCCAGCGCACCGCGGGCGGCGAGGAACGGATGTTCCCGGAGACGCGCCGCTTTGACCAGTGAGATCTTCCCGGCAACGATCCAGCCGCGTCGGTCTGGAGGTCGTGGACCGCGTCCCGGTGTCCCCGCCGGCCGCCATGACCCGCTGACCTGATACGTGGCGCCCGGCCGAACCGGCCCCTCCCCCCAGACACGAAGGGCTCCCGACCAGACACAACCGCGGCCTCCCGTGCCGGATATCGGACGCAGCCGTACGCTCCCCCGCTCTTCAGCCGGCAAATACCCGATGGCCACCCCGGTAACGCGCACATCCTCGCCCGATTCCCAGGTTCCCCGGCAATCCCGCGCGGCACGCTGGCCTGCGGTGAGACCGATGACGGTGCCGCCGGCCGCGATGCTCATGAGAGCGGCGGCTATGAGGGGACCACGCCTATCCAAGAGAAGCGCGATCAAGCCGCAGGCGACGGCGAGGACGGCGGCGGGAAGGAGGAGCTGCGTGGAACCACCAAGCCCGATCAGCAGGCCGGCGGCCAGCGCCAGGGCAGCGACAGCCAGCGGTCGCGGTCGAGGAGGCCGGCGGTTTATCAAGCGACGTTATACCGATCCGCTGAGCGCGTTGCACATCCCCACGTGCCTCACAGTACACGGCAAGCGTCACACGATCGTCAACTCATATGAGAGCAGAAAGTGCCGCGCTTGCGCCGGCGCTCGTCATCGCCGAAACTGGTGGACGTGAACTGTTATCTGAGGGTCCGCTACCTACCAGCCGCGCTCCTGGCGGCGCTGCTGCTTGCCGGCTGTGGCGACTCGGCTACCGAGCCGGAAGACCGCATAGTCGAGGGCGTCAACCTCACCCAGCTGTTCGCCGACCCCACGTCGGCCGAGATCAGCGCCGT
>JAZGAL010000165.1:0-2770 GCA_036475815.1 Gemmatimonadota bacterium
GAAACCGGGACAAGCTGCGAAACCACATATGGACGTTTCGACTGCACGAAGGCGGGATGGTGCGATCCATGGGCTGGCGGCTGCTGACGGAGCCGTTCAGCCGGGCTACCTTTCGATAGCGCCCGTGCCCATCGAGCGTACGGAGATGTGATGTCAAGGGACCAGCGCCAACAGCGACGTGCCACGGTCATGGTTTGGGCGGCCAAGCTCGTCTGGCAAACGAATGCCAAGCTGTTCTCCGGACTCGTCTTTATGGCGATCATCCGCGGTGTCCTGCCCGCCGCGCTGGCCCTGACAATCCGCGGGCTCATCAACTCGGCCGTCGAAGTCGCCGACCTGGGGACCCCCGAGATCGCTCCACTGGTGCCATGGCTGGTCTTGGGTTTCGCGCTATCGACCGTGGACGCCGTCTCACGGCTCGCCAACAGGCTCTTTACCGAGCGCCTTCAGGACGATCTGAACCTGAGGATCACCGGTGATGTATTGACCCACGCCGCCACGCTCGACCTCGGATTCTTCGAGGATCCACGCAGCCAGGACATGCTCGCCAGGGTCCAGCAGGACCCGGGAGCGCGCCTCGCGACTCTCGTGACGGAGTCGCAGCAGGCGATCACACATCTGATCGTCGGCACGTCCCTGCTTGGGGTGCTCACGGCGATCGAACCGCTCGTGCCGTTGGTCGTCGCACCCTTCGCCGTGCCCTTCCTGGTGTTCCAGTGGCGACTGTCCCGGGCCCGCCACATGGAGGAATACTCTCGGGCCACCAAACGACGCTGGACCGGCTACTTCGTGTCGAAGCTCACCCAGGGCGAGGCCGTCGCCGAGGCCAAGTTGCTCGATCTAGGCCCGCTGCTTGTCCGGCGGTTCAGGAAGATCCTCGAAGAGTTCCGAGACCGAACCGCCGCCCTTCACATCCGCAATTTCACGGGCAGTGCGCTTACCGCGACGTTGACCACGGTGGCACTCTATCTGCTCTTCTTTCGGGTAGCCGTCCGCACCCTGGACGGAACGGTGACGCTGGGCGACCTCGCGATTTTCGGCGGAGCCACGGCGCGGCTTCGTTTCGCCGTGGACGATGCGATCCGGGCCCTCACGAACTCCCGCGAGCAGGTGCTTTTCGTGTCCAACGTGCTGGACTTTCTTTCCGTCACACCACAAAGGGCCGCCAGCGGAACCATGCTTTCCGTCCAGCCGGCTCCGGTGCGGATCGACATGAGGAACGTCAGCTTTGCCTATCCCGGGTCGACGAAACTGGTCATCCGCGATGTCTCGCTCGAGATTCGGGCCGGTGAGACGCTGGCCATCGTGGGCGAGAATGGGGCAGGAAAGACGACCCTGGTCAAACTGTTGGCGCGCCTCTACGATCCGGACGACGGCCAGATCTTGTTCAACGGGATCGATATTCAGGAGGTGTCGCCGGAAGATCACCGCCGCCGACTGAGCTTTGTCTTTCAGATGTTCGGCCGTTACGAAGCGACCATCGCGGACAACATCGCCTATGGCGACTGGCGACGGATGCTGGAAAAGAGAGAGCTGGTCGAGGAGGTCGCGCGGCTCACGGGCATCCATGAGATGATCGAGGCGTTGCCTAACGGCTACGAGACCTGGGTGGGCCGGCTGTTCGGCGCACACTCTCTCTCGGGCGGAGAGTGGCAGAAGGTGGCGATGGCGCGAGCGTTCGCGAGAGATGCCTCTCTGCTCGTCCTGGACGAGCCCACGTCGAATTTGGATGCATCGGCCGAGTACCGGCTCTTCTCCCGGTTCAAAGAGCTCTCGCGTGGCCGAACGACCATCCTGATTTCGCACCGCTTCTCGACCCTGGGGATGGCGGACCGCATCGCGGTCATGAAGGATGGTCAGCTCGTGGAGATCGGGACGCACGAGGAGCTGGTGGGCAGGCCAGGCGTTTATTCAACGCTCTACGGGTTTTACGAGCGCCTGCAACCGCGCGGCAACTCCGTGGCGAAGGAAATCGTATGACCCCGGACCGAAGGGTGTTTCGCTACGAAGACCTGAGTATCGGCGTCCACAGCTACGAGGATTCTCATCTCGACTGGCTCGAGGAGTTCCTATCCCCCCAGTTTGGCGTGGAGAACGGGACCGCCGCCGACTGGGAATTGACGTTAGCGCTAGACGGTGATCGTTACGATGAGATCATCCGTCTGGGCCCCAAGCAGGACGAAATGCTGTGCTTCGCTCTCGACACTCGGGACATCCGCCTGCCGCGCTGGAACTCAAGTTCTTCGGCCGACGTCTTGTTCGACGAGAAGTTCGATACGTTCTACCTCGTCGAAGCAAGAGCACGCCGGATCACCCTTCTTTCGCGCGTCGATGGAGGCGATGCGCGGCTAGCCCTCATGCGGGTCGTCCGCGAGCTGGCGATGAATCACACGCAGCGCAACGGCGGCGTCATCGTGCACGCCGCAGCCTTCACGGTCGGCTCGAGAGGCGTGATCGTCGCCGGGCCGAAGGGTGCCGGCAAGACCACGCTGCTGATGTATGCGCTGCAGTCCACTCCCTCTGAATACGTGAGCAATGATCGCCTTCTCCTATCGCTGGATGACCGCGGTCCGCGGATCCGAGGCATACCGACGATCGTCACCATTCGCCAGTCGACTCTCCGTTTCTTCCCGACCGTTCTCGAGCGGTTGCAGGAACGCGGTTACACCGTTCGGCTGACTCGCAGGGAGGCCAGAAAGCGCCGACCCTCGGACCGGGCGGTGGGGCACGATGGGCCGAGAAGCCTCAGTCCCGGACAGCTGTGTGCCCT
>JAZGAL010000166.1:0-3818 GCA_036475815.1 Gemmatimonadota bacterium
CTTGCGTCCGGCGCCTGGCGGGCACTACCGATTGGCTGGGAAGAGGCGGTAGGAGCCGCTGAGAGCTGCCACCCGCCGCCGTTCTCTCGCGCCGCTGCGCCAAGCAGGGCGAAAGCAATCAGTGGAACGAACAATCTGTGGGTCATCCGGGGACCTCCGCGGCCTTGAGCGCGAGCTCGCGCCCGAACAACTGGCCGCCCGCCAGGCGCATGAGTGCAGGCAGAACGACCAGCGAAGCGAGGGCGCTGAGGATCATCAGGGTGGCAAAGAAGAAGCCCACGGTGACGTAGGGTGTGAGACTCGAGATCGTCAATGGGAGGAAGCCCACGATGATCACGATAGCGTTTCGCACTATCGCCCGGGCCGGCAACCCAAAGATCGCCTGGTTGGCCCGGCTCAGGTCGCCCATCTCTGAGACGCGCTGCCTGTAACGGTGCACGAAGTGGATCGCGAAATCGATCGCCAGGCCCAGACTGAGCGACGACGTGACCGCGATAGGCATGTCGTAGTCCTTCCCGATGAACCCAACCAGAGCGTAGGCGAGAAGGATGGCGACCGTAAGCGGGATCATCGAGACCAGACCCAGTGGGATCGACCGGAAGAGGAATACCATGAGCAGGAAGACGACCACGAAACTGCCGAGCACGGCCCGGAGCATTCCCACGACCATCAGGTCCTGCCACACCTTGTTGATGTAGGTGAGGCCGGACCACCGCAGAGTGAGTCCCGTCGGCGGCGCCAGCGTGAAATCGCCTACGCTGGCCGTCACCGTCTCCATATCCCGGTTGTCACCCGACTTCAACTGCACCCAGAGGTTAGCCTGCCGGGCATCGTAGTCGATGAAGTTGTCCAGCTCGTTTGGATCGCCCGACGACTGGACCAGGAAGAGATACTGACCCACCGCCGCGCGGCTCTCGGGCACCACGTCGTACGCTGGGTCCGCGTCGTGCAGCACGTAGTTCGTGCGGCGGACGATGTCGGCGATCGACGTGACCTTTCCTACCTGAGGCTGAGCCTCGAGGTGCCGGCCCAGCCGATCCAGGTAGTTCATGACGGCCGGATCCTTGATCGGCTCTTCGCCTTCTCCCTCGGCGACCAGATAGGCCATGTACGTCCCGCCGAAGAGCTGGTTCATCACCCGGTCCGCAACCCTCACAGGCTCACCCGGCCGGAACCACCTGACGGGATTGTCGTTCACCACGATCCGGCTCACGCCGATGACCCCGACGCCCAATAACACGACCGTGACGCCGACGACGAGCCCGGCCCGGCGGAACACCAGCGCCCCGAACCACTCCAGCCAGCGTGGCCAGGCACCCAGCCGACCCTTCTCACCCCCTCCAAGACCGGCGAGTCGTTCCTCCGGCACGAGCATGATGCCCGCGGGAACGACCGTGATCGTCAGAAGCCACGCCGCCAGGATGCCGACGGCGACGAAGACGCCGAAGACCCGGACGGGAGGGATGTCCGCGAGGGCCAGCGAGGCGAAGCCCACCGAGGTCGTGATCGAGGTGTAGAGCATCGGATGGAACAGCTCCTTCATCACGGCACGCAGCGTTGCAGCCCTGTCTCGAATGGCGGGGTAGCGGTCATAGAACTCACTGAGCAGATGAACGGCGTCGAGCACGGCGATCGGCATGAGGAACACGGGAATCATCGAGCTCATGATGTGGACCGTGTTGCCCAGCCCGATCAGCGCGCCCATGGCCCAGACGATGCTGAACATGGCCACCACCATCGCTGGCACGATCAGCGTCACCCGCCGAAAGAGCAGCCAGAGGAGGAGGAAGATCACGAGCCCTGCCAGGGGAGCTGTTATCCCCATCTGCTTGAACATCTCGTGACCGAACGTGTCCTCGGCTACCGGGAGACCAGCCACGTAGAGCTGTTGTTCCGGGCTCAACTCCTCCCCGGCCACACGCTTGATCTCGCGTGATATCCGGTAGCTCTGATCCTTCCGCTCTATCGGTACGTAGATCGCCACGGCCGTACCATCGGACGAAGCCAGCTTCTCTGCGAGCAGGGGGTTCGACGCGACCCGGGAGCGGAGCGCCCCCGCTTCCTCCACGGTCTCCGGCACGCTCGCCATGACTGGGCCGATCCGCAGCGAGCCGTTCTCCACGCTGATGTCGTCGGTGGTCGTCAAGCTCACCATGTCGTCGATGAGCACGCCGGGGATTGCCTTGATCCGTTCCGTCAGCCGCTCGACACGCCGCAGCGCGTCGGGCTGAAAGATGCCCCGCTCATCCACAACGCCGACCACAAGCAGATCTTTGATCCCGAAATCTTCCTTGACCGCATCATAGATGACGCGGTCGGGCTGATCCGCCTCCAGCATGTTCTCCGGATCGGTATCGATAGCGATGTCGCGGAACTGCCAGCCGAAGACGGCGGTTACGAGCGTCGCCAGGGCGATCAGCCGCCACGGATGGCGGATCGCAAATGCGGTGAGTGGATTCATCTATCCCAGCCTGTTGGACGTACGCCGCTCATTCGGGTTCTTCGCCAACGACAACCGGATAGCCCCGGGCCTGCCAGTCCGGCACGCCGTCCTCGAGGCGTACCGCCTCGAAGCCCCGCGTGCGAAGCAGCTCCACCGCCTCGATCGCGAGCACGCAGTAAGGGCCGCGGCAGTAGGCGACGATCTCCCGGTCACGGGGAAGATCGGCCAGCCGACCGTCCAGCCGATCGAGAGGCACGGAGAGAGCACCCGGGATGTGCCCCGCCACGTACTCCTCCACCGGCCGGACATCGAGCACGGTGACCTCGCCGCGCCGCACGCGATCGAGCAGGTGCTCCCGGTCCACCGG
Organism: Gemmatimonadota bacterium; assembly: GCA_036475815.1. Taxonomy (GTDB): domain Bacteria; phylum Gemmatimonadota; class Gemmatimonadetes; order Palauibacterales; family KS3-K002; genus JBDHGH01. Next base: position 2,811 of record JAZGAL010000166.1, read on the forward strand.
TTCCATGGTCCCGCGCGCCTCCAGGAACTCGCGGGTGATGCGCTCGATCTCGGCCAGCTGCGACTCGGCCAGAGCGCGCAGCGAGCGGTAGAAGTCGCAGACCATCTCGTCTGCGAGGCGATACCTGACATGCACGCCCTCTTTTTCGGCTTCCACGAGACGCGCGCTGCGCAACACCTGGAGGTGCTGGGAGGTGTTTGCGACGCTCTGGTCAATTGCCCGGGCCAACGCCTCGACAGTGCCGGGGCCCTGGCACAAGAGATCGAGGAGCTCGAGACGACGCGGGCTGGCGAGTGCCTTGCCGACGCGGCCGAGCTGCTGGTAGACGGCGTCCTTGAAATGGCGGCTGGAGATGCTCATTTCATTATTCAATTGAATAATTGATAAAAGCGCCGCCGCGCCCTGTCAAGCCCGGCTATGAAACCCCCGACTCCTGCCCTGCAACGGTGGCGGAATCTGATCGTGTTCTGGAAAGGCCGCCACACGTTCGCCGCAGGGAGGCAGACTAGTCTTCCGTCCTCGCGAACACCTGTACCCGGTTGTTGCCGAAGTCCACCACGTAGACGCGTCCGTCCGGTCCGATGGCGACATCGGTGGGGCGGTCGAAGCGCCCCGGCTCCTCCCCCTCGGCCCCCCATTCGGCTATGAATTCGCCGGACGGTCCGAACTTCTGCACCCGGTGGTTGTAGAAGTCGGCCACATAAACGTCGCCTTCGGAGTCCACAGCCATCCCCGTGGCCACGTGGAACCAACCGCGCCAGGGTCCCGGGATCCCCGTGCCGAACGGACCGCCCCAGAGATCGAGCAGGCGCCCGTCGCGGGCGAACCGTTGGATGCGATGGTTGTAGGCGTCGGCGACATAGGCGGTCCCGTCGGGGCCGAAGGCGACATCGGTGGGATAGTGGAGCCTGCCGTGCAGAACGCGGCCGCTTTTCCCGATCTCGCGCAGGTACTGCCCCTGGCGCGAGTAGACGGCGACGCGGTGATGGTAGAAGTCGGCGATCCAGA
>JAZGAL010000167.1:0-5311 GCA_036475815.1 Gemmatimonadota bacterium
ACCCCGCTGGTCATCATGCATGGGGATGAAGACGAAGCCGTGCCCTGGTATCAGAGCATCGAGTTCTACCTGGCGCTGCGGCGGCTGGGGAAGCAGGCGGTCTTCCTCCAGTACCGGGGCGAGCCGCACCACCCCCAGAAGTACCCGAACAAGCTGGACTACTCGATCAAGATGAAGGAGTTCTTCGACCACTTCTTGAAGGGCGCGCCGGCGCCGGAATGGTGGACCGAGGGCGTTCCGTACCGCGGGGAATAGCTCCGCTCGCATCGAAGTCCACTTCGATTAGCCTCGGCAGCATTCTGATATGAGCACCTACGTCCTGATGCGGATCTTGGAATCGGCCCCGCGCCGGTACGATCTAGGCATCCGCCTGCTCACGCTGGGGCGCCTGGACAAAGCCTACGACCGCCTCGCGGGCCACATCGAGCGCGGGCAGCGGGTGCTGGATATCGGGTGCGGTACCGGAGCCCTGACGCTGCGGGCCGCCCGGCGCGGTGCAACGGTGGTGGGGATCGACATCAACGCCCAGATGCTCGAGATCGCCGTGCGGCGCGCGCGTGAAGCGGGGCTGACTGAGAACGTGGAGCTGGTGGAGATAGGCGTGGCGGAGCTCGACAGGGAAAGCGCGGAGAGCTACGACGCGGTGACCAGCGGCCTCTGCTTCTCCGAGCTGAGTGAGGACGAGCTGGCCTACACGCTCGAGCAGGTGACGCGGATTCTGAGGCCCGGCGGCTTGCTACTCGTCGCCGATGAGGTCAGGCCTCGAGACATCGTCACCCGCTTGCTTCACTTGCTGGTCAGGGTTCCGCTCGCGGCGCTCACGTATGTGGTCACCCAGCAGACGACGCGCGCCGTCGCGAACCTGCCGGAAAAGATCAAAGCTGCCGGCCTCTCGATCGTCTCGCTCAACTCGAGTCCTCTGGGAAGTTTCTCGGAGATGGTGGCCCGGAAGCCGGCGGGTGGGAAGTTGTGAACCGACTGAGCTTCATGTGGCTCACCGTTCTGCAGACGCTGCTGCGGCTGCTCCCGTTTCCGCGTAAGACCGGCCTGGTACGGATCGGAAGTCCGGGCCGCGATTCGCCGGTGCTTCTCACCGGCAACTTCCGCCTCACAGTGGAGCGCGTGCGGCGCGCGCTGGAGGGGATCGACGCCTATCTGCTGGTCGCGAACAGCCGCGGAGTGAACGTGTGGTGCGCCGCGACGGGCGGGCTGCTGACGAATCACGACGTCCTCTCCGTCCTGAAGACGAGTGGCATCGAAGACCTGGTCGATCACCGGCAGGTGATCCTCCCGCAGCTCGCCGCAACGGGCATCGAGGGCAAGGTCATCCACAAGAAGACGGGATGGAGAGTCGTCTGGGGACCGGTCTATGCGAACTCGATCCCCGCCTTCCTGGGCAGCGACCTGGAGAAGACCGCGGAGATGCGCAGCGTGAGCTTCCCGTGGCCGCAAAGGCTCGAGATGGCCGTCGCCTGGGCGTTCCCCATGTCTCTTCTTTCGCTGCTGGTGCTTCCCTTCTGGAAGGACGGGGTACTTCCGATCGTGGGCCTCGTGTGGGCGGCGTCGCTGGCTCTCTTCCTGGGCTTTCCGCTGTATCAGCTGCGGCTCCGTGCCAGCGGCAAGCAGATCGGCTTCGTTTTCTTCGCCTTCGGCGAACGGGGCATTCCCCTCTTCCTCTGGATCCTCTTCATGGTCGGGCTCGCCGGTTACACGGCGCTGGCCGGCGAGTTTGCGTGGGCGCCGATCTTCCGCTGGGGCCTGACCTCACTCGTCGTGCTCCTGGTCCTGGGCATAGATCTGACGGGGAGCACGCCCATGTTCAAGAGCGGCCTGCACGAAGACCGGCTGTTGCGGATCGCTCTGGACGCGGAGCTTTGCAAGGGCGCCGGCTTCTGCGAGCAGGTGTGTCCCACCGACGTCTTCGAGGTCGACTACGAGCGGCGACTGGCGAGCCTGCCCCGCGCGGTGCAGTGCGTGCAGTGCGGCGCCTGCATCGTCCAGTGCCCCTTCGATGCGCTCCACTTCCGGAGCCCGAGTGGAGATGTGGTGGCGCCTGACACGGTCAGGAAGTTCAAGCTCAACCTTCTGGGCAAGCGGAAGGTGGCCGCCGGCGCTCGCGAGCCGCAGGTGATCTCGTGACCCCTGAGCTTCAGGCGGTGACTGGAGCCTTCGGGTACTCAGGCCGGTACATTGCGCGGCGGCTTCTCGCTGCCGGGCACCGTGTCATCACGCTGACCAACTCCTTACACCGCAAGAACCCCTTCGGAGACCGGGTCAAGGCGTACCCGTTCAACTTCCACAAGCCCGAAGAGCTGGCGAACACCCTTCGCGGGGTCAGTGTCCTCTACAACACCTACTGGGTCCGCTTCAATCACCCGGCCTTCACCCACGCGGACGCGATAGAGAACACGCGAACGCTGTTTTCCGCCGCTCGACACGCCGGTGTCGAGAGGATCGTTCACGTCAGCATCACAAACCCTTCGGAGCATTCTCGCCTGGAGTATTTCCGTGGCAAGGCGCAGCTGGAGGCGGCGCTGAAGGCGTCCGGCCTTTCGTACGCGATCCTCCGGCCCGCCGTGTTGTTTGGAAAGGAAGACGTTCTCATCAACAACATCGCGTGGATGCTGCGCCGCTTTCCCGTGTTCGGCGTATTCGGTGATGGGGAGTACCGGCTCCAGCCCATATACGTGGACGACCTCGCCGAACTGGCGGTCGAGCGCGGCGCATCGCGTGAGGATGTCGTTGTTGACGCGATCGGACCGGAGACCTTCACCTATCGAGAGCTGGTGACCACCATCGGCCGGGCTATCGGCAAGCCACGGACTATCATCTCGATCCCTCCACGGGCCGGCTACTACCTTGCCGTGCTGCTGGGAAAGCTGATGGGAGACGTGGTGTTGACGCGGGACGAGGTCGAGGGCTTGATGGGCGGGCTGCTTTCCGTGGACGCTCCGCCCGCCGGCACGACCTCGCTGACGAGTTGGGCAGCGGAGCATGGCGATCGTCTGGGAACTCGCTATTCCAGTGAATTGGCAAGGCGGCTCAGGTAAGCGCTGTGCGCTTGAACCTGATCTACGCCGCGCTTCGATCCTTGACGAACATCGCCGTTTGGTCTCCGTAGTACACGACGGTGTCTGCTTGTCGAAACACGAAGTCGTAGCGAAGGACCAGCCGGCGCGGACCGGCCCGGGACCGCGTTTCGCGCGATCGCAACTCGAGCGGGGGGCCGATCCTCGCCAGGGCCCTGAAATCCGCGTGGTGGATCCGGTTCCCGAAGGCCGTCCAACCCTCATCCCAGCGACAGCCGTGGAAGAACCAGGCATGCAGGCACCCCAGACTGGCCGTCGCCATGATTATGTCTCCGCCGGCAACATGAGCGGGGTGACTGGAACTCACCCGCTGGTGTCTCGCGTAGGGCAGGGACCGCGTGGTGTCCAGCCGCGCCTCGATCTCGCGCCGTTCGGGGTCGAGCTTGATAATCTCATCCACGAGGAACGCCTCGTCCTCGTACATGAAGGTCGCCAGGAAACGCTGCATCTCATCCGGATCGTGGGGACCTGGGAGCTTGCGTGCCATCAGCTGTCCTTTTCCGCGTCCCGCGCGAGCCGGGCCTTTGTAAGGCGCCGGCTGCGGCCGGCCTTCGCCACTCGGTTCGACATGCCTCTTTACGATCTATAGGTTTTGGAACGAGGCTTCTGACCATAGCAGAGGAGGGGGGAATGCTCAAGTGGCCCGGAACGAATGTGAGAAAATATTCGGTTGCCGCTTTGGTCATGTTACTCGTATGTGGGATCGTCGCATGTGCTGAGTCGCAGGTCGAAGCTGAGGGACGGATCGAGCCTCCGGCGCTCGATGCCGAACTCCGGGCCGAACTCGAAAGCTGGCTTGTGGAGAACGGTAAGGGCCCGGTCGATTATGTGGTCGGCTTGTTCGCGGACCACGACGTCGTCATCCTGGGCGAGCAGCACCGGGTGAAGCACGACGTCCTGCTGGTCGGGTCGCTGCTCGAGGCGCTCTACCGTACCGGCGTACGGACGCTAGCCACCGAGTTCGGGCGGCGCGAGGACCAGCCGCTCATCGACTCCCTGGTGAACGCACCGAGGTGGGACGAGGCGCTCGCCCGCAACATCGTGTTCAACCAGTTTGTTACGTGGGGCTACCGTGAATACGTGGACGTGTACCGAGCCGCCTGGCAGGTGAACCGAAGCCTCGCCCCGGACGCCCCTCCGTTCCTGGTGCTCGCGTTGGACGATTCGCCGGACTGGAGCCACATTCAGAAGCCCGAGGACCGCAATGACCCGGAAGTCATGAGGAAGGTGTGGCGCGGCGGCGGTGAGCGGTACTGGGCGGAGGTGGTGCTCGACGCCGTCGAGTCGGGAGAGAAGGTGCTGGTGCACTGCGGGATCCACCACGCGTTCACGGAATACCGGCAGCCGATCGTCGTCGAGGGGGAGTTCGTCCGCTACGTCACTACCCGTGCAGGCAACTACGTCTATCGCGAGATCGGCAAACGGGCGGTCACGGTTTACCTGCATGCGCCGTGGGACGGTCCCGGAGGTTACGGTGATGCCCTGGTGCATCCAGCCGACGGTGTGATCGACGCGCTCATGCTCGAGCGCGAGGGCGGGCCCCGTCCCGTCGGCTTCGACTTGCACGGGTCGCCTTTCGGCAAACTGCGCATCGAGAACGCGGTCTACAAACACGGCTACGAGTTCCGGCTGGCCGAGTTCGCCGATGGCTGGATCTACACTAGGCCGATCTCCGAGTACGAGGGCGTGACGCCGATCCCGAATTGGATCAACGAAAGGAACATCGTGCAGGCGCGACCCCAGATACCTAATCCCGACTTTCGGGATGCCACGATCGAGAGATTCAATGCCGCGATCGCGCGCGACGCCGATATCCCGCGGCGCTGGGGGCACCTGCGATAGGCAGGGAGGAGAATCTTCCCGCAAGCGGAGGTTATCCAGGCGGTGAACCAGCCCGGACCAGTCGGGCTTGTCGGGCTCCAGACGTCTTGGGCTGCTGGAGAAGACTGCCGGTCCACCTAGAGACCGCGGAGGAACAATTCTCCTTGCACCGCAAACGTCAGCCCGTAAGCCGCGCCGATCGGGTGCAACGGCACGGCGTCGTTGGCGATGTTGCGGAAGAGTAGATGCAGGCGGGCGCGCCTTCCCCAGAACCATTTCTGTAGGGCGAGCTCGACCGACCAGGCTTCAGCCACACGGGAATTGTACAGCCCGCTCGTCTGCGATGCGGCGGCTTCGTAGTCGGACCACTCCGAGGAACTGCGATAGAGGAGCATCGCCCA
>JAZGAL010000168.1:0-2556 GCA_036475815.1 Gemmatimonadota bacterium
GCCGGGATAGTCGACTGGTCGGCTTCGCCGCTGAGCGGGTCGTTGAGCGGCGCTCCGTCCAGCAGCACCAGAACTTCGTCGGCGGAGCTACCGCGGATGCTCACGGTTTGAGGGCCGGCCGGCCCTCGACGCTGAACCACAAGTCCGGGGCGCCCTTCCAGCAGGCTGCCGGCGGTCAACTCGCCGCGTTGCTCGATCTCCGCACGCGATATGGAGATCACGCCCGGCGACCTGCCGGCCTCCGCTTTGGCGCGGACCTCCGCGATTGGCAGAGGACGTGCCCCCAGCTGTACGCCGAGCCGCGCGACCTCTCCGTTACGCACCTCGACGTCCTGTGACTGCGGCTCGTAGCCCAGCCGGCTGAACCGCACCGTGTACCGGCCCGCTTCGAGCCCGCGGATCCGGTACTCGCCCCGGCCGTCGCTGAGCGCGGTGAGACCGACGCCCAGCACCTCGACCAGTACGCTCTCCAGCGGTTCACCCGTGATGGCGTCTGTGACGCGGCCGCTGAGCTCACCCGGATACTGGGCTTCAGCGATCTCAGGGATGGTCAGCAGGAACAGCCCGGCGAGTGCCGCCAACGCAAGAGCTCCCGCTCCCGCCGGGCGGCGTCCGATGTGGATCCTCGAAGGCAATAAGAAAGCCCGCACGTCTTACCCTGGAAGAGTGCTATGGCGTACGGGGCGGAACAGGTCTCCTGACTCGAGGCAGCCGAGCTCGCCTTCCCAGGACCTCAGCCGGGTCCCAGTGGCGTGTCGAGCTAGCTTCTTCCGGCTCTTCGCCGGGCCTCACACAGTGGCGGGGCCGTGCCGGATTCTCACCGGCTTCCGTAGTGTTCCGCCCGCCGTCGTGTTTCTGATTCTCTTCTTCAGTCTACGGTCGGCGCTGCCTCCGGTCAAGAAGGCGCCGCAGTAGAAGCGCGGGCGCTCTTCTCGCTGGCGCGCACCCAGGCGGCGAACACGAAGGCCATCGCGATCACCATGATCCATGCGCTTCCCAGCTTCATGACCCCCGCCGCCAGTTGCTGGTCGCTCCATGCCGACGTGCGGCCTATCGGCGGTGCCAGCTCGTAGGTCGCGTACGCCGGAAACTTGCTGAATAGCAAGATGAAGAAGACCGGCCGGATCAGGATCCCGTTGAAACCCAGGTAGGCCAGCTTCCAGACGTACGTGAATCCCGGCCACTCGGGGACCCGGCTGACTACCGGCCACCAGAAGATGAGCCCAGCGGCAAGCCAGATGATGTCGAGAAAGAAAGAGCCGACCTGTGTGGCCATCAGCCGGTCCACCAGCGACGGCCAGTGTGTCACACTGATGACGACGTTGAAGATGAAGAACGCGATGAGCGGCTGGGTCGTGTTGTGGAGGAAAGCGAGAATCCGCCGGTGGTTCTTCAACCCCGTGTACGCTTCTTCGGGCAGGCCCAGGAGCAGCAGCGGCGGCGCGATGAGCGAGATGAGCAGATACCGCACCATGTGCACGCTTGCCAGGTACCCGGACCCAAGAGGACCCAGCGGCCAGTCCAGGGCGAGCCACAAGCAGAACAGCCCCGCCGCGAACTGGGCGATCTGGAGTCTCCTATGGCGTCTCTGCTCCGGGTCGGCGGGCGCAGCGAGCCCGCGAAGATACCACGCGTAGGCGAGGGCGATGAGGATGATGACCAGCCAGACGCCGGGAAACGGTTGCCAGGCCCAGGTCCATGCGACCCCCTGTGAGGCAGAGCACCACCACCGCATCGCTTGGCCGGTCCCGCCAGGGTCGCGCTACTGCGCCCCGGTGAGGGCCTGCTCGATGTCGACGTATTTCAGAACCTGGCCGCGCACCGCCACGTCGCCCGCGTTGCGGAAGTGGAGTGTTACATCGACGCTATCGCCCGGCGCGAAATCCGCCCGCAACTCGAGGAGCATGATGTGATAACCGCCCGGCGCGATGCGCAGCTCGCCGCCCGCCGGCAATGGCAGGGAAGCTACAGGTTCCATCCTCATCGTGCCGGCCTGCTCTACCGTTCTGTGGATCTCGGTCACTCCCGCCACCGGAGTCGAAACGGCCAGCAGCTCGTCGTCCTCAGCCGCGCGGTTCACTACCGTGAAGTACATGGCCGCTCGCTCGCCCAGCGCGGGTTCCGAGATATACACTCCGGAGACCTCTACGCTGGTGGTCGCGGGTGGCTCGCGCTCCGATGAACAGCTGGCGATCGCCCCTGCCAACACAGCCGTCGAAGCGGCGATCGCACGCATGGCGACGGTAGTCCGTTTCCTCATCATTCGCTCCATCTCTCAGTTACCAGTTTCGGAAGATCGTGTGCCCAATCGGCCTGCCTCGTTCCGAACGGATAGAGGATGTGGGCCAGGTTGTCTTTCGTGAACGCCATGACGTGTGCCGAGTGTCCCACTGCATAACCGCCGTCCTCGGTCTCCACCTTCACGGAAGCCGGGAGGCCCAGAGACACCGCGATCTCGTTGACCTCGTCCTCGCTTCCCCAAAGCCCGGTGAAGGTGGGGTCGAAGTTGTCGAGCCACTGGCGCATTCGCTCGGGCGTGTCACGTTCCGGGTCGGT
>JAZGAL010000169.1:0-2718 GCA_036475815.1 Gemmatimonadota bacterium
ACGAACTCGGTCTCGTCGAACCCCCAGGTCGTCCGCACGCCATCGACCGTCCCGGTGGGGCCGACGCGGAACTCGAAGTAGACGTCGAGTAGCCCGGCCACGGTGCCGACGAACCGCGTCTCGCTCAACAGCCGCAGCTCGATCGTCGGGGCCCCCTCCGCCTCTGCAGTCAGACGCCCATCCCCGTATTCGACGCTGATCTCCCCACCGGACCCGGCGTAGCGGCCCGCATAGCGCGCCAGGGTCGCGGGTGGCAGCTCGACGGCCTCGGGCAGTTGCGCGGTAGGATCGGCGGCCGGGAGGACGTACCGGGTCAGGATAGCCAGGGCGTTGAGATCCGCCGGTGGGTTGTCGAACACCTCCTGCGCGATGACGACCACGAGGTCCAGTTCCGGGAATACGTGGATCCTCTGACCGCCGTGACCCGACGCCAGAAACGTGTGGGCGGTGCGACCGGCGTAGTGAAAATCGCCGAGCCACCACTGGAGCCCGTAGTCGGGCATTCCCTCGTTAGCCATGTGCTCGCCGGTAGACTCGGCGACCCACGCCTCCGAGACGACCCGCTCGCCGTTCCAGACGCCGCCGTTCAGGAAGAGCTGCCCGAGCCTGGCCATGTCTCGGGGCCGCAGGTGCAGGCCTCCGTCCGTGTCGGTCAGACCGCTGGCCAGCGTCTCCCACTCCCAGTCCTCGATCCCCAGCGGTCCGAACAGGTACTCCGCGGCGAACGCCTCGGCGGTCCGGCCGGTGGCGCGCTGCACCAGATAGGAGACCAGGATCGAATACCCTCCGTTGTAGTTGAATGCGGTCCCGGGCGGCGCGACGACCGGTCTCGAGAGCGCGAATCCGACGGGGTCGTCGCTGCTGCTGGCCCGGATCCAGTCGTTGCGGGGGTCGCTGTACGGGTAGGTCTGCTCGTCCCACTCGAGCCCGCCGCTCATCGACAGGGCGTGTCGGAGCAGGATCTCCCTCTTCCGGGGATCGTCGGTCAGCTCGTCTCCGTACTCGGGCAGAAGGTCCAGGAGCGGCTCGTCCAGGATCTCATCCTCCAGCCCGGGCAACAGCCCGCGGTCCATGGCGATCCCGAGGAGGATCGACCCGACGCTCTTGGAGACGGACGCCGTGTACTGGCGAGTGTCGAGGGCGAAACCGCCATAGTACTCCTCGAAGACCAGCTTCCCGTCTCTGACCACGAGGATCGCGTGGAGGTTCTGAAGCTGACCGGCATCCGCAGCGGCGCGGAGTCGCTCCAGCGGCGCCGGATCCAGACCTGCCTCCGCCGGAGCGACGGTCACCCAATCAGCGGTCCCGGCATCCGCACCTGATCCGGCCTGTCCGGTGCAGGCGGCGGGCAGACAGAGGGTGGCCAGCACGGCAGCGGCGCATCTCTGCGAACGAGGCAAACAGCATGTCGTCCGCATAGCTAGGCGAAGTCGATCTCTCTTGCAGGGAGGTCTGTGCACTCGGTCTCGAGCTGCACCGTGGAGAAGTAGATGTTGAACCGCTCGACGATCAGATCGGTGATGGCTCGGAGGATTACCTGGGGGTCCGCCTCATCCCGGATTCTCACATGGGCCGAGAAGATATCTTTGCCGATACCCACCGTCCAGGCATGAACGTGATGCGCATCGACGACCTCGGGGATCGCTTCGATCGCTGCCTTCACTTCAAGCAAGTCAAGGTCGTCGGGAGCAAGATCCAGCAACGTCTTCGTCGTCCCCTTGATGATCCCCCACGCGGCGACGAGCAGTACCGGACCGAGGAGCATGCCGAGAACCGCATCGGCCTCGAGCCAACCCGTAAAGCGCACTAGAAGGGCAGCGACCAGAACCGCGGCCGACCCAAAGACCGTCTCCAGAACATGCCAGAACGCTCCGCGTACGTTGACATCGGTTTTTTGCTTCCTCCAAAGGATCACTGCTGGAACCCCACCGATGACCAAACCGACGAGCCCCAGGATCAGCATTGGAGTTGTGGAAACGGCGACCGGATTCAGCAGTTTGCCGATGCCCATCTGGAAAATCAGAAAGGCCATTATTAGCAGAAGAACGCCGTTGATCCAGGCTGTGAGTATCTCCAGTCGAAGGAACCCAAAGGTTCGGCGAGGAGTCGGCGGCTTGGAGGCGAACACGGCTCCAATAAGCGCGATGCCCACTCCCGCGGCCGCGGAGAAATTGTGTGCCGCATCCGCAAGCAGGGCGACCGACCCGATTGTCAGCCCGACGACCAACTCGACGACGAAAAAGACGCCCGTGAGCAGCAAGGACAACATGAGACCTCGCTGCGTAGCGGAAACGGCGTGAACAGAATGCGACTGTTCTTCCGGTGCCGTGCCGCGTTCACTGATTGTCGTCACGTAGACCTCTTCCCACGGCTAACCAAGCCGCACGATCTCAGCCTAAGTTCGCTTGCCAGAGTTGCGAGGTCATATTCAATACCATTCCCAATCCAAGCCCATAGACAGAATGCTCGACCGCAGGAGAGAGCAGAGCCCTCACATTTCTGGGCGACCTGGCACCAAAAAGACCCCACCCAAAACCGGGAAAAAGAACGAGCCACGGCAGGAGGGCAGTCACGAACCCCCAGATGAGGCCGGGAATCAGGTTATTGCCTGGCATCGCAATACCGAAGCCGAGGAAAATGGCGGGATAGGTAAGCGCCAGAGCACCACCGGTAACGTAGTGAAAGATCCACCCAACGGCCTTCTCATTCTTCAAGGTG
>JAZGAL010000170.1:0-11817 GCA_036475815.1 Gemmatimonadota bacterium
GCTCTCGCCAGGCGGGTGCGGCGGCTTCGATCCCAAGTGTACCGGCTGGCCGCCGCCTTCAACGGCGCAGGCGTCAGGCAGGGAAGCCTCTACCCACCGACCCCGACCCACAGGCAACGGATGGACGACCTCGCGGGAGCGCTCGAGCGGGAGCTGGCGGCGCTCCGGAAGGAAGAGGAGGCGGCGGGGTCCTGACGCCTAGTCGGTCTCCTCGATCAGCGGCCGACCGTCGAGGCCGGCGGGGAAGGAAATCCCCGCGAGTCGGGCCAGCGTGGGGGCTACGTCCGTAGTATGAACGGCATCGCTGGAAGAGCCCGCTCGTATGCCGGGTCCCATGAAGATGAGCGGCACGTGTCGATCGTAGAGATACGGCGACCCGTGCGTTGTCATCTCAGGCCCGCCGTGTGAACCTTCGGTCAGCCGCACCACGAGTCCCTGCTTGGCCAGGACGCCCGGCACTCGGCCCGGGTAATAGGACCGCTGGTAAAGAGCCACGAACGAGTCGGAGGACTCCGGACCCACCAGCTGCTCCAGCGTCATGACGTCCGCGATGAAGTCGAGCTCTTTCAGAGCGCGGATCACGGCCGACCGCCGATCCGCGGGAGAGCCCGCGGCCTGGTCGGCCTCGATGGCGGTCTGATGGACCGCGCGAATCTCGCGAGCCGCGATGTGCTTGCCCGGCTCACCTAGCTCCCGGCGGTAATCCGGGATCTCTACGACACCGTGGTCCGATGTCAGCGCCACGACATAGCGGTCCTTCCCCACGGCATCGTCCAGGAAAGCCAGGAACCCCGCGAGCTGCCGATCGAGGCGGAGAAGCGCGTCGAGCTGCTCCAGGCTCAGCGGGCCGAAGTCGTGGCCGACGCGGTCCAGCTGCGAGAGGCCGATGGCCAGGTAGTCCACATGACCACGAGTGCCCAACGACAGGCTGGATACGGCTTCTCGCGCCAGCGCCAACGTTGCCCGGTCGAGTTCCGGCGTGTGGTCCCACCAGTCGTAGTAGGCTTCGGGATCGCCGCCGGCGGCTGCCTCAGCCGCGAAGCGGTGCGGGAAAGATGTGTTCGCGCCGTAGTTCTCGTAGGGGGCATTGTCGCGCCGGGCCAGCGCTCGTCTCCCGAGCGGTACCGTGCATTCCCACACCGAGTCGGCGAAGAAACCGGCAAGCACCTCGTCGTTGAAGCGCTCCAGCCACTCAGGGTGGGGGTGGGGGTCCCGGTAGTAGGTGGAAGAGACGAAGCGGCCGACGTCGTCCTCGAAGTAGTAGACATGTCCCGCGCGGGTCCGGCCGGCCAGGAGAACGGAGGCCGTGCGCTTGCCGGAGATCGAGACGATCCGGGACTGGGGATCCGTCGCTACGATCCAGTCCGCCAGTCCGCTCACCCGGAGATTCCTCGGCGAGATGCCCCGCTTGTCGGGAACGCCGGGGATGCTCTCCCCCTCATCGTCAACGCTCCCCACCCGCTTCCACTCTCCCTCCACCTCCTCGTACCAGCTGTTGGCGACGACCCCGTGCCGAGCCGGCGCCACCCCCGTGGACAGCGTGGCGTGACCGGCCGATGTCCAGGTCAGTGCATGGTCGTGGACGGCGTTCGTATAGCTCCGCCCCTCCTCCAGTAGCCGGCGCAACCCGCCGCTGTACAGCGAGTCGTAGCGCTGGAATAGGTAGACGGGAAACTGGTCTACGGAGATCAGCACGATCAGCTGGACGGGCTCCGCGCCCTCCCGCTCGCCGGCTGGCGGGCCACAGGCGGCGGCCAGCAGAACGATCAGAGCGGCGGGTAGCGAGCCGAGTCGACTTGGGAGCATCCGGGCGGCCTTTCCCGTTTGGGGGGCTGCCGCAAACTAGCAGGCGCCTGCCTCCCCGCCAGATGCTCGCAAGCCCCCCAGCCCCCCCAGCCCCCCCAGCCCCCCTAGCAGTCTTTCCGAGCCCGTGTAGATTCGTGTCCGTGGTGTGCCAGTCGGCCGCCGTTTTCCTGTTCAGCTAGAGCCCACCCCCCGAGATTGACGGAGGCGCAGCAGAATGCACATGAACGATTTCCTTGCACGGGTCGAGACCTTCCGGGAGCAGATGGAGTCCTATGTGGCCGAGATGGGCTGCCGGGACGGGCTAGATCTCTCCAGTCCGGCCGACGTGTTGAAGTACTGCTCCGATCACGGTGTCAGCTCGATCCGGCTCTGGTTCACCGATATCCTCGGCTACCTGAAGTCGTTTGCGGTCACCCTGCCGGAGATCGCGGGCGCCTTCGAGGAGGGGATGGGTTTCGACGGGTCCTCGATCGAGGGCTACAAGCGGATCCAGGAGAGCGACATGGTGGCGTTCCCCATCGCCTCCACCGCTCAGGCGGTGCCCTTCAAGGCAGGCGGTTCCCGGGCAATCCGCATGTTCGCCGAGATCCGAAATCCCGACGGCTCGCCCTACGTCAGCGATCCGCGCGAGGTGCTCAAGCGCAACCTGGCGCGGCTGGAGAAGCATGGTTTCTCTACGATGAACATCGGCCCCGAGGCCGAATTCTACTACTTCAAGGATGATATACAGCCGGAGATCATCGACAGAGCTGGCTACTTCGATATCGTGCCGGTGGACATGGGCGATGACCTGCGCGAGGCCACCGTCTTCGCCCTCGAGTCGATGGGCATCCCGGTTGAGTACATGCACCACGAGGTCGGGCCCAGCCAGCACGAGATCGACCTGAAGTACCAGGAAGCGCTGCGCATGGCTGACGCCCTGCAGACCTACAAGTGGCTGGTCAAGGAGATCGCCCGGCGCAACGGTGTCCACGCCACCTTCATGCCGAAGCCCCTGTTCGGCCAGAACGGCAGCGGCATGCACACTCACGTGTCGCTGTTCACCGACGAGAAGACCAACGCCTTCTACTCCAAGGATGAACCCTACCACCTCTCGAAGCAGGCCAGACAGTTCATGGCGGGTGTCCTCGAGCACGCCAAGGAGATGGCCTTGATCACCAACCAGTGGTACAACTCCTACAAGCGGCTGGTAGTCGGCTTCGAGGCGCCGGTCTACATTGCCTGGGCGGAGCGCAACCGTTCGGCGCTGGTGCGCGTGCCGCTCTACAAGCCGGGCAAGGAATTGGCGACGCGTATCGAGCTGCGCTTTCCCGATGCAGCCTGCAATCCCTACCTCGCCTTCGCCACCATGCTGTCCGCAGGCCTGGACGGTCTCGAGCGCAAGCTCGAATGCCCGGACCCGATGACGCTCGACCTGTACGAGCTCACTGCCGTCGAACGGGAGCGACTCGGGGTTGAGTCTCTGCCCCATGATCTCTACGCGGCGATCCAGGTCGCCGAGGGCAGCGAACTGCTGAGCGACACGCTGGGCGAGGACATTCACAACAAGTTGCTCGAGACGAAGCTTGCCGATTTCGAGCGATTCCGGCTCTACATCTCGCCGCTCGACCTCGAGCGGCATATGGAGCTGTAGGTCCGGCGAGAATAAGCAAGTAATCAGTAATTAGTAATTAGTGAGCAGTGGGTTCCTCTCCGGGGCTCACTGATCACTTGCTTCCCAGCAAGTCCCACCCAATCGGCAAACGTCATCCCCTCTATCCGCTTCCCAACGGGGCTTGATCTCCACTTGACCGGGCTGCGCCACGTTCGGGCCGTGGAGTTACCCCTCTAGGGACCCGGTTCTCGAAGGATGGTGCAATATGAATCTTCGATATCTGCACGCCCCGCTTCTGCTGGCGATCTGGCAGCTGGCACCGTATTCGGTGGCCCAGGACTCGAGCGGTCGCCTTTCGATCTCCGTTGGCTACGGCGCTGGCGAGTACGAATCCCAGACTTTCAGTTGCAGTGGGGAACGGCTGTCGAGCACGCCAGTCGACTTCCAGGCCGTAGGCGTCCAGGTCGATGCATGGCCCAGCGACCGAGTGCGCTTGACAGGCTTCGCCGGGTCCATGTCAACCCTGGAGTACGACGGACCGTATGGCGGGATCCAGCTTGCCGCGGAATGGGAGACGGTCGGTCTGGGGCTAGGAGTGACATCGGTCTCGGGCCTCGACGGTTTCACGGCCCCTTCGTTCTATATGCGGTTCGGACGCCGCGGCAGCGGGCACCTGCAGTTAGACATGCTCTCCCCGAGTCCGACCTTCGGCACCACCGGTTGGATGCGCGCTGGTATAGGCTTCAATCGAGGCTACCGCCAAAGAGTCAACGGCCTCTTTGGCGTGGCCTTGATGCCCTACTCCTACCTGGATGACCCGACGCCGAGGCTGTTTGGCGAACTCGACATTCCCGTCCGAAAACGGCTGGAGCTGAGTCTTCGGGGGTCCTTCCGCAAGGGTGTGGAGATCCCTCAGTGGGCGGCAGGGGCCGCTCTGCGTTTCCATATCGGCGGCTAGGACGGGTGGCAAATCATCAGCTTGACACGAAAAGGGAGGAGGGATATAATACGAACGTATGAAGGGGGTCATACGTATGAATCATTCCGCCCACACCCAGGAACTTGCCCACAGCGGCACCGCCGCCGCTCTCGTTCGCGCCGCGCTCGCGCTCTTCACCGAGCACGGCTACGACGGCACCTCCGTTCGCGCCATCACCCGCCGCGCCGGCGCCAACCTCGGCGCCATCACCTACCACTTCGGCTCCAAGCAGGGCCTCTACGACGCGGTGATCGCACAGGCGTCCGGGCCTTTCAGGGAACAACTTTCGGCAGCCGCTGATGGGGAGGGATCCCCGCTGGACCGCCTCCAGCAGGTGGTGCGAGCCTTCTTCGGTCACTTGTACGAGAACCCCGATCTTCCCCGGCTGATGATGCAGCAGCTCACCGGCTCGCGGCCCATACCTGAAGTCACCCTGCGGACGATGCAGACCAATATCGGGATCATCGCCTCGCTGATCCGCCAGGGACAGGCCGACGGATCGATCCGGGATGGGGATCCACGGTTCATGGCGCTGAGCATCGGTTCCCAGCCCATCTGGCTGACCGTGGCCCAGCGTGGCTTGCGGGAGGGTGTCGGCATAGACCAGGACGATCCCGAGACGCGCGCGCGGCTGGTGGAGAGCATCGTCCGCTTCGTGCGCGCGGGTCTCGCAGCACATCCGGAGAGAGCAGAATGAAACGCCCAGGTCCAACATCGCGATCTCGCGCCGCTACTCTGGCCGCACTGATGCTGCTCGGTTGCGCAACGGCCGTTTCGGCGCAGGAATCCGGCGGCCGCGATTCGCTCACTCTCGCCGAGGCGGTGGTGCTGGCTCAGGAAACGCATCCCAGCGTTCGCGCGGCGCGGGCGGGAGAGGACGCGGCGTCCGCCGTGGTCGGCCGAGCGAAATCGGCCTGGTACCCGTATCTCGGAGTGGGGGCGTCGCTGACGCAGTATGAGAAGCCCATGATCATAGCGCCCATTCACAGCTTCCAGCCCGACGAGTTCCCCGGCTTCGACAGAACCATCCTCAACGGGAACCTGTCGATGGCCTGGACCGTGTTTGATGGCGGTGCCCGTCGCGCGCGAGTGAAGGGTGCACGAGCGGGTGCCGCCGCTGCCGAATCGGGGGTCATCTCGACCGAGCAAACTCTCACGGCCCGGGTCACCATCAACTACCTCGAGGTGCTTACCGCCCGCGGGGTCCTGGACGCGGTGAACCGAAGCATCGGAGCCTTCCAAGCAGAGCGGCGGCGCGTGGACCTCCTGCTCGGTGAGGGCCGGGCGGCGCAGGTGGAGCTGCTGCGAGTGGATGCCGCCCTCGCCGAAGCCGAAGCGGAGCGCGTCGCCGCCGAGGCTCGGCTCGACCTGGCCGAGCGGGAACTGGCGCGGACGATCGATCTGCCGGTGGAGGATACTCGGTCGGAGCGACTCCGCGCCGTGCGTCTTGCGGATTCGGCAACGCTCGCAGAGCGTGCCGACCTGATCCAGCGGGCGCTTGCCAACAACCCGGAGCTTGAGCTATCGCGCCAGCAGGTGGCGGCGGCAGAGGCCGAGAACCGTTTGGCGAAGGCCGCTTGGTGGCCGGCGATCGATGTCTTCGGCGCGGTCCTGGCATTCGGTAGCAGGGAGGGAGATGGAACGGCGGAGTGGCAGGCGGGCATCGGGTTGTCCTATCCGCTGTTCACCGGCGGTGCCCGATCGAGCGCGGTGAGCCAGACTAACGCCCAGACGCGGATGGCTCGTGAGGAGCTGCGCCTGGCCGAGCTCCAGGCCCAGGACAATGTCGATCGGGCGGTTAACGCCGCCCTCAGAGCTGAGGCGGTGGTCGAATCGCTGTCGCAAGCGGTCCAGCATCAGGCTGAAGTTGTGCGGATCGAGCAGCTCTCGCTGGACGCTGGTGCCGGAACTCAGACCGACTATCTGCGAGCGGAAGCGAACCTGTTACGGGCCCGTTCCATGCTCGTGCAGGCCCGACACAGTGAGATCGCCGCTCGGGTGGAGCTGGCGAGGGTCGTGGGCGAGCTGACTCCGGATTGGCTCTATCGGAATGTGGAGATCGCAAGATGAAAAAGAGAGGGCGGGTCGCGATCGCGATCGCGGTCGTCGTGGTGGTCGCGGTTGCCGTGACACTTTGGTTCACCGTTTTTCGCCCCGATCATGATCGCGTGATCCTCGCTTCGGGCACCGTGGAGGCGACCGAGGCGGATCTGGGCTTTCAGGCGGCCGGCCGCATCGAGCGCATCACGGCTCGTGAGGGTGACTGGATCGAGCGTGGACAGGAGCTCGCCTGGCTCGACCCGACGGAGCTCCTGGCGCGTCGCCGGGCCGTAGAGGCACAGGCTGAGGCTGCCCGGGCCGTGCTGAGGGAACTGGAGAGCGGCTACCGCTCCGAGGAGGTCGCCCAGGGACGTGCTGCGCTGCGAGCGGCCCAGCAGCGGGTCAACGATGCAGTGCGGGACCTGGAACGCACTCGCCGTCTCTTCGAGGGCGGCGCGGTCAGCCAACAGATGCTCGACAATGCCGAGACGGCCCTCGAGCTGACCCAGTTGGAGTACGACAGGGCGGAGGAAGCGCTGCGGATACTCGAGACGGGTCCTCGCGTCGAGCGCATCTTGGCCCAGCGTGCGGTAGTCGCGCAGGCGGAGGCCGCCGTAGCACAGATCGACGCCGCACTCGACTTCTCGTTGATACGCGCCCCCTTCGACGGTGTGATCACAATACGCCACAGGGAGCTGGGGGAGACCGTCCCGGCGGGCGCGCCGGTGCTGACGCTCATGAACCCGGACGATCGCTGGGTGCGGATCTACGTGCGTGAAGATGAGGTGGGGCGAATCACCATCGGCCAGCCCGCGGCGATCACCGCGGACGCCGACCCCGACCGGGTTTACGAAGGCGAGGTCGTTTTCATCGCCAGCGAGGCGGAGTTCACGCCGCGCAACGTGCAGACCACCGAGGAGCGCGTGAAACTGGTCTACCGGGTGAAGGTGCAGATCATCGGCGATCCGGGCATCGACCTCAAGCCGGGTCTCGCCGCCGACGTGCGGTTGGAAACCGGGGAGCTGTGAGCCGGCGATGGAACCGGCCGTATCTGTCGAGGGACTGACCCGCCGCTTCGGTGAGCTCATCGCCGTCCAGGACCTGACGTTCCAGGTCGCGCCCGGCGAACTGTTCGGCATCGTGGGGCCCGACGGTGCCGGGAAGACGACGACGCTTCGCATGCTTGCCGGCGTGCTCCGGCCCACAGCGGGAGATGCTCGGGTGGCCGGCGTCAGCGTCACCCGGGACCCCGAAGGTGTGAAGCATCACATCGCCTACATGTCGCAGCGCTTCGGCCTCTACACAGACCTGACGGTGCGCGAGAACATCGAGTTCTATGCCGACCTCTATCAGGTGCCACGCAAGGAACGCCCGCCGCGTCTGGAGCGCCTCTACGCTTTCTCCGGGCTTGGCCCGTTCGAAAACCGTCTCGCCGGCCAACTTTCAGGCGGCATGAAGCAGAAGCTCGGCCTCTGCGCGGCGCTCATTCACGAACCGGAGATCCTGCTCCTCGACGAACCCACTTTCGGCGTCGATCCTATCTCACGGCGCGACCTCTGGCTGATCGTGCACGGGATGGTGGCGCGCGGCGTCACCGTCATCGTCTCGACCGCCTACCTCGACGAAGCGGAGCGCTGCGACCGGGTGACGCTCCTCCACAAAGGTCGTTCGGTCGTCCTCGATACTCCGCACGCGCTGCAAGCACGGCTACGCGATCAGGTGTTCGCCGTTCGCGCCGACGCGCCGCGTCGCGCGCGTGACCTGCTGCGAGACTATCCCGCCGTGCGGCAGGCGGTACTCTTCGGCGAGGTCATCCACGTGACGCTGCGAGAGGGACTGCGGGATTGGCCGGCGGCGCGTGACGCTCTGATCGCTGACGGCATCGCGGTGCTCGAGGAGAAGTCAGTCGAGCCGTCGCTGGAGGACGTCTTCATCGATCTCGTCCAGGAACAGGAGGGGCCGGATGGCTGAGGCTGTGCAGGTGAGCGGGCTGACCCGCATGTTTGGCGACTTCACGGCCGTAGACCACGTGAGCTTCGAGGTGGGCGAAGGCGAGATCTTCGGATTCCTGGGGCCGAACGGCGCCGGCAAGACTACTACGATCAAGATGCTGACGGGGCTCCTCCGTCCCAGCTCGGGGTCTGCGCGCGTGGCGGGGTTCGACGTCGAAAAGGACATCGCCCAGGTCCAGCTCAACATCGGTTACATGTCCCAGCTCTTCTCGCTCTACCCCGACCTGACCGTGGCGGAGAACATCGGGCTCTTCGCCGGGCTCTACGGCGTAAGCGGCACTCGGCTGGACGAACGAAGGGAGTGGGTGGTGGAGATGGCGGGCCTCGCCGATCAGCAGGAACGCATGACCGGCGAGCTGGCGCTGGGCTTCAAGCAGCGCCTGGCGTTGGGGTGCGCGGTACTCCACGAGCCGCCGATCCTCTTCCTGGATGAGCCGACATCGGGTGTCGATCCCATTTCGCGCCGCAACTTCTGGGACCTGATCTACGAGTTTGCGGCCTCCGGGACGACCGTTTTCGTCAGCACCCACTACATGGAGGAGGCTGAGTACTGCCATCGTCTCGCGCTGATGAACCGCGCCCGGCTCATCGCTGTGGATCGGCCCCGCGCGCTCAAAGAGATGATCCGGGAACCGATCCTCGAGGTCACCACCGACGACGCTCCCAGTGCTGTGGAGTTGATTCGCGGCGCGCCGGGCATCCTGGAAGTCACGATGTTCGGTCGAGCCGTACACGTGATGGTCGAGGACCAGGCCGCGGCGGAGCGCGTGATCCCCGAGCTGCTCGCCGCCGCCGGGCACGTAACCGAATCGATCCAGCCCATCGAACCGTCGCTCGAGGATGTTTTCGTCTCTTTCATCCACCGTTCAGGTGGATCGGTGGCCGGATGAGTCTCGCGCGTCTGCTGGCGATGGCCCGCAAGGAGACGATCCAGCTCCGTCGCGACACGCGCAGCTTGGTCATGGCGTTTCTGTTGCCGGTATTCCTGATCCTGATCTTCGGGTACGCCATCAGTTTCGACGTGAAGAACATCGAGATGGCGGTCCTCGACGAGAGCCGAAGCGAGGCGAGCCGCGATCTGATCGAGCGGTTCGAGAGTTCCGGCTACTTCAAGATCGTCGCCCATCCGGCGAGCTACGGAGGCGTCGATGAGCTGCTGCAGAGAGGCGTAGCCAAGCTGGTCCTGATCATCCCGCCGAATTTCAGTCGCGACCTGGCCGCCGGCCGCCGCGCACCCGTCCAGATCCTCCTCGATGGCGCCGACGCCAACACGGCCACCATCGCCCAGAACTATGCAGGCGCCATCGTCGCACGCTACTCGGCGGAAGCCGTGCTGAAGGGTCGCGAGGTTGTCCTGCCGATACAAGCGGAATCCCGCGTCTGGTACAACGAGACGCTGGAGAGCCGCAACATGATCGTGCCCGGCCTCGTGGCCGTCATCATGTCGATCATCGCCGCGATGCTCACAGCGCTCACCATCGCGCGCGAGTGGGAGCGCGGCACGATGGAACAGCTCGCTGCGACCCCGGTGCACCGGCTGGAGGTGGTGATCGGGAAGCTCCTACCGTACGTGGCGATAGGCCTGTTCGACGTGGCCCTCGCGATAGTCGCCGGCCTGGTCGTTTTCGGCGTGCCGCTGCGCGGCAACATCCTGCTGCTCTCGGGCATGACGCTGCTCTTCCTGCTGGGCGCGCTGAGCTTCGGCATGTTCATCTCGGCGGCTGTGAAAACCCAGGTGCTGGCGACCCAGCTTGCATTGCAGACCACGTATCTGCCGGCGATCCTGCTCTCCGGTTTCATGTACTCGATCTCGACGATGCCGATCGTCCTGCAGACCGTCACGTACCTTGTGCCGGCCCGCTACTACGTGAAGGTCATAAAGGCGATCTTTCTCAAGGGCGTAGGCCTGGAAGCCCTCTGGATCGAGGCCGTGGCGATGATCATCTTCGCCGCGGTCGGCGTGTCGCTGGCCATCCGGGCTTTCAAGAAGGAACTGGCGTGATGAGCATCTCTATGCTCCGCGTACGAGTGCTGCTCAAGAAGGAGCTGCGCCAGATGCTGCGCGACCCAAAGATGCGCGGGGTGCTGTTCGTAGCGCCGATCATCCAGCTCGTCATCTTCGGCTACGCCGTCAACACCGACATCCGGGACACGGCGACGTTCGTCATCGATCACGATCGCACCGCAATCTCTCGCCAGCTGCTCGAGGCTTTCGAGACCACGGGCTACTTCGAGGTCGTCGCCAGCTCCGACCGCCCCGCCGACCTCGTGCGGGCCCTGGATCACGGCGACGCCACCGTCGGCATCGAGATTCCCGCCGGCTTCGCTCGGGACGTCTCCGCGGGCCGCGGAGCTCAGGTGCAGGTGATCCTCGACGGTACCGATTCGAATGCTGCAACGGTCGCACAGGGGTATGCCGGCCAGATCGTACAGCAGTACGGGCTGAAACGGGCTGCCGCCGCCGGGACGTTTCCCGCCGGAGGCGTCGATCTCCGCACTCGTGCTTGGTACAACCCGGGGCTGGAGAGCCGCGTCTACAATGTGCCAGCCGTCATCGGAGTGCTGATTCTCCTGATGTCGCTGCTGTTGACGTCGATGTCGGTCGTGCGCGAGCGCGAGATGGGGACGCTTGACCAGCTCACCGTCAGCCCGCTATCCGCTACCGAGCTCATGCTGGGTAAGACGCTACCACCGATGCTCGCGGCCTTTGTTGTCCTTTTCCTGATCACCGCGGTGGCGATCCTCTGGTTCGGCATCCCGATGCGCGGCTCGAATCTGGTGCTGCTCCCAGCGGCGTTTCTGTATATCGTCTCTGGGCTGTCGCTCGGGCTCCTGATCTCCACTATCTCGAAGACTCAGCAGGAAGCTTTCATGTCGATGTTCCTCTTCCTGCTTCCGGCTATCATCCTCTCCGGGTTCTTCTATCCCATCAGCAGCATGCCCCGGGTCTTCCAATGGCTGACGCTGCTCAACCCGTTGCGCCACTTTCTGGAAGTCGTGCGTGCGGTTTTCCTCAAAGGCGCGGGCATCACCGATCTCTGGCGCCAGTATGCGGCGCTGACGATCATGGCGGCCGGCACCCTCTGGCTGGCTACCGTCCGATTTCGCAGAACCGTGACGATGTAAGGCCGAAAACATGCATGATAGATACATGATTCCTGCCTGATAGCCCCCAGGTACCTGAGGTACTCTTTCCCCTGGATCGCGCCGGGTGGACTGGTTGTCCTGGGTGCCGTGATCATAACGCGCTTTGCGGCGGACTCGGTACGCCGCCGTCGCCTTCCTGCTTCCAGTGACCTTGGCTCTCCTATCGCTGCTGAAGGATCGGGGTGTCCTCACGGCGAGAGGGCTCGGCCAGCTGTTCTTGGTCTTGTTGCAGCCGTTCG